>CABVCF010000007.1 GCA_902496775.1 uncultured Collinsella sp.
TCCGCACATGTGCGGATGAATGTGGGAGGTGTTCGGATAAAGTCGATAATCAAGGTTTGACTAGTCGTTTAAGAACGTCCTCAATGACTAAGTTGCAGGTGGTTGCGGTTGTGTTACACTAACGCTGCGTATATGACGCAAATATCTCGATACAGATCAATGATGTCCGTCGGTATTTGACGGAGCTAGACTGTTTAGCCGCCCTGAAGGTTTATGCAGGGAGCATGTGATCACAGGGCTTGAAAAGGAAGTTGAGCAAACACTGTGTCTGATCAACAGCAAGAAAACGAAATAACGACGACGCAAGCCGCTCCCGCTGCACCGGTTGCGTCGGACCAGGTCGCGGCGCCCGCGCAAGCCTCGGCTCCTGAGACGCCTAAGGCTGCTTCGACGCCTACGCCTTCAGCGGCTGAGAAGGCCGTGCCTGCAACTGGTGAGGAGGCTGCTCCGGCAAAGCCCAAGCGTACGCGCCGCACGGTCAAGCCTGCCACTGACGGCGAGGAGGTCACCAAGCCCAAGCGCCGTACCACGCGCACGACGCGCGCCAAGCGCACCGTTGCAGCTGACTCCTCGGCGCCGATTTCCGATGAGGTCGCGCAGGCACGTGCGTTGGCGCAGATTAGTGAGGCTCAGGTGGTGCGCGCCCGCCGTCGTGCTGCCGAGCGCGAGGCCGCGGCTCTGACCGATCTTGCAGCTCCGTCTGTGCCCGAGACGCCTGCCGCCACCGAGACCCCTGTCGCCGACCAGCCGACCGAGAAGCCGGTACCGCGCACACGCCGTCGCACGGCTGCTAAGGCCGAGCAGGTTGCCGATCAGGTAACCCCCGAGCTCACTGAGGCTTCGGTCCGTTCCGCGGCAGGGGAGGGCACATCGCCTGTTGAGCCCGCTGCGCCTGTCGAGGCCAGCGAAGTTCCCGTTGTCGATCCGGCTTTGCGCCCGCACCGTCGCGGTCGCAAGCCCAAGGCCTTCGTCGAGGCAGAGAAGGCCGCAGCCGCAGCCGCCGCCGCTCGGGATGCTGCGGCGACCGCCGAGTCTGCAACCACTGCCGATGCACCCGTCCAGGATGCTACGACTTCCGAGGCCGCTCCCGCCGATGTCGAGCCCGCCGACGTCCGTCCTGGTCGCAGCCATCGTACTGCTGCTAAGCGCACGTCCAAGGCCAAGACTGCCAAGAAGGGTGCGTCCGAGGATTCCGCCGAGACGACCGCCGATGCATCGACTGATGCCGCCGAGCCCCAGGACGTCGAACAACCTGCGTCCGAGAAGCCCAAGCGCGGTCGTAAGAAGTCCGCTAAGGCCAAGACGTCCGAGCAGCAGGCTGATGTCGAAGCGCAAGTCGATTCCGGCGCCGAGGCCAATGACGCTGCTGCGGCCAATGCCGACGCCGCCGCAACTGATGGTGCCGCGCCCGCCGAGGCCGAAGACGGCGCTCGCCCCAACCGTCGCCAGCACAAGCGTAACGACGAGCGCAACGACCGCAAGGACGAGCGCAACAACGACCGTCGCAACCGCCAGCGCGATCGCAAACAGCGCAACAAGGAGCGCAACGCCGCCCCCACCGAGCCCACGCTTTCGCGCGAGGAACTCGCGGCCATGAAGGTCGCCGAGCTGCGCGAGAAGGCCAAGGAGTTCGAGATCGAGACGACCGGCAAGAAGAAGGCCGAGCTCGTCGAGGAGATCTACACCACTGCCGCGAAGGCCGAGGGCTTCCGCGACATCAAGGGCATCCTGCAGATTCGTCCGGACAGCTCCGGTATCATCCATGCCCACGGTTACATGAAGTCCAACGACGACGCCTTCGTCCCCGCCTACCTCATCCGCTCCGCGCGTCTGCGCACGGGCGACGTCATCGAGGGCTCGCTTCGTCCTTCGCGCGGCGGCGACAAGCGCGCCGGCCTCGCCAAAATCACGACCGTCAACGGTCTAGACCCCGAGCAGATTCGCAACCGCCCCAAGTTTGGTGACCTCACCCCGGTCTATCCCAACGAGCCGCTGCGCATGGAGCACGGCAAGGACTCCATTACCGGTCGCGCCATCGACATCGTGTCGCCGATCGGCAAGGGTCAGCGTGGCCTGATCGTGTCCCCGCCTAAGGCCGGCAAGACGACGATCCTCAAGAAGATCTGCCAGTCTATCTCGATTAACAACCCCGAGGTGCACCTCATCTGCCTGCTCGTCGACGAGCGCCCCGAAGAGGTCACCGATATGCAGCGTTCCATCAAGGGCGAGGTTGTGGCGTCGACCTTCGATATGCCCGCCGACAACCACACTCGTGTGGCAGAGCTCGTCATCGAGCGCGCCAAGCGCATCGTGGAGCTGGGCGGCGATGTTGTGGTGGTGCTCGACTCCATCACGCGTCTTGCCCGCGCCTACAACTTGGCGGCGCCCGCCTCAGGCCGCATCCTTTCGGGCGGCGTCGATTCGGCGGCACTGTATCCGCCCAAGCGCTTCCTGGGCGCAGCCCGCAATATCGAGAACGGTGGCTCGCTCACCATCCTGGCCTCTGCCCTCATCGACACCGGTTCCAAGATGGACGAGGTCATCTTTGAGGAGTTCAAGGGCACCGGCAACATGGAGCTTAAGCTCGACCGCGATCTTGCCGACCGTCGTATCTTCCCGGCCATTGACCCCGTTGCCTCCGGTACGCGCAACGAGGATCTGCTGGTCGACGAGCAGATGCGCCCGTTTGTCTTTGGTCTGCGTCGCATCCTCGCCGGCATGAACAATACCGAGCGCGCGGCCGCATCGTTTATCAAGGGCCTCAAGGGCACCAACACCAACCAGGAGTTCCTGGTGCGTTCGGCCAAAAAGCACAGCGACTACGAGCAGACGTTCTAGGTTGTCATCCACACGCAGCGATAGCCATCAATGCGATAAAGGGTCGGGGCTCGCGCCTCGGCCCTTTTCCATACCGCCGCTCCGCACTTATTTTTGACCATAAGACTTGCAAGCAGCAGGTTTCCCGTTTCAATCCGACATCGTCGCTTGCAATCGACAGGGCGGTTTCGCATAATAGCTTTTAAGCTTCGCGACGGAAAACGCAGATGAAACGAACCATATACCGTTGCTTTGGGGCATAGCCCCGCTTCATCTTCTCTCGCGCAGCCAACTGAATGATGCGATTTGGGTGCTGGAAGATGGGGAGAGCTCATGGCTTCTTCTGATGCAACACAACGAGCAGTCCTTGCCGGACTTTCGTGCGGGATCGGCCTTGCCGCTCCCGTGGTTATGTATGCCGCGACGCTGCCGTTTTCGTCGGTGAACGAGACGGTCGTGGCGGGTGCGGTTCCCTTCGCCGTGGGTGCGGTGGCGGGCGTGGGTATCTATGCCGCCTCGCTGGGTATCTCCGAGTACCGTGCGCAGCGTGAAGAGCGTCTGTTCCAGCCCGATGCCATGGGCGGTGCCGCCAATCTCAATCAGCATCAAAGTGAGTTCAAGACCGCCTCGATTCCAGCTCAGCAGCAGGATGCGACTCCTTACGCTGTGGCTTCTGCTTCTCAGGCTCAGGCGGAGCAGTCTACCTCGGCATTCCTTTCCGGCCTGACTGGTGCGTTCCAGCGCCGTCATGCCGATGATGGTGTCCCTACCATCGCTCGAGCCGCAGATGCTATGGACGAGGCCGAGGCGTGGTCCATGATTGACAGTATGCTCGACGACGATTCGCCGGTGAGCTGCGACCCTGCACACTCGCGCGACGTCTATCAAGTCGCCATCGACGAGCTCACCAACGGCGGGCAGACCGGCTCCTTCAATCGCGACGACATCGCCGCCGCGGCACGCGCCGTGTCTGGTTCCCAGGCCGCCCCTGCGGGCAGCACGGCGGCTTTCGTGGCACTCGTTGCCAACGCGGCAGCCAATAACGCCTACAACGCTACCTCGGCGGACGCGAACGCTTCTGCCGACAATTCGTACGTTGATGAAGCCATGACTGCGGACGAGGAGGCCGTTGCCGCCCGCCGTGCCGCCGAAAGCTCGCTTTGGGGCGCTCCTGCCCAGCAGCAGGCGGCTGAGGCTGCGCCGTACAATGCAAACCTCGCCAGCATGCCTATCATCTCCGGTGCCGTGGACATCGATCTCGATGACCTCGATGAGCCTGCAGCCATCACCGCATCGATTGATGCCCAAGATCGCATCGACACCGGCGACCTTCCGGACGCCTCGCTCGAGGTTGATGTTCCCATGGCCGATTACTCGGGCCACGAGGACATGTGGGCCGCCGCCACCGCGATTCTGGATGAGATTGACGAGCCTGCTCCTGTTGCAGCCCCCGCTCCCGTCGCTGCCCCTCAGTCTGCTGCCCCCGCCTATGTCGGCCGTCACAGCGCTGTTTTCCCCGAGGATACTGCCCGTATCTCACGCGAGAGCATCGAGCGGGCCGAGGCTATTGCCGCCGGCATTATGGAAAACCGTCGTCACGAGCGCGTTAATCAGATCCTCGAGGAAGAGATCGAGCGCCTGCAGTCCTCTACCGCCAAGCGTACGGGCCGTGCCTATCTGAGCGTTATCGAGGGCGGTACCGCCAGCTTCGCGCCGCTCCGCGCGGAGGCATAACTTCTGCATGGTTAAGATCAATCGAAAATGGGCGGTCGCGACCTGCCTGATGGCGCTCTTGATCTGGGGCAATTCGCTGGTTCCCGGCTCGGGATCGGGCTCGCTGAGCCTAACGGTCATGGAAGCTATCCGCAGTTTCTTGCACGGCGTGGGACTTCCATATGAATGGGTGACCAACTTTGTTGTTCGCAAGTGTGCGCATTTTACCGAGTATATGGTACTCGGCATCTTGGCAACGCACGCCTTTGATTTTGAGGGCCGGCGCACCTTTGACGTGCTGCTGCCCACGGCGGTGTTCCTGCTGCTGATTCCCTCGATCGACGAAACGATTCAGCTCTTTGTGCCGGGACGCGCCGGCATGATCACCGATGTGATGATCGACTGCTGTGGAGCGGCAACGGGCGTTGTGCTCCGATATCTCTTACGGTCGCTGATGTGCGCCAAAAAGGCCGCCTAGGACGTATTGTTTGGTCCTAGGCGGCCTTTTTTATTTGAGGGCTTATATGAGGCGTGGTGGCGTCGTTCCATTGGTCGGATTTGCCGGGCGCGCCACGCCCTGTGGGTGTGTCTGTTACTGAAGCGTCTGTGCGCCCAAGGCCAAGCAGCCCATGATGCCCTGCTTGCCCTCGAGGCTGTTGTTGACGATGTAGGTATCGATGTCGTTGACCTCGGGCGTGACGATATAGCCGTTGAGCATCTCGGCGCACTTTTTGCGGGCGAGCGGCACGATGGGGGTGTGGTCGGCCACACCGCCGCCGATGATGATCTTTTGCGGCGCGTAGCACAGCGTGTAGGTCATGAGCGCCTGTGCTAGATAGCCTGCGAGCAGGTCCATGGCCTCTGGGTCATCGGCCATGTCTCCGGCGCTCTTGCCATCCCAGCGCTTTTTAACGCCGGGGCCGGCGATGAGGCCCTCGAGGCAGTTGTCATGGAAGGGGCAAGCGCTATGCTCGCCGATGGTGTCGCGTGGGTCGCGCGTGACCAGGATGTGGCCGGCCTCGGGATGCATCATGCCGTGTACGAGCTTACCGCCCGAGAGCACGCCGGCGCCCACACCGGTGCCGATGGTCAGGTAGACCACGTCCGTGAGGCCCTGGGCGCAACCAAAGGTGACCTCGCCCAAGCAGGCAACGTTGACGTCGGTGTCGTAGCCGCAGGGAATATTGAGCTCGTTTTGGATGGTGCCCAGCAGGTCGAAGTAGCGCCATGCCGTTTTGGGCGTCTCGAGGATCTTGCCGTATTGGGGCGAGGCAGGGTTGACTGCGGTGGGTCCAAAGGCGCCGATGCCCAGCGCGGCGATGCCCTTGTCGGCAAACCATGCATTGACGGCCTCAACGGTCTCCTGCGGGGTCGTGGTCGCGATCTGCTCACGCTCCAGGACCGTACCGTCTGCATAGCCCGTGGCGCAGACCATCTTGGTGCCGCCGGCCTCGAGCGCTCCGATAAGCTGCTGTTCTGCCATAGTATTCCTCTCTCTGGGACGAGTTGCTCCGTGACTAAAGTATAGGGCTCTAAACCATTTAAGAAAGCGCTATAAAAAGAAGCCTCGCAACGTGGCGGGCGGTGCGGGGCTTCTTTGGTTGCTTTAGTTGCCGGGCCGTCCTTACCCGCGCGGCTTGATTTTATCACGTAGCGACTTGAGGTTCTCCAGTGCCGCGTTAAGCGTCTCGTCCCGCTTGGCAAAGTGGAAACGAATCAGATGGTTGACGGGCTCGCGGAAGAAGCTCGAGCCGGGCACGGCGCCCACGCCCACCTTAGACGCGAGGTCCTCGCAGAATTCGAGGTCGCTGTCATAGCCAAACTCAGAGATGTCCATCATGACGTAGTAGGCGCCCTGCGGCACGTTATGCTCAAGACCGATGCTATCGAGCCCCTGGCAGAACAGGTCGCGTTTGGCGGTGTAGAGGTCGAGGACCTCATCGTAATAGCTGTCGTCGAAGTTGAGGGCGGTGACAACGGCTTCCTGCAGGGGAGCGGCGGCACCCACGGTGAGAAAGTCGTGGACCTTCTTGATACGCTCGGTGATCTGGGCCGGGGCGATGGTGTAGCCCAAGCGCCAACCGGTGATGGAGTACGTCTTAGACAGCGAGCTGCAGCTGATGGTTCGCTCGAACATGCCGGGCAGCGTGGCCATATAGACGTGCTCGTGGGGCGCGTAGACGATGTGCTCGTATACCTCGTCGGTAATGCAGTAGGCGTCGTACTTTTTGCAGAGGTCGGCGATAAAGGTGAGCTCCTCGCGCGTAAAGACCTTGCCGCAAGGGTTGGAAGGGTTGCACAGGACGATGGCCTTGGGGTCGTTGTCGCGGAAGGCTGCCTCGAGCGTCTCACGGTCAAAGTCGAATGTGGGCGGGTTGAGCGGCACATAGATGGGCTCGGCGCCCGAAAGGATCGTGTCGGCGCCGTAGTTCTCGTAGAATGGCGAGAAGATGACGACCTTGTCGCCGGGGTTCGTGACCGTCATCATGGCGGCCATCATGGCCTCGGTGGAGCCGCAGGTGACTACGATATTCTCGTTGGGGTTCACCGGCATGCCCATAAAGTGCTCCTGTTTGGCGGCGAGCGCCTCGCGCATGGCCTGGGAGCCCCAGGTGATGGAGTACTGGTGATAGAGCGGCTTGGGGTCGCTGGCGATGGCGCTGAGGCTGTTGAGCAGCTGCGCCGGGGGATCGAAGTCGGGGAAGCCCTGCGAGAGATTGACGGCGCCATACTTATTGGAGATGCGTGTCATGCGGCGGATGACCGAATCGGTAAACGTTGCCGTGCGGTTGGATAGTTCTTTCATGCCGGTCCTTTCGAGCATTTGCAGTGGGGCAAGTTTACTCCTATGAAACCGGTGGGATTTGCTCGAAATGGTCTCGAAAAACTCTTTTCAAAATTCTTGAAAATTGGGGCTTGCATCGCGTGGCGTTCCTTGCAATAATAGTCGGGCGCGAAGCGCACAGGACACGGTGGGTGTAGCTCAGTTGGCTAGAGCGACGGGTTGTGGTCCCGTAGGTCGAGGGTTCGAGTCCCTTTACCCACCCCAGTTCTTGCTTCGTGTTGATATCGGGTCGTTAGCTCAGTTGGTAGAGCAGGGGACTCTTAATCCCAAGGTCCAGGGTTCGACCCCCTGACGGCCCACCACACGATATCTCCTCTAAAGTCCGCCATAACGGACTTTAGCTTTGGGTCGTTAGCTCAGTTGGTAGAGCAGGGGACTCTTAATCCCAAGGTCCAGGGTTCGACCCCCTGACGGCCCACCCAAAGCATGTTAAAGCGACTGGCTTAGGCTGGTCGCTTTTTTGTTAACCTCACATGGGGTCGAACCCGTCGGGGCGCGGAGCTGAGGAAATGCGTAAGCATTTGCCAGCGCAGCGCGCAAGGCGCGAAACGCCGCAGCGACCGCCTGCGCAGCAGGCTGACCCCCTGACGGCCCACCAAAGATTGTTAAAGCGACTGGCTCAGGCTGGTCGCTTTTTCGTTAACCTCGCATGGGGTCGAACCCGAAAGGGCGCGGAGCTGAGTAATCTGCACCGTGATTCCCTTAGGGAAACACGGCTAAAGCCCCGTAGGCGCGTTCTCCTTAGGGGAATCTTGCTTACGGGACTCGACGCATGTTGAGAAGTTGTGATCAAACTCAAAGTGAGAATCGATTTAGTCTGCTCGATAGTGCGAACCTAAGCTTTCAGTTCGCTTGCGCATGGCTTTGACCATTTCCTGTGCTAGTCGAATCTGCGACTGTAGGCGGGCGAGGGCTGCGATCTCGCTGTCATCGGCATGCGGCTTGCTCAGCGCCATGGCCTTGTCTTGCAGGCTTTCAAGCTGTTGCAGGGCCTCGGATAGGCCTGTTTCGGTCCTGTTGATCATGCAATAGGTGCTCATCGTGTGCCTAAGGCTGTGTGTCAGGCGTTCGGCATCTGTTGTGGCAATGCCGTGCTGGGGGAGGGCGATATCCGCCTTCAGGGCTGTCTCAGGCTCTTTCTGCGCTGCAAGGGCTGCCGATGCGCCTGCGATGCGCCCGAACACGATGCCGTTGGCGCTTGACAAGCCACCAATGCGGTCGGCTCCGTGCATGCCGCCTGTCGCCTCGCCGCAAGCGTAGAGACCCTCAACGCCCGTGTACGCGGTCTTATCGATCTTGATGCCGCCGTTAGCGGCGTGGGCATACATCGCAACGCGCATCTCGTCAGTCGGAGCGATGCCGTGCTCGTCTTGCAGCCAGGTGGCAAAGGTCTGCACAAACTCTGGGACATCCTCGCGGGGGAAGTCGTAGTGGAGTGCCAGGCCTTCGACACCTGCCTGATCGATGACGAGATCGATAGCGCGGGAGGTCAAGCGTGACGTGAAGGGACCATATCCAGAGCGCTGCTCGAGCAGGTCGTCCAGCTTGTCGTCGGCAATATCTACTGGCTGGTCTACATGTACGTAGCGCCAGGTTTTCTCGTTGAAGACTAAGTTACGCCTGGGCTCGATGAAGCCGGGCATCATCTGCATGAACTCTATATTAGTAAGTGTTGCGCCGTGCGCGAGTGCGATGGCCTGCGAGGAGCTGAGCACATCAGCCGACGTAAGGCTGCGCTCGAACAGGCCGCCTGTGCCACCGGCTGCGATGATCGTGGCCTTGGCAGCAAAGGGCACGATTCGATTTTCGGTAAGGTCGTAGAGTACGGTTCCGGTTATTCTGCCGTTCGTGTCCTCAACAAGGTCGATAAGCTCATGGCGGGGGAGCAGGCGAATGCCGAGCGACTCGATCCAGGTCGTCAGAGCGTCCTCAAGGGGCTTGCGGGTGAGGCCGCGCCACATGCGCGTCTTGTGGTCAAAGCAGGGGATAAATTGCTTTTGTTGAGCACTCTTGGCGCTTTGCGGACGCTGGAGCTCAACGCCCAGATCTTGCTCGAGCCAGTCAATCGCTTGGGGAATGCCGTGGACGAACGTTTGGACGAGTTCGGGGTCGGCAACGCCGCCGCCGACGGTCTGGATGGTGTCGATGAGGTCCTGCTCGTCGTCTTCGTCGACGGGACCGATGAGGCCGAGGCCCCAGGTACCCGGGAAGAAGCTCGATCCACTCATGGTCTTGTCGGCGCTTGCCACAGTGACGGTTGCACCCGTGCGTGCCGCTTCGATGGCGGCGCAAAGGCCCGCAATGCCAGATCCAATTACCAGTACATCAGTCGATTCCATCGGATTCCTTTCTCGTCCGGCGCATTGTCGCACGGGCGATCGGCAATGGGGCCGCAAAGACCCGTCAAATCGGTAAAGGGCAAATATGGCAGGTGGGCGTCATGGACGCTCTGACACTCCATCTCATCACATCTTGTATTTCGCCTCAACTGATATATCGGCATTAGCTACCCTGCGACAGCGCAAACAAAAAGAGCCGCTACCTGGGTGGGTAGCGGCTCCAAAGCTCAACTATATGAGCATCGCGCGGGCGCGATTAGGCCTTGAGGGCCTCCTCGACGGCGACAGCGCAGGCGACGGTGGCACCGACCATGGGGTTGTTGCCCATGCCGATGAGACCCATCATGTCGACGTGCGCAGGCACGGAGGAAGAACCGGCGAACTGGGCGTCGGAGTGCATACGGCCCATGGTGTCGGTCATGCCGTAAGAGGCAGGGCCGGCGCCCATGTTGTCCGGGTGCAGGGTACGGCCAGTGCCGCCACCAGAAGCGACGGAGAAGTACTTCTTGCCAGCCTCGAGGCGCTCCTTCTTGTAGGTGCCAGCGACGGGGTGCTGGAAGCGCGTGGGGTTGGTGGAGTTACCGGTGATCGAGATGTCGACGTTCTCGTGCCACATGATGGCAACGCCCTCGCGGACGTCGTCAGCGCCGTAGCAGTTGACGGCGGCGCGGGGACCATCGGAGTAGGGGATGGTCTCGACGACCTTGAGCTCGCCCGTGAAGTAGTCGAACTGGGTCTTCACGTAGGTGAAGCCGTTGATGCGGGCGATGATCTGAGCAGCGTCCTTGCCCAGACCGTTGAGGATGACGCGCAGCGGCTTCTTGCGAGCCTTGTTGGCGTTCAGAGCCAGGCCGATAGCACCCTCAGCGGCAGCGAAGGACTCGTGACCGGCCAGGAAGGCGAAGCACTCGGTGTCGTCGGAGAGCAGCATAGCGCCCAGGTTGCCGTGGCCCAGACCGACCTTGCGGTCCTCGGCGACGGAGCCGGGAACGGTGAAGGCCTGGATGCCCTCGCCGATGATGGCGGCAGCCTCAGAAGCGGACTTGGCGCCACGCTTGACAGCGAGAGCGCAACCGAGGGTGTAGGCCCACTCGGCGTTCTGGAAGGCGATGGACTGGGTGTTGTTGACGATCTCACGCGGGTTGAAGCCCTTGTCGGTGCAGATCTGCAGAGCTTCCTCGAGGGAGGCGATGCCGTTGTCGGCGAGGCACTTGTTGATCTTGTCAGCGCGGCGCTCGTAACCTTCGAACGTAACAGTCATAGTTATTTCCCTCCCTTTCTACTCGTGAACCGGGAACACGCTGGCGACGGAGTGAGTCTCCTCGTCGGTGCGCGGGTCGATGTACTTGGCAGCGTTCTCCCACTGACCATAGTGGCCCATAGCGCCAGCGATGGCCTCCTCGGGGGTCTTGCCGGCCTTGACGGCGTCGGTGAACTTGCCGAGGTTCAGGAACTCGAATGCGATGATCTCGTTCTTGTCGTTGAGAGCCATGCGGGTGACGTAGCCCTGAGCGAGCTCGAGGTAACGAGCGCCCTTGGCCTTGGTGCCGAACATGGTGCCGACCTGAGAGCGAAGGCCCTTGCCGAGGTCGTCGAGGGAGGCGCCCACGGGCAGGCCGCCCTCGGAGAACGCGGTCTGGCTGCGGCCGTAAACGATCTGCAGGAAGATCTCGCGCATAGCAACATTGATGGCGTCGCAGACGAGGTCGGTGTTGAGGGCCTCGAGGATGGTCTTACCGGGAAGGATCTCGGAAGCCATGGCGGCAGAGTGGGTCATGCCCGAGCAGCCGATGGTCTCAACGAGGGCCTCCTCGATGATGCCGTCCTTGACGTTCAGCGTGAGCTTGCAGGCGCCCTGCTGAGGTGCGCACCAACCCACACCGTGCGTAAGACCGGAGATGTCGGAAATCTCCTTAGCCTGGACCCACTTGCCCTCCTCGGGGATGGGTGCGGGGCCGTGGTATGCACCCTTGGCAACGGGGCACATGTTCTCCACTTCCTGTGAGTACTGCATGCCTCTCCTCTCTATCGTGTTGGCGTCCCGTCTGGGGGCCGTGGCTGGCGATTGCCGGGCGACCCTTCGAAAGGGACATGACATGCAGCCCCTATAATACCGCGAAATGCACGGAATATTCGGCGAACGGCTCAGTTTTCGTAGCGAGAAGTCCGGAAGTTTTAATTGAAACGGTTTAACTCTATGTTCTGTGGTCGTGAGCTTCCGTAGAGGGGGTCCGTCTTGGGCAAGCTTTTGGGCAGCTCTTGTATGCGTTGCAGGGGTTGACCTGTTGCAACGGTGCCGTTCGCCGCCTGTTTACTGCCTTTGGCCGCGTGAGCGAATTGTTTTGCGTGAATGTTTTGATGGCACGCTTCAATCGTGCTGTATTGGATGGCAAGCAGATCCCGGCGAAGGGAGCGCCATGCAGCGCGTTTGGAGAACGGTTACCGGCTTTTACCATGTCTGTGCCCGCGGTACGGGTAAGCAGCTCATCTTTGAGGGCGATGAAGACAGGTGGGAGTTCTTGGAGCTGATGCGTGAGTGCTGCCGCAAGGCGGGCGTGACGGTTATCGCCTGGTGCCTTATGGGCAATCACGTGCGTCTGGTGCTTGCAGATTACGAGGACGCGATGAGCGCGGCGATGCACCGGCTGCTTTTGACGTACGCGCGGCGGTTCAATAAACGCACGGGGCGCACAGGGCATCTGTTCCAGAACCGTTTTGACCGGCGCTCGCTCGATACCGACTGGCAGGTGATGGAGGCTATTCGCTCCGTTCACGCCGATCCGCAGGAGGCGGGCATCAGTCTCATTGAGCGTTATCCCTGGAGCAGCTTTCCGGAGCATTTGTGCGCTTACGACTGTGACGCGGCCGATGTCGCGAGGGGATTTTCTGATCCTTCTTGCGTGCTTGAGCTTTTTGGTTCTGCCGAGGGCTTTATTGCCTATTCGCTTTCGACGCCCGGCGGCAGTGAGCCAGCGCTGTGCGATATGAAAGAGACGGAATGGGAACGCCACGCCTTTGCCGACAAGATGGCGAAGGAGCTCGGGGTTCCGCTTCGTGGGGTTAAAGTCGCACCGCCGGCGCAGCGCGATACCGTTATTTTTGGATTGCACGATGCCGGTTTTACGGTGCGCCAGATTGAGCGGTATACCGGGATTGGCAAAAGTACCGTCTCTCGTATCGTGCGCGCCCGCGCGCGAACGGCGATGCGGGCTGGCGGAAACGTGATGTAAGGTCGCCTGTTCACCGCAGTTGGGGTCGTCCATACGCCGCAACCAGCGTTCAAAAGCTTGGTACGGTAACTGCACTTCTTAATATGCATAGAACAATCGTCATCTTGCATAAAATAACAGCTCAGTCCGGGTTTGCCCGTGCCTACCCCCGTCTGCGCCGTGCAAAAAACGGAGTTTTCAGCATCGTGGTGCTGTCGGCACTGCCGCAGTCTTGCAACATACGGGTCCCGAAGCTATTTATGCCTTCCGATGCGCCTCCGAAGCGCATGTATGTGATCCCTGAGACCGCGATGCTTGTTCTAAAACACAATATATATGCGCCTGGAGACGTTGATTAACGCTTTCGATGCGTATACATACAGCTTGGCGTGCTGAATACTCGCAAAAATGCACGTCGCACCCTATGGGACCCGTCTGCGGCAGGCGCGAAGCGAGTCGGAGCTCAGCAGAACGGGGCTTGGCGCATTGCTTGGCGGGCCCGGGGCCCTGCCGCAGGCCTTTGGTGCTGTGGAAAACGCCCGTGTTCGCGTCTGGCCGTGTGGTAAATGACAGACGGGGCGCCGGACGCGCTGATTTTGTGTGTTCGTGCTCATTAGGAAAAACAGAGCCGCCCGTATCGGGCGGCTCGGCAATCAAAAACCTTGGATTCGGAGCATACGCTACTGGTTAGCTTGCCCCTCGAGCATGCCGTCGAGGGTGCGCCAGGCGAGCTCGGCGCACTTGACGCGGGCGGGCATGTGCGAGATGTCCTGGAGCTGGGCGGCCTCGTCCAGGTCTTCCAGGTCCTCCTCGGAGAGCCGCTCGCCGCGGATCATGGCCAGGAAAAGCCCTGCCAGGCGGCGAGCTTCCTCGACCGTCTCGCCCGTGATGAGGTCGGCCATAATGTCGGCGCTTGCCTGGCTGATGGCGCAGCCGTGGCCGGTAAAGGAGGCTTCCTCGATCACGTTGTTCTCGACTCGTAGCTGCAAGGTGAGCTCGTCGCCGCAGCTGGGGTTGATGCCGTCGTGCTCGTGCGTGGGGGCATCCATCTCGTACTTGTAGTCGGGGTGCGAGTTGTGCTCCATAAACGTGGTGGAGGTGTACAGATTACCCATTGAACGTGCTCCAAACGTGATGCAGGCCGGCGATGAACTTGTCGATGTCGGCCTTGTCGTTGTAGAAGGCCACGCTGGCGCGGCAGCAGGCAAGGTTCTCGACGCCCAGCCAGGTGAGCAGCGGCTGAGCGCAGTGGTGGCCGGCGCGGATGCAGACGCCGTCCATGTCCATGATGCTCGCGACGTCGTGCGGGTGAATTCCCTTGACGTTAAAGCTCACAACGCCGTGGTGGTTGTCCCAGTAGATGGAACCGATGATTTGGACAAAGTCGAGCTGCATGAGTTCGCCCATCAGATAGTGGACGAGTGCCTGCTCGCGGGCCTGGATGTTCTCGTAACCCACCGTGTTGACCAGGTAATCAAGGGCGGCGCCCGTGGCGAAGATGCCGGCGGCGTCCTGCGTGCCGGCCTCGAACTTCTCGGGGACGGGCGCCCAGACGGCGTCCTGCTCGGTGACCGAATCGATCATCTCGCCACCGGTGAGCATGGGTGGCATGGCGTTGAGCAGGTCCATTTTGCCCCACAGCACGCCAATGCCCATGGGACCCATGGCCTTGTGTGCGCTAAAGGCAAAGAAGTCGGCGCCCAGGTCGGCCACATCGACCGGCATGTGCGGCAGCGACTGCGCGCCGTCGACGACCAGATAGCCGCCGTACTTGTGCACGAGCTTGCCGAGGTTCTTGACCGGGTTCTCAACGCCCAGGACGTTAGAGACCTGACCCACGGCCAAGATCTTGGTCTTGGGGCTCACCTTGGACAGAACCTCCTCGGTCGTGAGCTGGCCGGTCTTGGTGGGGTAGAGGTAGACGAGCTTGGCGCCGGTCTCGCGGCAGACCTGCTGCCACGGAATCAGGTTGGAGTGGTGCTCCATGATGGTGATGACGACCTCGTCGCCCGGCTCGAGGACTGTGGGCGCAAAGCTCTTGGCGACCAGGTTGAGCGACTCGCTCGTGTTGCGGGTGAAGACGACCTCGTTGGCCTGGGAAGCGCCGATGAGGTCGGCGATCTGCTGGCGCACCTTCGCGATGGCCTCGGTGGCCTCGACGGACAGCGAGTAAAGGCCGCGCAGGGGGTTGGCGTTCATGCGCTGGTAGAAGTCGCGCTCGGCGTCGAGCACGCAGGCGGGGCGCTGCGCGGTGGCGGCGCTATCGAGGAAGGCGATCTCGGGGTGCTGCTGGAAGAGCGGGAACTGCGCCTTGTAGGGGTTGGTCTCGATGTCTACGGTGAGCCAGCCGCGCGAAGCCTCGTCGCTGGCGTCGAGCTCCATGGGCTCGGGGGCAGTGCAGGTATCGCATTTAACGTGCTCGGTGTCGATCATGCGAGCTCCTCTTCAAAGTTGTCGATCAAGTTGTTGCCCAGACGGACGACGGCGGCGCGGGTGCGCTCGTCGGTGGCGGAAAGCGCGGCGTCCTCCAGCTTGGCACGGATGAACAGGTCCTCGGCGGCGTTTTGGTCAAGGCCGCGGCAGGCGAGGTAGAACAGCTGCTCGTCGCGGACGTGGCCGATGGTGGCGCCGTGGTTGCCGGCAACGTCGTCCTCGTCGCAGAGGATGACGGGGACGGTTTTGTTGTCGACGCCCTTGTTGGCGAGCAGCACGGTCTCGCGCTCGGTGCCGGTTGCGCCCTTGCAGCCGTGCACGAGGTCGATGGTGCCGCGGTAGACCTTCTTGGACGTGCCAGTCAGCACGCCGTTGGCGTCGATCTCGCACTCGGTCTTGCGACCGCGGTGGCGCAGCTCGTAGTTAAAGTCGCGCACCTGCTCGCGGGCGCCAAGGTAGTCAGTATCGATGGTGACCTTGGCGGTATCGCCCAGCAGGTCGCCGGCAAGGCCGGTGGCGCTGGCGCCGGCACCCAGGACGGTGTGTTGCACGTTGACGCGCGCGCCCTCGTCCAGGAACAGGCCGGTGTCGTCGAGTGCGATCCAGCTATCGTCGAGCGTCTGCGTGCAGGCCACGTTGACGGTGGCGTACTCGTGGGCGCACACGCGTAGCACAGAGCCCACGACGCCCTGGCCGTTGACGGGGGAGTCCAGGGCTATGCGCAGATCGAGTGTTGCCTGCGGACGGGCGACGACGTCGATGGCGGCGATGGCCGCGGCTGCATCGACACCGCTCACGCGCACGGTAACCGTGGCGTGCTTGTATGCGGGCACATCGATGACGATGCGCTTGGTAGCGTGCTCGGCCAAGTAGGCGTAGGCAGCCTCACCCATGCCGGTTTCGAAG
This sequence comes from uncultured Collinsella sp., assembly GCA_902496775.1. Taxonomy (GTDB): domain Bacteria; phylum Actinomycetota; class Coriobacteriia; order Coriobacteriales; family Coriobacteriaceae; genus Collinsella. The sequence continues at coordinate 16,263 of CABVCF010000007.1, forward strand.
GCCTCAGCAGGGGAGAGCTCTTCCTCGAGCTTAATGGCGCCGGCCTGGTAGACGGAGGTTGCGGGCACGTCGAGCTCGGTCTCGGGCGTGATGCGGGCGCGGTCGGCGGCATCACCGGGGGCGGAGGCACGGCGCTCGGGGAAGCGCTCGGCCATGGCGTCCATGGCGGCGTCGAACGCGTCTGCCACGCCGGTAAACTGCTCGTCCAAGCCCTCGACCTCAATGGTCTCGGTGGGAGCGGCGGCAAGCTCGTCAGAGAGCTCGAGCTTGGTCTGATTCGTCTTCAGCCAGCCCCAAGTGGCAGCCGGCATCGCGTTGACCTGCTCGAGCGTGGTAGCAGCGGTGTTGGTTTCCTGTTTCATTATCCGATCGCTCCTTCCATCTCGAGCTTGATCAGGTTGTTCATCTCGACGGCGTACTCTAGCGGCAGCTCCTTGGAGACCGGGTTGGCAAAGCCGTTGACGATCATGGTACGGGCTTCTTCCTCCGAGATACCGCGGCTCATCAGGTAGAACACCTTATCGTCGCCGATGCGGCCGATGGTGGCCTCGTGGCCGATGTCGACGTTCTTGGCGCGGATGTCCATGGCCGGAATAGTGTCGGAGCGGCTTTGGTCGTCGAGCATCAGCGACTGGCAGCTCACGGTTGCCTTGGAGCCCTCGGCCTTGGGTGTCGCCACGATAGAGCTACGGAAGGTCTGGATGCCGCCGCTCTTGGAGATGCCCTTGGTTTCGACGGTTGCCGAGGTCTCGGGCGCGTTGAGCACGACCTTGCAGCCGGTATCGAGGTTCTGACCGGCGCCGGCAAAGGTGATGCCGGTAAAGCTCGACCGGGCGCGGCGGCCGTTGAGCACGCTCATGGGGTAGAGGTAGCCCACGTGGCTGCCGAAGGAGCCGCTGATCCACTCGATGTCGCCGTCCTCGTCCACGCGTGCACGCTTGGTGTTGAGGTTGTACATGTTCTTGGACCAGTTCTCGATGGTCGAGTAGCGCAGGTGCGCACGCTTGCCCACAAAGAGCTCCACAGCGCCGGCGTGGAGGTTGGCCACGTTGTACTTGGGCGCGGAGCAACCCTCGATAAAGTGCAGGTCGGCATCGTCCTCGACGATGATGAGCGTGTGCTCAAACTGACCGGCGCCCTTGGCGTTGAGGCGGAAGTAGCTCTGCAGCGGAAAATCGAGCTTGGTGCCCTTGGGCACGTAGACAAACGAGCCGCCCGACCACACGGCGCCGTGCAGGGCCGCAAACTTGTGGTCGGTGGGCGGGATGAGCGTCATAAACTTCTCGTGGATGAGCGGCTCCCACTGCGGGTCATGCAGGGCTTCCTCAATACCGGAGTAGACGATGCCCATCTTGGACGCCGTGTCCTGCATGTTGTGGTAGACCAGCTCGGAGTCGTACTGCGCGCCGACGCCCGCCAGGTAGCTGCGCTCGGCCTCGGGGATGCCCAAGCGCTCAAAGGTGTTCTTGATGTCGTCGGGCACCGACTCCCAGTCGTGCTTTTGGTCGGTGTTGGGCTTGACGTAGGTGACGATGTTGTCCATGTCCAGGCCCTCGATGGAGGGACCCCACGTCGGGTCGGGGAAGCGGTTGAAGATCTCGAGGGACTTGAGGCGCAGGTCGAGCATCCACTGCGGCTCGTCCTTCTTTGCGCTGATCTCGCGCACGATGTCGGGCGTGATGCCGGCGTCGAGGCGCTCGAATCCCTCCTCGCCATAGGTGAAGTCGTAGAGGCTGCGGTCGATGTCCGCGACCTCGGTGCGGTTCTTGGTCATTGCGTCGCCCCTTTACGCCTGCTGCTCGGCAGCGGCGGCCTCGGCCTGGGCGCGCTGCTCGGCGGCCTCGCGCTCGAAGGTCTCAAAACCGTTCTTGTCGATCCAGGGGATGAGCGAGGCGTCATCCTCGCGTACGATGTGGCCCTTGACCATAACGTGGACGCGGTCGACATCCAGGTGCTCCAGGATGCGCGTGTTGTGCGTGATGATGAGCATGGAGCCGTCGCAGCTCTTGCGGTAGGCGTCCATGCCGTGGCTGACGGTGGAAAGCGCGTCGACGTCCAGACCAGAGTCGGTCTCGTCCAGGATGGCGAGCTTGGGCTGCAGCAGCAGAAGCTGGAGCATTTCGACCTTCTTCTTCTCGCCGCCCGAGAAGCCCACGCCCAGCTCGCGGTTGAGATAGGCGGTATCCATGTTGAGCTCGGCCGCGAGCTCCTTGACGCGACGGCGGAACTCCTTGCCCTTCATCTCCAGGCCGGGGCGGCCGGCGATGCTGGCGCGCAAAAAGCTCGACAGCGGCACGCCCGGAATCTCGACCGGGGCCTGGAAGCTCAGGAACAGGCCGGCGCGCGAGCGCTTGTCGGTGGTGAGCTCGGTGATGTCCTGGCCGTCAAAGACGATGTGGCCGTCGTTGACCGTGTAAACGGGGTCGCCCATGACCAGGTGGCCGAGGGTGGACTTGCCGGCGCCGTTGGGTCCCATCAGCACGTGGGTCTCGCCGGCGGCGACGTTGAGGTTGACGTTGTGGAGGATGGTCTTCTCGTCCACGGAGGCGGTCAGACCTTCGATGGAAAGCAGCGGATTTGCGCTCATGCTGTCCCTCTCTGTATATGGTGTACTCATAGGTGTACTAAACCCTAGGAATCTTCTCGGAATAAAGTTACTATGGGTTCGGCGTTAGTCAAGGGAAAACCCGACTAATCCACTCGACTTTTCAAATTCTGGGACAAAATAACCTGTTGTGTTTGTCCCATTTACTTAAGATTTGGGACAAACAAAGCTGGTTATGTTGTCCCAGATGCGATGGGAGGGTAGGTATGCTCATTTCTTCCAAGGGCCGCTATGCCCTCCGACTGATGATCTATATCGCGGCGCTGGGCGACGCCGAGGGCAAGATTGCCCTGCGCGAGGTTGCCGACCGCGAGCATATCTCACAAAAGTATTTGGAGCAGCTGGTTCGTCCGCTTATGAAGGCGGGCCTGCTTAAGAGCGTGCGCGGCAAGGGCGGCGGCTATATGATGGCCAAGGATCCAGCCGAGGTGCGTGCCGGCGACATCCTGCGTGCCGTCGAGGGCAGCACGGCTCCGGTGGCGTGCGATGGCATCGACAACAGCTGCGCCCGCAGCGACCTGTGTTCCACCGTCAAGTTCTGGCGCGGCTTGGACGAGGTCATCGAGAACTATGTTGACGGCGTGACGTTGGCCGACCTGGCCGCCGTCCCCGAGATCAACTTTGACATTAAGCTGTAGGTTGAGCGCAATTCCTTAAGATTTCGCGGAGGGTTGTTGCCGTTTACCGAGGGGTTGTTGTGCAACAACGGGCGAGCTGCAATACTTATTTCTATCTTTGCAAACTGCACTTTAACTATACCAATGCAGGGAGGATCTTATGCAGCCCAAGCATTCTGCTATTGTCGCGGGCCTGACGCTGGCGCTTTCGTGTGGCGCCGTTACCGCGCCCGCGCCCGCCGCTGCCGAGGAGCCCACGCCGGGCGTTGCCTCGGATGCCACCGATATCGATAAGGGCCTTTACACCCAGCAGTCCTTCTCGGGCGTGCTGAGGTCGGTCCAGGGCGTTTCGTTTGTCAACGTGACTCCCGAGATGAAGTACTTCACCAAATATGAGAGCCATGGCAACTATAACCAGGGCTTTTCGTATGGCGACGGTTATAACGCGCTGGGCTATTACCAGTTCGACCGCCGTTGGTCGCTCATCCCGTTTATGAAGCAGGCCTACAACTACAACCCTGAAAAATACAGCATGCTCAAGGATGCGATTGATCGCGGCAGCGAGATTTCCAACACGAGCAATGCCATGTACGAGAACGGCCAGCTCACCGAGTTGGGCCGTATCGCTCAGGATGCCTTCCAAGGTGCGTACAACACCGATCCTGTTGAGTTCTCAGCACTTCAAGATGCCTATGCGTACAACTCGTACTATGCGGTGACCGAGGCGTGGCTCAAGAGCGGCCTTGGTATTGATATTTCGGGCCGTGCCGATTGCGTCAAGGGCATGGTGTGGAGCATTACCAACATGTGCGGCACCGGTGGCTGCAGGGACTTCTTCCGCTGGGCGAATCTTTCTAATGATATGACTGACCGTGAGTTTGTGACGGCGCTCTCCAATAGCGTGGTCAACAATGTCGCCACCAAGTATTCGAGCCAGCCCCAGTATCATGAGGGCTGGAAGAACCGTTATAAGAATGAGCTGAAGGACTGCTTGGCTTATATCGCCGAGGACGAGGCCGCTGCCGCTGCGACGCCCGTGCAGCCCGAGCCTACACCGGCGCCCTCGCCGACACCTGATTCGAATGACGACTCGAGTGACGATGCCAACGATGACAGGATGGATGCGCCCTCGACCGATGCTGACGGTAATGGCTCTGCTGGTGGCACTACCAACGACGGCTCTACCTCGAACGGCTCCAATTTGAACGGCTCTGCTGCGGGCGATTCGCCTTCAAGCTCTGCCGGCAATACGGACAGCGACGCTTCTGGTTCGACTGGCGCTGACACCTCTAACTCATCTACCGGCTCGAGCGATTCGTCCGTTGACACCGGCTCTAACAACGGCTCCGGCTCTGACGCAGCCCCTGATTCCGATGCTTCCAAGGACGACTCGAATAAGGCGCCGGACGCTCCCGTTGCTTCGCCGGACAAGAAGCCTTCTTTCTCCGAGCAGCTTGGTTCTACGCTGGGCTCTTCGCTGATGGCTGGCGTCAATAATGGCTCGACCCAGAACAAGGACAACTCTGATCAGGTTTCCACGGAAAAGACCGAGGCCGCAAAGGGCGACTCCAAGGACAAGGCTTCCGAGAAGACCGAATCCGATAAGGGTTCTAGCTCTGGGGAGAAGGACGACAAATCTGCTCAGAAGAAGGACGAGAGCAAGACCGAGGGCGAAAAGAAACAGCCCGAAGACGACGACAAGAGCGGTGCTGACAACCAGGCCCAAGAGCAAAATGACTCCAAAACGGTGACCACTACGACCACGACGACTACAACTACCAAGTCATCTGGCGGCAATATGCCCAAGACGGGCGATCTGATTGTGATGGCGAGCCTTGCCAGCGCGAGCTTGGCCACGCTGGGCGCTACGTCTATCGTAAGTGGTAAGCATAAGCTCGATCAGCAAAAGAAGGCTGCTGGGCAGAACGACTCCGAGGAGTAGTCCCTTTCGGTTGCCCGACAACTAAAGATTCGCAATGGGGGCCGGTGCAGTTGCATCGGGCCCCATTTTGTTGCACAACGATTTGTTATGCCCCCTCAAGGCCTTTGTTCCTACCGTTGCCCGATGCCTTTGCACGGATCCAGCGTTGCACTTGAACTGCTCGCTACAATGGGCTTCGTGCTGCGTTTTAGGGAGAAGTTACGGTGTCTGAACAGGAGTATTGCAACAGTGCCGATACTTTTGGCGTACGGCTTGTCAACTATGTCGATGATGCGGTTTTGCCGGTCGGTGTGCATGATTTTGCCGATGCCATTGGTTGCTGCACGCTGGTCGACAAGACCATGTTTATTGCCGATGTGTTGGACTGCGACGCGTCCGTTGTGGTGTGCTGTCGACCCGAGGGTTTTGGCAAAAGCATGAACTTGTCGACGCTCAGGGCTTTTCTGGAGCGTCCAGCGGTTGGTCGCGCTGATCAGCGTTTGTTTGCCAATGCTCAGATTTGGGATGCAGACGGCGGGCGCTATCGGGATGAGTACGCTTGCTATCCGGTGATATCGCTGGACTTTTCTGGCGCTGCGAGGCGTGGTGCCGCTATTGCCGACGTCGTGCGCGATGCCCTTTCGGGCGAGTGCGCCCGTCTGCTGGCGCTTTTGGAGGCTCCGGATTTAGCTCGAGACAAGGTGCGTCACATCGAACGCGTTGCGCGTGGCGTGGCGAGCGAGGACGAGGTCACCTCGGTGCTTGGCGTGCTCATTGAGCTGCTGGAGATGGCCTGCGATGAGCAGGTTGTATTGCTCGCTGATGGGTACGATGCGGCGTGGTCTCGCCGTGCGAGCGCGAGGGACGCTTCCGACGCCGATCCGGCAGGGCTATTCGATCGCGTGCTGTTCGACGCCATTGCCACTGCGCGCGATTCGTTGCGGCTGACGTGTCTGATGGGGGAGTGCCCCGGTCCTGCCGAAGCGGCGCTTTCTTCGCGCGGCTGCTCGTATTGTCTGACGACGCCGCTGTCGGCGTGGTGTGACCGTTGGTTCGGCTTTTCGGATGCCGAGGTCCAGGCTCTGTTGAGTCATGCTGGACGCGAGGAATGCCTGGATGATGCGCGTGAATGGCTCGAGGGATATCGGTTTGGTAGGGCCTATTGCTCGAGTCCAGCGCGTGTGATCGGTTTTCTGGACCGAGGCTGCGCGGCGCCTGTGCGCGCCGATCTGTATGGGCATGCGGATTGCCTGAGTAGGGTAGTTGCCGGGTGGAATCTCGACCGCCTTTCGGTCTTGTTTGATTTGCTCGAGGCCCATGGGTGCGCTGAGGTCCCGCTTTGTTTGGGCACTGCAGAGCCAGATGTCTCGCCTGACGATGGCATGTGGACAGCGCTGTATCTGTCCGGTTTTCTCACGACGGATATGACTGAGGAGCCAGAGCATGGCGATCGCCTCCCTGCTTTGCGATTGCCCAATAACGAGCTTCGCCAGGCCTTGCGTCTAGTGATTATTGAGTGGTTTGAGTGCGCTGCAGAAGACATTCGAGACGTCGATGCGTTTCGCGACGGGCTGTGCCATGGGAACGAGGATACCGTGAGGCGGGCGCTAAGCCGCATCTTGGGAGATGCGGGAATCGGTGCGACCGACCCAGATACACCGCTGCCATATCACCTACTCTTGCAAGGACTCTGCTTTGGATTGCCGGGCTATGCCAATCCTGCCTCGAGGCGAAAGTGTGGCGCGAGTCGCTGGCACATCCAGGTTTTCCCTACGGGCACTGTGTTCGACGTAGCAGACACGATTGGCATGCTGGACGAGCGCCCGCTTATAACGATCAATATGATGTATGACCCCGATGTGGATGCGCTGGGGTTGGAATTGCTGGCCGTGCAGTCGCTACTCGACATAGAGCGCGACGGCATCGACGATATCCGTGTGCCGCGCCCCGGCGTGGGTCGCATGCGCTGGGGGTTCGGTTTTGATGGACAGCATGTGGCTACGGTGTGCCAGCGGCTTTAAGCGCCGAGGTGTTTCCGGCTTCCGTTACTCGGTGTCCTTCATGGGCGGCATAGGCTTCCAGTTGGGATCCTTGACGATCTTGCGGGCGTCCTTCATGCCTCGGCGCAGCGCCGGAATACCGGTCTTAAAGCACTTGTCAACGGCAGCCAGGCGAATGAACTCCTTGCAGAAGGTCGCGGCGTTGCCCAGACGGAACAGCACGGGGTGATAGTCGCCGTAAATCTGCATGTAGCGGGCCAGATAACCGCGGTTGCGCATGATGTAGTAGCGGTTGGTGTCGCTCGTGGAGTTGAGCTGGCGCTTGCCGGCAATATCCCAGTTAGAGACGGCGCGGGCGCGCTTAAGCACCACGTCGGCAACAACGGCGGCGGGGAAGTGCTGGCTGGCCACGTAGCCATAGCAGGCATCGTCGCCGTAGATAAAGAAGCGCGCGTCGGGCAGGCCAATCTTGTCGACCACGCGGCGCGAGAACATTCCGCCCTCAAAGCACAGCTGGTTCATAGTGCGGTAGCCCTCGGGACCCAGATCCCACTTGGCGATGGGGTTAGGGATGCCGAGCGAGAGGATGAGCTGGTATTGCCAAAAGAAGGCGCCGCCGTCAAAGTCCAGGCGCGAACCCTGGATGACATCGTAGCGGTCGGTCCATTTGGCCAAGCGCTCGATGCCTTCGGGGATGACGAGCACGTCGTCGTCCATCACCCAGAACCACTGGGCGCCCAGGTCGTAGGCGCATTTGGTGCCGGCGGAGAAGCCGCCCGCACCGCCGCCGTTTTCGAGCTGCGGGGCGTAGATGACACGGTCGGTGCCGCCCTGCGCGTCGGGCTGCTCGGTGTCGATGCCCCACAGGTTGGCCAGGCGCTCGTTGAATGCGGCGCACATGGCCTCGGTCTCGCGTGAATTCTCGTTATCGACAATCACGATGCGCCAGGGCGTTGCCGTGAGCTCGGTCATAGAGTCGAACAAGTTGGCCAGGAGTTCCTGGCGCTTGTACGTAACGACGACGATGGCGAGCTTATCGATGGGAGCGGGAAGGGTTGAAGGCATGGGGCAATATATCCTTTCACGCGCGGCGGGCGAGCGCTGCACGGAAGCTATCGAATACGTCCTTGGGACTGTCCTATTGTAAAGGCTCGGCGCACCTTAGCGGCAAGCTTTGAATAAAACGCAGGAACCTGCCATGGGCCCGCCGCATGACGTGGGGCTGCTTTGCCCGCAAGAGGCTCCATAGATTATATAAACGCCCGCTGGCGCGCTGACCCTTTGATACCATGAAACGACAGGTATTTCCTAAGGAGCACATTTGTCTACTAACGCCTCTGGCAGCCCTGTTCTGTCGCTGCTTATTCCCATTTACAATGTTCAGCGCTACCTTCGCGAGTGCCTCGATTCCGCCCTGGCGCAGTCGCTTAAGGATATTGAGATCATCTGCATTAACGACGGGTCGACCGACAACTCGCCGGCGATTATCCGCGAGTATATGGAGCGCGATAGGCGCGTCAAGATGATCGACAAGGCCAACAGCGGCTACGGCGACTCGATGAACCACGGTCTGGAGATGGCGCGTGGCAAGTACGTTGGCATCTTGGAGTCCGATGACTTTATGGCGCCCGACGCACTCGAAAAGCTTGTCTCGGCTGCCGATAGCAATAATGCCGACTTTGCGAAGGCGAACTTTGATTTCTACTGGTCTAAGCCCGAGGAGCGCCGTTCGCTGCACGAGATGTTTAAAGCCAAGGACTGTTGCAAGCCGGTGCACCCGAGCGATACGACGCAGTTCTTTAAGCAAAAGCCGTCGATTTGGTCGGCCGTGTACCGTCGCGATTTTCTTGAGCGCAACGGCATTAAGTTCCTGCCGACTCCGGGGGCATCCTTTCAGGACACGTCATTCGCCTTTAAGGTGATCGCGTGCGCCGATAAGGCTGTTTACCTGCATGATGCCGTGTTGTCGTATCGCCAGGACAACGAGAATTCCTCGGTCAATTCTTCGGCTAAGGTCTTTTGCGTCAATACCGAGTATGCCGAGATTGAGCGTTGGATTCGAGAGGATTATGCCCGCGACCACGCAAGTGATGACGCCGCGCGCATGCTCAAGTTCAATCAGCTCATTAAGTACGATTCGTACATGTGGAACTACGTGCGCCTGGCGCCTAAGTTCTATAAGGAGTTCCTGGTTCAGATGGCCGAGGAATTTCAGGCGGCCTTGGACGCCGGGGACTTTTCGCTTGACGACCTCAAGCCGTGGAAGCGCGCGAACCTCGCTGCCATCCTCAAAGATCCTGAGGGCTGGGTTGACGAACATCCGAGTTTTGCGACGGATGGTGCATTGGGGCGTGCTAAGTATTACGCCTCGGTTGGAGGCCCGGGCGTGGTCGCCGCCTTCCTCATCGAATCGCTGAGGGGGTAGGTCGGCATGGGAGAGGCCTCGTGTCCTAAAGCTACGATTGTCGTCCCCGTTTACAACTCTGCGCGCTCCATTCAGCGATGCGTCGATTCGCTGTTGGCTCAGTCCGAGCGCTCGATTCAGGTTGTCTGCGTTAACGACGGTTCGACCGATGATTCGTTGAACGTGTTGCGCCGGATCGCGCAGGCCGACGATCGTGTATTGGTGATTGACCAGGAAAACGCGGGCGTCTCGTGTGCTCGAAATGCCGGAATCGATGCCGCCGAGGGCGAGACCGTCTTTTTTGTGGACGCCGACGATTACATCGATGCCCAGACGGTCGAGCGCGTGCTGCATGCCATGGAGTCTGCAGATGCCGAGGCCGCCGTTTTTGGCGGCGTCTGTGAACCTGCCGATGATGCCCCCAAACGCGTCCAGCAACTCATGAGCCCCAAAGCTGGCACCTTCGGCGCCCGTGATCCCCAACTGCTGTTCCATTCGAATGCGCAGCCCTATGCCTGCCGCGCGGCTTTTTCGCGCGAGCTGCTCAATCGCGAAGGTATTCGCTTCGCCCCCGGCTTGGCTTTGGGTGAGGACGTCGTCTTCCAATTTGCGGCTTATGCGCTTGCCCACAAGACCGTCGTCATGCCGGACAAGTTCTACCACTACGTGATGGAGAGCGAATCGGCGACGCACGAGTTCAACAGTGCCGAGGCTCGCGCCAAAAAGCTTGACGCCCACATGAGGATGCTCGAGGAGGTCTTGGAGGACTGGGCGGGCTACGGTCTTATGGACCTGTGTCCCGGCGAGCTGATCACCTGGTTCCTGGACCTTATCGTGTTTGATTTGGCGCGCTTAGATTCCGATGACTTCCATCGCGTGACGGCTCGCGTCAACATGGACCTCACGACGTTTTTGGGAACGGAGTGGGCGGATATGCCTGCTAAGGGCGCCGTTCGCCGTGTTGCCCACAAGCTCGTTGCGGCGACCTCGGGCGTTTCGATGGCAGATGCCACGCTGTTCTATCTTTCGACTCGCGGTCTCAAAGCCTGCCTGGAGCGCTTTGTATAATTCCAAGCGCTGCCGCCCGCCGCAACCCGGCTGCTAAAATAACCCTGTTACACGCTATTCAACAGGAGGTTCTCTTGCAGAACTCTGATACCCCTAAAGTTTCGCTGCTTGTCCCCATTTGCAATGTCGAGCGCTATCTGCGCGTGTGCCTCGATTCCGCCGTGGCGCAGACGCTCAATGACATCGAGATCATCTGCATCAACGACGGCTCCACCGATAGCTCGCCGGATATCATCCGCGAGTACATGGAGCACGACCCCCGTGTAAAGATGATCGACAAGGCCAACAGCGGCTACGGCGACTCGATGAACCGTGGCCTGGAGATGGCGCGCGGTGAGTACGTGGGCATCCTTGAGTCCGACGACTTTATGTTTGAGGATTCGCTTCAAAAGCTGGTCGCCAAGGCCGATGCTGAGCATGCCGATGCGGTAAAGGGCGACTTTTATCTGTATTGGTCCACGCCCAGCGAGCGACGTGAGCTGTTTGGGATTATCGACGAGCATATGACGGGCGCCGCGTATCGCCCCGTCGATCGCCCGGGCATCTTCTACCGCAAACCTTCCATTTGGTCGGCTATCTATCGGCGCGCGTTCCTCAACGACAATCAGATTCGCTTCCTTCCCACGCCGGGTGCTTCGTATCAGGATGCGGGTTTTAACTTTAAGGTCTGGGCATGCGCCGAGCGTGCTGCGTTTATCGCGGACCCCATTTTGTGCTATCGCCAAGACAACGAGAAGAGCTCCGTTAATTCGCCCAACAAGGTATTTTGCGTGTGCGACGAATACGCCGAGATGCAGCGCTTTTTGGATGAACGCCCCGAGCTTAAGGCTCAGCTTCAGGGTATTTTAATGCGCATGAAGGTCGATACGTACCGTTGGAATGATGAGCGCCTGGTCGATGAACTGCGCGAGCAGTTTTGGAAGAAAGCCTCGTCCGAGCTCAAGGCCGACTGGGATGCCGGTCGCTTTGATCTGTCGCTGTTTGATCCGCGTGACGAGACCGACTTGCGCCTGATGGTCAAGTCGCCCCGCGCCTATATCGATTCGCGCTTTGACTTTAAGAAGCCGGGCAAGCTCAATACGTTTAAGCATTACTTTAAGATTGGCGGCCTACCGCTGGTCTGGCGCGTGCTGATGTATCAGCGCACCTACGGCGACAACCCGCACCCTGACGACGTTCCGGCAGCACAGTAGGAGCGAGTGACTATGGCTACCCCCAAGATTTCTGTTGTCGTTCCCATCTACAAAGTGGAGGAGTGCCTGGCCTGGTGCCTGGACTCCCTGCTTGCGCAGGACATGCCCGATTGGGAAGGCGTGTTAGTCAACGATGGCTCGCCGGACGGTTCACGCGATATTGCGGCTGCCTATTGCGAAAAGGATGCGCGCTTTACGCTGGTCGATAAGGAGAACGGCGGCCTGTCGAGTGCACGTAATGCAGGCATCGCCGCATCCACGGCGCCTATCGTCGCGTTTTTGGATTCCGACGACCGGTTTACGCCCGATGCATGCCGCGTGATCGTCGAAACCTTTGAGCGCGAGGACTGCGACGTTTTGACCTTTGGCGCGAATCCGTATCCGCTGGAGGCGGGGTATCCGTGGCTTAACTATGTGCTGAGCCCGCGTGATGTGTCGTTTGAAGGCTATTGCTCTGACCTGCTGTTTAAGGAAGCTTCTCGCCCCTTTGCATGGCGCACCGCCTGCAAGCGTGAGTTTTTGCTGGGCAACGGGATCGTGTTCGACGAAACCGTCAAGTATGGCGAGGACCAGGTTTTCGACTTTGCCGTGTACGGTCGTTCGCACAAGACCGCGCTTATCTCGAACAAGCTGTACGATTACCGTGTGGCGCGCAAGGGTTCGCTCATGGATACCATGCGCTATGACGACGAGACGCGTCTGCTGGAGCATGTGAAGATTTACTCCGCTGTGCTGGCTGACTGGCAGCGCGACGGTCTCGATGTCCAGTATGCCGATGACCTGGCGTACTTCCTATGCGACCTGGTGCTGTACGATGCGCTCAGGTTGCTGGGTTCGGATTGCGGCAAGGTGTTTGCTGCCGTTGCCACGGCACTTGCCGGTTCTGCCGTGGGCAGCGATGCTGCGCTCGCACAATGCGCTCCTTCTGTTGCTGCCATGGTGCGTACGGCGCTTACCAGCAAGGCCCCCAATGCCCGTGGGTGCAAAAAGCTCATGTTCGATTACGACGTCTTGAGGTTTGGGCGCCTGGGTGCTTGCAAACGCATGGCAGCGAACGCCTTGGGAAAGCGAGAAGTGTAGATGAGTATCAAGCGTTTGGCACTTTGCCGCAGTCAGGGCCGTCTTTTTGTGCTGCTTCGTTTTGCCGGTCAGGATGTCGCCGCGCTTATTGAGCGGGAGGGTTCTCAAGCGTTTGTCCATGCGACGACGAGCGGTTCTCGTGTGCCGTCGCTGGTGCTCCCGGTCGATCATGGCCGTGTGCTGGCGCTTTGCCCTTCCGTTTCCGATTACGAGCACGAGCTCGCCGTCTTGGTGCTTCCGTTTTTGGATGGTACGTCGATGGATGTCGTTTTTGCATCCGGTGGTCAAAGGTTGGGCGCCATTCGTCTCGATAGCTGCGTGGCCAAGCTGGAATCCAAGATTAACTACAAAGCAAAGCCTGCGCTGTGCGCGCTTATCCGCGATGCGCAGCGTGGCGAATGCTGCGGTCGCTACGAGATCGATGCCATTCGTTATTTGCCGACAGACGCCGGCGCGGTGTGGCGCTTTGAGGTCAAGTGGGCGGGAGACCCCCAGTGCGCCCCTGAGCTCCAGATCTTCGATACGCATATGAATGCCATCGATGCTACCGTGCATGTGTTTGAATCGCAGGTCGATGTGCCGCAGCAGAACGGATGCCACGTCAATAAAACGTATCTGAGCGTTGAGATGCCTCAGGTTATACGAGATTTTGTCGCGATTGCGAGCGATCCCACGGAGCAGATTCAGAGTGGTTTTTGCGCCATGGATGGTCGCCTGTACAACGGCATGGTCGACGACAGCTGGAACCGCATGAAGGATGCGCGTGCAGACGACGCAGCTTATCGACGTTGGTTTGAGCAGCATCGCGCAAAGCCGGGCGATTTGGCGTGCCAGCGTGTCGCTTCGGTGGCTTTTGCCTATAGACCACTCGTGAGCATTGTGGTGCCGTGCTACAAGACTGATCGGGTCTACCTGCGCGAGCTGCTGGACTCGGTGCTAGCTCAGAGCTATGACAACTGGGAATTGCTGCTTATGGATGCCTCGCCCGAATGGGATGCGGTGGCCAATCTTGCAGCAAGTGCCAACGACGAGCGCGTTCGTCGCATCGAGCTGCCCGGCAACGGCGGCATTGTGGTCAACACCAACGCAGGTATCGAGCAAGCGACGGGCGACTACATCGCGTTCTTGGACCATGACGACATCCTGGAACCGGACGCGTTGTTCCACTATGTTGCCGCGCTGAACAAGGCTGCCGAGGACGAGCGTCCCCAGGTCTTGTTCTGCGACGAGGACATGTTTCAGAAAACGGGGGAGTGGGGCCAGCCGGTCTTTAAGACCAAGCTCAACGTCGACCTGCTCTATAGCCATAACTGCGTGACGCATTTCCTGATGGTGGAGAAGGCGCTCATCGATCACATTGGTATGTCCCCAGAAGACGTTGCGGGCGCCCAGGACTACGACTTGACGCTTCGCTGCCTTGCGGCCGGCGCGCGCTTTGAGCACGTTGCTCACGTGTTGTATCACTGGCGCGTGCACCCCGGTTCCACCGCCGACGGTTCTGCCGATAGCAAGCCGTATGCTATTGAAGCTGGGCGCCTTGCGCTGCAGCGCCACTTTAACGCGCTGGGCATTTGCGGAACAGTCGAGGAGACCGAGACGCCGTTTGTCTATCGCATGCGCTATGCGCTGCCGGAGCCTGCGCCGCTGGTGAGCATTGTGATCCCCACCAAGGATCACGTTGAGACGCTCGATGCCTGTGTGACGTCGATCGCCCAGAAAGCCACGTATGCCAACTACGAGATCGTCTTGGTGGAGAACAACAGTGAAGCCCCGGAGACGTTTGCGTATTACGAAACCCTGTCAGAGCGCGTGGCTGCGGCATCCGAAGGCAAGGGCATCGCGCGCGTTGTGTACTGGCCGGGAGAGTTTAATTATTCGAAAATCATTAACTTTGGCGTTGAGCATGCCAAGGGCGATTACCTGCTGCTGCTTAATAACGATACCGAGGTCATAAGTCCCAACTTTATAGAAGAGATGATGGGATATCTGCAGCGTCCCGATGCGGGCGTGGTGGGCGCCAAACTCTACTTTGCCGATCATCTGGTGCAGCATGCCGGCATTTTGGTTGGCGTGCGTGGTGCACTTGCCCACGCCAACCAGGACTTCTCGGCAAAGCGCGAGGGCTATCTTGCCCGTGCCGTGCGCCCGGGCAACTTTAGCGCCGTAACGGGTGCCTGCCAGATGGTGCGACGCGGCGTATTTGTGCGCGTCGGCGGCTACAACGAGGAATTCGCCGTTGGCTTTAACGACGCAGACTTTTGCCTGCGCGTATGGGAGGCGGGCTACCGCACCATCTATACGCCCTACGCCGAGCTGTATCACTATGAGTTCACCTCGCGCGGCAGGGAAGAGGCCAACGAGGAAAAACTGCGCCGCTGGAAGCGCGAGCAAGCGCTGTTCACGCAGCGCTGGCCTGAGTTCTTCCTCGATGGCGACCCGTGGCTCGGACCAAACCTATCCTCCGACAGTGAGTACTTCTCGTTTTAGTGCGACGTAATGCCAAGTTCCGGCAAAGTATCCTCAAGAGCTGCAAAGGCGGTGGGGTTCAAGTACTCCTCGTTCAAGCAGCTCTTGTCATATCGAAAACGTGTGTCTCGTGAGCATTCGATGAGTTCTGCAGTAAAGAACCTCTCCCAGCTAAAGAACTTTGAGCTTTCGATATGTTCGGCGGGGTTAAGCAGCATGTCCTTAATGTGTTTGCTGTTGAATAATCCCGACTTTAACACGAGCCATTCAAACGATTCCGGTAGGAATAGCTTGATGTTCTTTCGGCGCAATAGAGCAGCTGCTTCCGCAATTTCTGGTCCAAAGGCGGCGCCGTCGGCAATCACGAGGATGTCGTTTTCCGGTGCGTCCATAATGCAGTTGCAAATATTTGATTTTCCTCCCGCGCTGATGCACTTAATGCTGCTCTTTTTGCATAGCAAACTGAAGAATTCGTAGCCCGAATTTGTGTCCTCGACGATGACAAGCTCGGGCCTCTCGCCTCTAAATTCAGTATCATCGTAAATACGATATGTAGAGGTGTAGACACGAGAGTAAACGGGATACTTCGTTGTGGTTCGGTTGGTGTTCTTAAGACCGTAGATTTCATCAACGCTATAGGGCAGTTGGCGCAGTGACTCTCTGGCGACGATTACGTAGTAGTTTGAGCTACGTTTTGCTTCATGGGCAAATTCTCTTGATCGAACAAAAGTATTGCCCTCATCAATAAAAACAATACTGCTGGAAATCTCTTGGAGATCTCTGCGCCAATATTTTCCAGATATTGTTTTACAGGGCACTTTGCAACTTACTGTTACGCCGCTTTGTGCCCCAAGCTCTTCGTGGGCTGCCACCATATCAAGCAGAGTTGTCTTCCCTGTAGCACTGTTTCCTTGGATGATGGTCAGATTTCTATTGATGGTCAGTTTAAACTGAACACGGTTATTTTGAATAATTACCTTGTATGATCCGCGCATCAGGAGTTCTCCCTAAGGCATTTTCCAGCTATGGGGACAAGGTCAAACATCGTGTGAACGACATCGCCTGTGTTCGCAATGACAGCCGTGAATTTGCCGTTTCCAAAATCCATTAAATGGTAGAGATTGATTGCTAAATCCTTTTGCGCGGCGATCCGCAGAATCCAGTAGGCGCAATTATCACCGCAATTTGAGGCGTTATATACGTTCTCCGGCATAAAGTACATAAGCAGCAGTGTTTTGGTGCCGCTGGATAGTTTTTCGGGAGGAATGATACCTAGAATCTTGGTATCGATTGCATTGGGGCCTACCACGGTGCCTTTGTCGATGGATTTTATGACCCTTTGAGCAAAGGCATCTTGAAACCACTGGGGCGAATAGACGTTATCGAAGTAAACCGACGTGTTGTAGATAACGTTTTCCATATCACCATAGTGAATTGTTAGCACGTTAGCTCCTTCGGCTTGCTGATTTGGCATTTAGTGAGATTGATTATATCGCAGCACATGAGGCGGGCGTTATCGGCCCGCGGTAGATGTGATTGATGACCAAGGTTTGAATTTAATTTGACCATGCCCGTGCGTAGCTTGCTTTAGTGGCTTGAGTTATAGATAATAATCTTGAGCTAAGCTCCGTGTGGCGGCACGTAAAAGCTGTACTGTGCTTGGGCAGGTAAAAAGTCCAAGACGATTAGATATCCGAGAGGATATCGAGCCCGCACCGGGGAGATAAGGTGAGTCCGCGCCGGGGACTATAATTCCGGCGACAACTAGGTTTCCGTGAGGATGCCGCGGCTGACAGCCAGCAGAAAACCGCCTCTTTGATTATCAGCCGGGTTATCCCGGCTTTTTTGATTGGGGCAGTATGGGTAGGGCTGAAGATCGGAAGGCGATAGTTGCGGAAATTAATCAGGCAGCAAAACTTTATCGCGGTTTTCTTGTCGGAAAGTCATTCATGTACGTTTTCGATGACAGGTATATCGAAGTTATTTATAAGGCCGAAAATTTCAAGCATTTAACTGGCGTAGATAGTCATTTGTCGGCTAAGCAGTTTTTCAAATTGGCATCCAGAGGAAAACTTGCTGCGTCGCAGATCGACTTTTCGAATCGCCATCCCTACGCTCTGTGTCGCAGAAAAGTCAACCATATTGTTCAGCTTGCCTCTTTTGCAACCTCCGCGTGCTTTATGCTCGAAGACATATCAACAAAATCGCAGTGCTATAAGTTTGGAACAACAGACTTGAACTTTTCCTTACTCATGAACTATAGGGGCGGTTGTTATATTGCTGAATCTTTAAGGGACGAAGATTGTTTTTCAAAGGCCCACGATGTGCATCTGGTCACTCATATCTTTTCGAGACAGAACGATAAGAAGCTATATGATTCCCTCTTGTTTAAAGATGGTGAGTTCGATGATTCCCAGCTTCCAAGAACTATTAGGTCTCTCCTAGATCCCTCTCTTCTTGCTCATTAGAAGATTCAAAGACGCGTGCGAGCGCCCATACACTCTCTCCGCTTGCCGCATACTTAAACGATTTACGTCGACTTTTCCCGCTGTTGCAGGGATTCGATCTGTTATGAGTCTGGGCTAGGATTTGATCTTAATACGCTGATGAGTACTGCCACCAGGCATTTCCCAACCCTGTTTATTGGCTTGCCGTGTAGATCGGCGCACTCATGCCTGTTGTCTTGTTGGGCCATCATCGCCGTTGCATCCTGCTTGTTGCTCTGGCCTACCTTTGTGTTTTGCTGCACGGGCCTTCTTATGCTGGAGTGCGGAAAGCCTGTTTATAGACAAGGTCACGTACTACGAGTCGGGCGTCTCAGAGGCTTCCGAGCCTGGATCGATGCCGACCATCTTGAATTGGACAGCTTCGCGGTCGAGGCATTTGGCGCCAGGGGGAGGCGGGCTTCCGCACCATCTTTACGCCCTATGCCGAGCTGTACCACTACGAGTTCACCTCACGCGGCAGGGAAGAGGCCAACGAGGAAAAGCTGCGCCGCTGGAAACGTGAACAGGCACTGTTCATTCAGCGCTGGCCGGAGTTCTTCTTGACGGGCGATCCGTGGTTGGGGCCGAACTTATCCGCTGAGAGCGAGTACTTCTCGCTTTAGAAAATGGATTTTAGGAAGTCCTCAACTTACTTTCGATATGAGCTGAGAAGAAAGCAGCGTCTAGGCGATTTGCTGCAATGCATCACGATGGCTCGATACTTCCGCGATACGTTTATACAGACTTATACAACTGGATATAATTCGATATAGTCTACGATAAACTTTTAAAGCTAAGATTGACCATTAATCGATTCCCTAGAAAGGCAAACAAGTGAGCGCCACAGCATTCCATAATCCGTTTCGTCCCACTGCCGGCGCTGAGCCTCCGCGCATAATTGGTCGCGATGATATCACTCTTGAGTTTACCGAGAGTTTGAATGCGGGAATTGGTGCACCTGCGAGGCTCATGCGTATTGCTGGACCGAGGGGCTCCGGAAAAACTGTTTTGCTCTGCGATCTTAGGGATCGTGCGCGAGAGCTTGGATGGAAGACCGCTATTGTTTCTGCTGGCCCTAACCTATTGCTGGACTTGAGGGATCAGGTTGCTGATTCTTCCCTTGCGACTAATGCTTCGGTCGGCGTAAACGCCGGCTTTGTTTCCGCGAAAGTCGATGTTGCACCCAAAGAGTCGAGTCTTAGAAAGTTGCTAAGCTCGGCAGCGAAGTCAGCCAAGGGTCTTTTTATTGCCATCGATGAAGTTCAGGACGCCCCGATTGACGATATGCGTGCCATTGCGTCTACGGTTCAGCTTTTGATAGGGGAAAAAGTAGATATCGCACTTGCCTTTGCCGGCTTGCCCGCCGGCGTTATGGATCTTATTAACGGCAAGGCGCTTACGTTCTTGCGTCGTGCCCTCCCCGAAGATCTGGCGCCTATCAACCAGGTGGAGGTAGCGCTCTCTATGGGCGATAGCTTTGTCGCGACTGGTTTGACCATAGAGGACAATCTTCTGTCGAGAGCCGCTAAGGCCACTAAGGGCTATGCCTATCTGGTGCAACTGGTCGGATATTCCATTTGGCAGCGCGCCAACTTGCATCGTGCCAAAAGTGCCATTGTGAGCGAGCGCGATGTTGCCGAAGGCATTGCGCTGGCAGAAGCTCGTTTTCACGATGTTGTTCACGAGCCCGCGATTTCTGGACTGGGGCCTAACGATATCAAATACCTATTGGCGATGTGCGAGGACAAACAACAGTCCAAATCAGCCGAGATTGCTAAGCGCATGGGTAAAAAGACCAATGAGATTAGTTCAATTAGGGCCAAATTGCTACAAAGAGAGGTTATTCAGGCGCCACAGAGGGGCTACGTGCAGTTTGCCGTGCCGGACCTAGATATCTATCTGCGAGAGAATGCCGAGGAAATTCTCGAACGGTTCTAGGCCGAGGTATTACTAGGTTTTGATTTTACTTGAGGACATTATGGTAAAAATACGAGATTCCCGTATCGAATTACTCCGCATTGTCCTTATGTGGACGGTAATGGCTCATCATTTTGTTGTTCACAACGCTGATTCTGTTTCCGTATTTCCTGGTTCGTTTACTGGGTTTTTCTACAATATCTTTTTCTATCCAATTGGAAGAACTGCGGTTCGGCCGTTTTGCATTCTAATACTGTCAAGCTTCTTTCTAAAATTGTGTGAACTGTTTTCTCCTGTCCGGTTCTAGTTCGCTGCTTGTTTGGGGGCCGCGGATACTATGGTGGGTCATGCGATTGTTCGGACGGGAGTTCGCGTGCATACTAGGGAAGTGGTTAAGTTCCTCGTGGCGATAGATGAGGGGATGGGGTAGATTCAGATTTACTCGAGTGTCGGCCTGGCCCTCCTTTGGGGTGTCGTCGCGGCGGGTGACATGTTCTCTATGTCGGCGTACTTCGCCACGGTGTTGCGGCTCAGGTGAAGTGCCCGGGCTATCTTGAACTCCGGGCGCCCGGCCGCCTCCGTCGACCGTATATCATTCACAGTGTCCAGGGGCACGGTCATCTCCCCATCCTTCCCGGGCGGCCTCGCCAAAGTTCCCGCCCGGGGAACCGTATGGCGAAGGCCGCGCTCCCGGTTCCCGGGGTACGGCCCTTCTGCTCAAACTGCTCAGTTTCGGTGCTCACGGTGCTCGATTGCCGGCGATCACGCGGACCTCTTTTTAGTGATCATTAACACCCGTCGACATGCTCGACCTGACGCCGGGGCTCATAGAGCCTGCGCGCGCCGAGATGGGCGATACCCCGCTGGTCTATCCTTAAGGTAAAATGGAATAGGCGGACCGAACGTCCGACTGGGTCTGGGAAGCGGTGTCAGGCGGAGGGCGAAGCATGGCCACCGAACCCATCGAAACACATCTCCACCGTTCCTCCAACTGGGAAAACGCCGCCCCCGGGGCCCACGGGGTCCGCGGGGGCGTCCGGATAACTGCCGGAACGGCCTATCGGTTTAATGTGATCGGCTGAGATCGGAAATCAACCGATGTTTAGCGATTGTGTATGATTTTCAACCGGATAAATGTTATCGAAACTCTTTTCCTCTCTATTTTGGGGTATCAAGAGTAGAAAGGGAGGTGATTTTATGAATCATAATCAGGCTATTGAATTGGAGAGAATAGTTAGAAGTGTATATGACTGCGACAGGGGCGGTATGGGTGGCTATATTGATGCTGATAATTTTTCCTTCAATCCTTTTGATGCGGCGTTGATTGCACTTGCTCCACTGTGGAAGAATGACCCAGATCGACAGGTTGAAAATTTCCTGTATAAATGGGACCACATTATTCGAGCAGAAGTCTCGCCATCGGATGATTCGGTTGAGTCCTACATTGTCGAGTTGGAGCGGATAGTACATGACTTGGGCGGCGCTTCTCTCTGTTAGTCTAAGATTGACTCAACTTGGTCTCAGCGCCTAATTCAATTGTGCAAACAATGGGGTCGCTTCGAAAGCATCGCTTCTCGAAGCGACCCCATTGTTTGTCTCTACTTGTGTGCCCCGAAGGGGTTCGTTCTTTCCAGATCTATTTGTCCCATCCGGCCGAACGCCCTGTTCCCGAATCATTAACCGTTATCTAAACTGTTGGATTGATTTGGCTCTGTTAGACCATGATTGACATTCTGCCCCAATCATCTTTTTGAAATTGCAAGAAAATCGCCCCCTTGCCGGGTTTGAATCCGGTAAGGGGGCGATGTGCTCAAGATCTGTCGGGTCAATCGTGAGGGTCCCATCGCCCCAAGTCGATTTGCCGGCTATCTCGCCGTCTTCCCGTCGGGCGCCGGCGCCTTGACCCTCATCTCGAACGGCATCCCGCCCTCCCGGACGGGCGCCCTGAGGAACGCGTTGACGGCGGTGGACATGGACAGGCCGAGCTCGTCCAGGATGGCCGTGGCCTCCTTCTTGACCTCAGGGTCGATCCGAATCGTCGTGGCCGGTATGCTCGACGGCATGGCTGAGCCCCTCCTCGTGTATCTCGTTGCGTCCATTCTACCGCCCCTGCGCGGCAGGCGCGGCCCAGTAGTCCATGTAGGGCGGCTCCACGTTGAACATATCACGGATGCGGCTCCTGCAGGTGCCGTGCGCGAGCTGCCGCGCGACCGTGCGCTCGGCGGCGCCGGAATCGGTCGCCATGAAGGTCCGGCACCACCTGAAGCAGGCGAGGTAGGCATCGAGGTGCTTCGTCGACACGCCCCTAAACGGCTCCATGAAGGCGCCGAGGAGCGAATGGACGGCGTTGACCCGGTTGATGGTCCCCCCCGGAGCGGTCCTTGGAATCGTGGGCCGCGTGCGCGGCGACCTCGAGCTCGGCGAGGACGCCGACGTAGGCGGCCGCCCTGTCGGTCGCGACGACCGAGCCGGCCGCG
>CABVCF010000008.1 GCA_902496775.1 uncultured Collinsella sp.
GGCCGGCGCCTGCCGCGGCGAGTGCTGCAGCGGCTGCCGTGAGGGGAGCGTTGGCATCGCCCGTGCCCGCAAGCGCGCCCGCTTTTCCGGAGCGCTTGTTATTGCCGTGGTCCTTGCCACTGCCGGAGCTGCTTCCGCCGGAGCCGCCGCCCTCGTCAGTACCGCCGCCACTTGAGCCACCATCGCCGTCCGCCGTCATCGGGGCGTCGTGAAGCCCTGTGGCGTCCGCGCTGTCGCATACGCCGACCTGAACTTCTGAGCGTTCGCATGCCGCGTCGGGCACGTGGAGCTCGTGCAGTACAGCACCCAGCGCCGAGTTCGCGCCCGGTCGAATTTCTTCGAGCGTTACGGGATCGAGCGCCACCAGATTACGCGCCTTCGCATACAGCGTTACGCGTTTGCCCACTTCGTCGCTCCAACTCTCGGGGATGGCGAAGCTCATACGGAACTGTGCCGTGCAACCCGGTGCCAGCACGGCGTTGCCGTTGTCGGCTACCAGCGGGTGCGTTGCAAAACGTGCGCCCAGCGTCTCGAGCGCGTACTTCACGTGTGCCATATCGTTGGCCGAAGCGTCCTCGGCAAGCTCTGGATCGTAGATCGAAGCCATGCGCGCGTTCACTCCGAATCCGATGGATGCGCTGGAGAACGGCTGGCTGGAGCCCTCTCGGTACAGATCGATCGTGCCGGCGGTCAGTAAGGTGTTGCCGTCGTTTCGCACCGTGACCATGAAGGATTCGCCTGCTGCTCCGGGCACCACCGCGCCCGAGGTAGCAACGGCGCCCGTCGGAGTGGCACACGCCACCAAGGGCACTTCGATGTCGTGCAGCTCTGCCTCGCTCTTCTCCGCGCTCACAATGTGCGTGGCGAGCGCGGAGAGCATGCCTCCCGACGTCAAAAATGTCGTTATCTGATCGACGGGATGGTCCAGCTCGCACATCACAAACGGCTCCGTGAACAGATCGCCCGCCAAGGTGCTGGCGAAGATGCGGAAGTGCTTGCCCATCACTGCAACCGGGTTGCCTTCTTCGTCGTAGGTTTGTCCCACCTTGCCATCGGTGTTCTCTACATAGAGCACGCATCTGCCGTTGTTGCTTACGCTAAACGATGCCGGGCCACAGCCTGCGGCGCCCACGGGCTGCGTTGCAAATGCCGATGCGCCTCGCGTCCAAGTAATATGCTGCAGTTGCTCGTTGACGGTTGCCAAAAAGCCCGTGTGCTGCGGCCACGGCACCGCGTGGGGTACTGTGGCATCTGGCGACATAACGCCCCAACCCGCGATGGACTGGCCGATCACGGCGTACGACGCGCAGCCACAACCGTCTGTGGTCTCGTATGCAACGGGCACCACCATTTTGCCGTTGATATTCTCGGGCGCACCCAGCTCGATGCTCGACGGTGCTTGCGGAAAGCGGAGAACTTGACGGAACGTCAGGCTATCGCCCGAAACGTCCGACCACAGGGTAAAGCACTCCAGCGCAACCTCAGCCTCGCTGCCGAGCGCCTTTTCTGCGGTGGTTCCGCGGCGGTGGAGGTAGGCACCCGACAGGCGCCCGTCGACCAGCGTCTTGCCCACCGTGATACGCGGGCACTGCAGGCAATGGCAGCCATCCTCCTGAAGGCGGCCGCGCGAGATGCTGCGCCACGACGTGTGCGACATCACGCGAACTCCGTCGTTGCTTATGCGCAGGCGCACAACGGACAGTATGCCGGCTGTGCTTGCCGTATCGAAAAGGGTGTTGTCGCCGTCAGGGCGCTCGCCCGAGACCAGCAGCACGTAAGCGTCCTGGTTTTCTCTTCCGTCCGTATATTCCACTACGTCGAAGTCGTAATCGAATATGCCGTCGCGCTCCACGTCGCCCTCGCCAAACCCAAGGGGAAAGTCCACGGGCATGGGGGCAGACCACGTGCCGTTTGCCTTTGTGTGCACCACCAGGCGCGAGCGGCCATTGTCGCCGTAGCGCACCGAGGCGATACGGAACAAGCACTCCACGCCGGCAATCACCGTTAGCTTCATGTGGGCTTCGCTGAGCACGCCAGCAAACAGCACGTTGTCGCTCGAGGGCTTGATGCCGCCACGCTCGTCCTCCGATACACCAGCAGAATTGGCGTTGGGGTCCGCAGCGGCGTCCCTCGCCTGCCCGATATGGGTGTACTTATACATCGGCGCGGCGTTTTCGCCGTTCTCTATCAGTGTATGGACGAAATGCTCGATCTGCCCCGTGTCGTCGCTTTCTGCATCTGCCTCGAGCTCAATGCGCGTGACCGCTTGATCCCAATCGCGCACGACAGGCGCGACGTTTATCGCGGTGGCTGCAACCTCGGCGCGTGCGAGCAGCTCGGCGTTGGTGACGATGGTGGCCGATGCGATAAATTGCGGCACGCCGCCCGCCTCGATGTTGCTGGACGTGCCGAAGCGGGCATCCAACGTGTAAGGCGTATCTCCACCCAATGCGAGCTCAGAGCGCTGGAGCACATACTGGTTGCCATTGTTCACCGACATATTCCACGAATCGAGGAGTGTGGGCCACGACCCCGACCAAGCCTTGGTGGTCCACTTGAACATCACAAACTGGAGTATCACATCGACATCGACGTCTGCACCCACGCGCAGTCGCGGAAGCTGGTGGCCGTCCGCCTTCTCGTATCCAATGAACAGTGTGAGGGACGCGGCGCCACGCACGGCAGACGAAGCGACGCCTGCAACGCCGGCGCCAAAGGTGACGGCGAGCCCGATCTGGATAGTGAATGAGCCCGACGTGTTGGAATAGTCGAGCGAAATGTTTTTAAAAAACGCCGCGCCGCTGCCGTGCGTGTGGGCACCCACGGCGAGCGCCAGCTTCGCCAACACCCAGGGGTTGACGTTTAGGAAAAACGGCACCGGTCCTAGGGTAAACTGCTCGGTCCAATTGAGGTCGGTTCTTACCTGGAAGAGGGCCTTAATATTGCCGTATGCGGGGTCGTTGTTGTTACCCCAGGTTTTGCCCGCCCAATCGTAGGCGAGCGAGCCGTACAGCTGTGTGGCGATATCCATCGTGAACAGCGGCGTGCAATGGTGGCGAAGGAGCTTGGTGTTTCTTGGATCGGTGCCCGAACCGGCACTCATCCTCTTGTACTGATTCCACTTCCCCTCCATCTCGTCGAGGTAGCGGTTTGCCTGCTTGGCGCCCGACTCGCGCGGCGATTTCTTCCAGTATTCCGGATCAGGGTTGCCCGAATCATTCATATAGCTAGCTGGTTTGTACCCTCCGCCAAACAGCACGTATCCAGCAAACGAGAAATCGAACAGAATGGGAAATGTGGGCATCCAACACGTGAACTTATTGCCGCCGATACCGGGAAACGCCGCGGGGAAATCAAACGGAGTGATCTCTTGGTCCATGGTGGTGGGAATGATGGTGGTCGAGCCCGATTCCGCCTTTGCGGCCGGCGCGGTGACAACGGCCATAGGGGATGAGAGCGTGTAGGTTTTGCCCTGGTAGTCGAGCATAAAGCGCAGCTTGCACCCTTCCTCCAGAAGGCCCGAAGCTGCATCGAGGAACGTGTCTTCGAGCGTGAACGTCGCCAGATTATCCGCGCCCGATGCGCTGGCCTTGATCTGGCCGAGCTGCGTGACGGTTTCGGTTGAGCTGCCCGCAGCGGGCATCACTTTATTAATATGCAACGTTGCCTGCCCGCCCTGCGGCAGATGAGCCTGCACGGTAAAAGCGTGCGTGTCGGGCTGGTCGTTTGCTGCTTCGTCCGCTGGCATTGACATAAACGTGGCTTCAGCGTACTGGATGTCCCATTCGTCGAATGTGAGCTGGCGGAAGTACGGCTCGCCGTCGGAAAGCGGACGCGTGGGAGCGGTAATGGCAGTACCGCCCAGAATGCGAGCGAGGGGAATCTCGACATCGCGGTAGCCTTTCATGCTGATGGAGATGCCGCCGTTAAAGTCGTACGCGTCGAGAAGCGTTGCCTCGTCCACGTAGCCTTCCGAAAGCGGCGCGACCTCAAAGATGACCGTGCCTTCGTCATCGGTAGTGGCGGTGAGCTGCTTGCCTGCGGCATAGCGCGATGTGAGCGTGACCTGGGCACCCGTGATGGGCGTATTCTTGTTGGCGACGTCGACCACGACCACACCAAACATGGTGCGCGAGAGAACGAGCACCCTGAAGGGGTCTTTTTCGTCGGCATAGGCTTCGGTGGGCGCGAACGGCAATATGAAGGCGTTTGCGCTTCCTGGCATGCGCGGCAACATAATGCTCGCCAGTGAGGACGCTCCGGCAACAAGTAACGAACGGCGATCAAGCATCTTTGGCTCCCATCCCGCAGGTATCGGTGGAAATAATCCAATTTTGCGAGAAGGCATCCTGTCACGGTAGTGCCGTCCGAGGGCCAAAATGTCCAATTTGGGCGAGCGAAGCGCCGGGGCTCCGGAGCGCGCATGCTGCACTAGGCAGTCTGGCCACTAACGCAGCATATGCGCGACCAGTTCGGTGCGCGTGCCGATGCCAAGCTTTGCATACACACTGGATAGGCGGTTTTTGACAGTGCCCGGCGATACTCCCATATGGCGTGCGATTTCGGCGTTGGTCCATCCGCGGCAGGCGAGCATGGCCATGGTGAACTCCGTGGTCGTTAAATCGTCGGCCACGTCCTCGCCCGAATCAGGGTTGTGGATGCGTCGCCAGCCGTAGCTGAAGCGGTACGTGATCTCGATGATGCGCGCGAAGTCGTCAGGGTATTGCGTTTTTAGGCACGCCTCGATGAGCCCCTGTAAAAGGCCGTGATGCTCGCCAATGAGCTCAATAAGGCCGTCGGGGCGCGCAATGTTCCAAGCAACTCCGAAGTGCGTTTTTGCGGCGCCGATGTCCTTGAGGCTCATGCATGCCATGGAAGCTGCCAGGTGCAGGAATAGTTCCGAGATAGGATAGCTTCCCTGTTTCATAATCAGGGCGTTTTCCGCCATGCCTAGACTGCGGCCGTATTCGCCGCGCAGATACAAGGCGTGCGCCATCACGTAGCTGGCGAACAGGCGCAGGCCTTCGGGCAGATGCGCCGCAAGTGGATAAAACTCTTCGGCAGAATACGGGGAAGGCAAATGCAACAGGACGCTCGCGGCCGAGGCGAACAGGATATGTGTGGCGTGGATGGCGGGCGATTCTTTGTCGGCCGGCGTATCGAGGATGCCAGCAAGGCACCGGCGGGCGTCGGCGATACGGTTGAGCGACAGACTGGCGTATCCGCAGATAAAGCATGCGGAATAGCGCAGTGCGGGATCGGTGGCGTCAAGATAGGGGCGCGCCGTCTTGGCGGCGAGGGCGGCCTGTCCGCGAAAGTACAGCGCTTCTGCCGTGGCAATGGCGCGCGAATCGGGGTCGGAAATGCCTGCAACTGCAGCGTCAATCTGCCCCGGCACAAAGGCGGTGCACATCAACGGCATGGGAATGCGTGGGTAGCCATCGCAGTCCATCTTCCATCTCCCATCAGGTGGCAACAATGCAGCAATTGTACTCCTGTTGCTCGGGACCCCTTTCGTTTTACTATTCGGCTAACGCTGCGGATCGTTTTGGAAGGCTTACGAGCATGGTGGTCCCGTTCTCGGAACTTGTTTCGACCTCTACAGCGCCACTGTGAAGCGCTGCAATCTCCCAAACGAGCGCTAGCCCGAGTCCTGCGCCGCCGTATGCCCTGCTGCGGGATTTATCCAGGCGAAAGAACGGTTGGAAGATGCTCTCGCGGTACTGCTTGGGTATTCCCGGACCCCGGTCCTCGACTCGCAGGAACACGTGGCTGTCGTTGTCGCAGATGGAGACGGTAACGCTCGAGTCGGTGCGGCTATAGCGGATAGCGTTTTCGGCCAGGTTAAACACCAGCCGATAGAGGAGCGTGTCGCTCCCGATTACTAGAGCGTCTCCAGCACAATTGAGGGCTATGCCCCTTTTTTCGGCAAGTGGCGCAAGGTCGGTGAGGACCTCTTCGGACAAGGGGCCAAGCTCCACATCGTCCTCGCAAGGAACGCTGCGGAGCTCACTCATCTCGAGCAATACCTTGGCCATTCGAGACATGCGCTCGGTTTGTTCTTGTAGCAGGCCGAGTAGCTCGGCTGTTTCGGGTTGCAAACCGGAGTGCTCGGAGATGAATAGTTCAATCTGTGCTTGCATAAGGGCGAGCGGGGTGCGCAGCTCGTGTGCGGCGTTGCCGGTAAACTGACGCTGTGCAGAGAACCCTTCGCCAAGACGGGCGATCATGTCGTTGAAAGAGGCGCTGCATCGTTGTAGCTCGGTGGGCACATCTTCACTGAGTCTGATTTCGCTTAGGTTGTCAGGCTGCACACGCTCAACCTGGGCTGCAAAAGCCCGTAGCGGTTTGAGTGCACGGCCGCTCACAAAGTATGCCAGCGCGCCGCCAAGGAGTGTGACTCCAGCCGTGATGTACCAGGCTGTCGTGCCAAAAGACTCCTGTGCGTCGTTTACGACGATCGTGACCTCGTCATCGAGGCTCCCCTTCGTTGGGTCAAACGCCTGAGGTGCATCTACGCCGGCTGCACTAAGGGCCGAGATGTCGCTGCCGATGGCATCCATGTAGCGCATGCCCGTATAGCCGACCAGGCAGTTCGTCAGCACGCATGCCGCACACGTGAGCAGTGCCGTCATAATCGTTATGCGCCATTGCAGCGAAAGCCCTTTCATTCTCCATCCTCCATAACGTAGCCCTCTCCAATCCGATTGCGGATCGGGTCGTATCCCAAAGCGCTGCGCAACTTTTTTCGGAGCGACGAGATGTGAACGCGGGTTGCGTTGCTAAAGCTGTTCACGGTGCTATCCCAAACGTGCTCGATAAGCTCCTCTTGGCTTACCGGTCGCCCCTGATTAAGCATCAGGTATTCCAAGATTCCCGTTTCCTTGTGTGTAAGAGATAAGGCCTCGCTGCCCACGGAAGCGATGCGCGCCTTGGTGTCAAAGCTGAGTTTTCCGCAGGTTAATACTATGTCGCTTTGTGCGAAGCGCCTGAGGGTAAGGCTGCGGATCCTTGCCGCAAGTTCGTCCAGATGAAACGGCTTGGTGAGGTAATCGTTGGCGCCGGCATCGAGTCCGTCGACCTTATCGGATACTTCGCCACGCGCGGACAGAATCAGCACCTTGGTCTCGCAGTCGGTTTTCCTAAGTTCCCTGAGCACGGTCATGCCGTCGATACGGGGAAGGTTGAGGTCGAGTACCACGAGGTCAAAGACTTCGACGCCCAGCAGGTCGAGCGCCTCCTGTCCATCGTGACAGCAGTCGACGCTGTACGCCAAGTTTCGCAAACTGCGCGCGATTGCATCGCACAGTGCTCGCTCGTCTTCGACGATCAAAATACGCATAACAGTCTCCTTGCACATTCCAAATCGCGCTTAACACGGATTTTATAGTCGATATGGTCCAATGGTCGCGTAACGAAAGGAGTGGTCGTGTTGTTCAAAGCGGTAAAACCCGTGGTACAGGTCGCTTTGTTGATCGTCGGAATTGCCATGGTGTGCTTTGGCGTTATGCGTGGCGAGGCGGATGCCGTGCTGGCCAAAGCGATTAGGCTGTGCTTGGAGTGTATCGGAATTGGATAAAAGAGAAAACACTGCGTCGCATGTTTTGGCTCGATTTCGCGGATTCATTCAGGCGGCGGCAACACTTATTACCAACATTCACCTGCCAAACTTTGTCAAAGGCGGCATCTATCAGGGCGCGGGAAAAACAGTCTGCGTACCCGGGCTTAACTGCTATTCGTGTCCCGCGGCATCGGGTGCGTGCCCCATCGGGTCGTTCCAGGCGGTGGTAGGTTCATCCAAGTTCAACTTTTCTTACTACGTCACCGGTACGCTCATTTTGCTCGGCGTGCTGCTGGGACGCTTTGTATGCGGCTTTCTGTGCCCGTTTGGCTGGCTGCAGGAGCTGCTGCACAAGATCCCCGGCAAAAAGCTTTCGACAAAAAGGCTCAAGGCGCTTACGTATATCAAATACGTTGTGCTGCTGTTTGCTGTGGTATTGCTGCCTGTGCTGGTGGTCAACGACCTGGGGATGGGGGATCCATTCTTTTGCAAGTACGTCTGTCCGCAGGGCGTGCTCGAGGGTGCCATTCCGCTGGCCATTGCCAATGCCGGCATTCGATCTGCGTTGGGACATCTCTTTACTTGGAAACTTGCCGTTCTCATTGCCGTGGTAGTGCTGAGCGTTTTGTTCTATCGCCCCTTCTGCAAATGGATTTGTCCACTCGGCGCATTCTATGCGCTCATGAATAAGGTATCCCTACTGGGGATCCGGGTCGATGCATGCAAATGTGTCTCGTGCGGCAAGTGCTCAAAGGTTTGTCAGGTGGACGTTGA
The DNA here is from genome assembly GCA_902496775.1 of uncultured Collinsella sp. Classification (GTDB taxonomy): domain Bacteria; phylum Actinomycetota; class Coriobacteriia; order Coriobacteriales; family Coriobacteriaceae; genus Collinsella. The sequence goes on from CABVCF010000008.1 coordinate 8,336, forward strand.
TGTGGTCCACTCGCCCAATCATGCCGAATGCATCCGGTGCGGAAAGTGCATCGGGGCCTGTCCTGTCGATGCCATCAGCTATCGCTATGGCCTGGATGTGTCGGCGGAAAAGCTTCCCTTGACCGCCGATAAAAAGTAAACAAGCTTCGACAAAACGGAGGAATGACTATGAAGCTTTCTAAGATTGCGGCCCTGTTTATGGTGCCGGTATTGGCCTTGTGCCTTGTGGCATGTTCGGCGCCCGGTGGCAATGCGAGCGAATCTGCGAGCTCCGATCCTAAGATCGCAGAACTCACTGCGCAGAAGCCGGCCAATGCCGACGAGGCCGCCGAGTTGTATGCAAAACTCATGCAGAAGGAGAACGATATCTTTTCGAGTGATAACGCGCTGTGGGAAAAGGTATTCAATGCGGCAAATAAAGACTCGACAATGATTGAGGATGGCAGCAATTACGGCGATTTCCTGCTCAAGACCATCGACGGCGCCAAGGATGAGTTCACGGCGGATGAGCTTAAGACGCTCAAGGCCGGTGCACAGCAGATCAAGGAGATCGAGGACAAGCTCGAGAGCTTGGAGAAGGAGTTCCCCGGCTGTGGAAGCACGCCGAGCGCAGGCGAGAGCGTCGACGCTTCGACCGCTGGCATGACGGCTGGTGCCAATGCTTCGAACGAGGCGACGAAGTTCCCCAGCTTTACGGGCAAGGACCTGGATGGCAACGACGTGAGCAGCGACGAGCTGTTCTCTAAGAACAAGGTCACCGTCATGAACTTCTGGTTCACCACTTGCAAGCCGTGCGTGGGCGAGCTGGGCGATCTTGAGAAACTGAATCAGGAGCTTGCCAAGAAGGGCGGTCAGGTCGTGGGCGTCAATTCCTTTACGCTCGATGGCAACAAGGGCGAGATTGCAGATGCCAAGGACGTGCTGAGCAAGAAGGGCGTGACATATAAGAACATCTGGTTCAAGTCGGATAGCGAGGCCGGTAAGTTTACGTCAAATTTGTTCTCGTTCCCGACAACGTATGTCATCGATCAGAATGGCAACATCGTAGGGGATCCCATCGTGGGAGCCATCAGCTCCGCTGAGCAGCGCGCAGCGCTCGACAAACTGATCGACCAGGCGATTGCGAATAGCGAGCAGTAAAAACGTGTAAAGCATGGCAAGGATCGTGTGTCGCTGTGCGAAGTAGTCCGCTACCTTTCAAGATAAGCTCCACCATATAGAGGTCCCGCTCGGGACCTCTTCTTTTGGGCGCCATCCCGTTCGTTTTTTGGCGCGGTTCGTTACATTCCTCACTGGCTCCGGCAAAAAATGGGGATAGAGTAGGACAAACGCGTCGAATACGAACGGCGGGGGAGAGCGGGCAAGTGCGCCCGCGTGGGAGAGGTTGCCGTCCATGCTGGAGCTCAAAGGAATTTGCAAAAGGTACGTCACGCAGTCGTTTACGCAGGTGGCGCTCGACAGCGTGAGCCTGTCTTTTCGCGATAACGAGTTCGTGGCCATTCTGGGACCTTCGGGGTCGGGTAAAACCACGATGCTCAATGTTATCGGCGGACTGGATCACTTTGATTCTGGCGACCTGCTGATCGACGGCATCTCGACCAAGGACTTTCACGATCGCGATTGGGATGCCTATCGCAACAACCGCATCGGCTTTGTGTTCCAGAGCTATAACCTCATTCCGCATCAGACCATTTTGGAAAACGTGGAGCTGGCGCTCACGCTTACGGGCGTGGGGCATGCCGAGCGCCGCCAGCGTGCACGCGAGGCGTTGGAGAAAGTCGGCCTGGGCGAGCACGTTAACAAGCGCCCGAGCCAGCTTTCGGGCGGGCAGATGCAGCGCGTGGCCATTGCCCGCGCCCTGATTAATGATCCCGAGATTGTGCTGGCAGACGAGCCGACCGGCGCCCTGGACTCAACGACATCCGTACAGGTCATGGATCTGCTCAAGGATGTGGCGCGTGACCGTCTGGTTATTATGGTCACGCACAATCCCGAGCTGGCGTACCAATACGCCACGCGCATCGTCAACCTGGCGGACGGCAAGATCACCGACGATTCCGATCCTTTCGATGTCGCTGACGCCACGCGCCGCAAAGCCAAGCCTACGCGCAAAACCTCGATGAGCTTTGTGACGGCGCTGGGGCTTTCTGCTCGAAACCTCATGACCAAGAAAGGCCGTACGGCCATGACGGCCTTTGCGGGCTCGATTGGCATTATCGGTATCGCGGCGATTCTGGCGCTGTCCAATGGCGTAAACGGCTACATCAAAAAGGTCGAGGAGGATACGCTCTCGAGCTACCCGCTCACCATTTCCAAGCAGGATTACGACCTGTCGTCCATGATGGGCGGACAGGGGGCCACGGATGACGAGGCGTCCAACGGCGAGGATTCGTCCGACGACAGCGCCGGCGGCAAGGCTAAGGGAACCGATAAGATCCCCGTGGTTACGGCCGTAAAGGACATGTTTGCAAGCGTTAAGTCCAACGACATGACGAGCTTTAAGGCATGGCTCGATGCCGGTGGCGACGGTATCGACAAAGAGGTCAACGCCATCCAGTACGGCTACGGCGTGACGCCGGTTGTCTATCGTGCAGGTAAGGGCGATGAGAAGCCCGTCCGGCTTGTTCCCAACGCTATGACCGAGGCAATGAGCGGAGGCGCGAGCTCGGCGGCAACGGTGAGTATGGAATCCATGGGAACCTCGGTCTTTAACGAGATGATTGACGACCAGAGCCTGCTCGACAGCCAGTACGATGTCGTCGCCGGTCATTGGCCCACGTCAGCCAACGAAGCCGTGATGGTGCTTTCGAGCCGCGGTACGGTGGGCGACTACACGCTCTATAGCATCGGTGCGCTGGACATCGATGAGCTCAACGATCTGGTAAACAGCGCTATGACGGCTGACGGTGGGGTCGAAACGCCCGAGACCGGCACCGACTTTACCTACGACGATGCGCTGTCTACCACGTTTAAGGTGCTGTCGCCGGCTGATGCGTATCGCAAAAACGAAGAGACCGGCATGTGGACTGACATGTCTGACGATGCCGACTTTATGACGGCCAAGGTTGCCGACGGTATTGACGTGCGCATTGTGGGCGTGGTGCGACCTAACGAGACGGCCAACGCGAGCGCGTTGTCCCCGGGCATTGCCTACACGCATGCGCTGACTCGCCAGCTTATGGAGCGCGCCGCCGATTCGCAGATTGTGCAGGAGCAACTCGCCCGCCCCGAGACGGATGTCTTTACGGGCAAGTCTTTCGATGAACTGCAGGGCGAGGCCAAGCAAGGTGTGGATTTGGGCAGCATGTTCAGTGTGGACGAGGCGGCGCTCAAGAGCGCGTTCTCGTTCGATGCGTCTGCGCTCTCGGGTGCAGCCGGCGGCGGCATTGATCTTTCGGGCGTCGATCTGTCGGGCCTGGATATTGATCTTTCGGGCGTTGGCAAGGACATCGACTTCAGCGACATCATGGCCAAAGCGCCGGCTCCAGATTTCTCGGGCATCTTTGACGGCCTGGAACTTACGCCCGAGCAAATGCAGCAGGTGGGAATACTTGCCAACCAACTGTTTGAGGGCTTTTTGCAGTCTGATCAGTTTAAGGCGCTGTCGCCCGAAGATCTTAAAGACGCGTCAAAGCTCGCTGCCGCATTCTCGACGTATCTTGAGCATGATGCCGCAGCCCAGCAATGCCTGGCTCAATTGAAGGCGCTCGGCGGCGATGCCCTGGCCGAGCGCCTGCAACAGGCGATGACCGACTATGTGCAAAAGCAGCTGGCTCCGTATCTGCAGCAGGCTATGGATCAGGTGATGAAGGCAATCAGCGAGCAGATAGCGTCGACGGTATCGTCCCAGCTCAAGGCGGGCGCAGCGGGGCTTATGGACCAGATGGCGACGCAGATGTCTTCGAGTTTTGCCAACCTGACGAGCGCCATGCACGTGGATGCGAGCGCCTTTGCTCGTGCCATCCATTTCAACATGGACGCCGAGGACCTGAGTTCGCTCATGATGAGCTATGCCAAGGCTTCGAAGCTCACCTACGACAACAATCTGACCACGTTGGGCTATGCGGATGAGGCAGACCCCATCTCGGTTAAGATTTTCCCGCGCGACTTTGAGGCCAAGGAGCGCGTACTCGATCACATCGATGCGTACAACACGCAGGTCAAAGCCGCTGGCCACGATGATCGGGCAATTTCGTACACAGACTACATGGGCATCATCATGGGTTCGGTGACCGACATCGTGAACACCATCAGCTTGGTGCTCATCGCATTCGTGAGTATCAGCCTGGTGGTGAGCTCCATCATGATCGGCATCATCACCTACATCAGCGTATTGGAGCGCAAGAAGGAGATCGGCATCCTACGCGCAATCGGTGCGTCGAAGCGCAACGTGGCCAACGTATTCAATGCCGAGACCTTTATCGAGGGCCTCATCGCCGGCGTCTTTGCCATTGTCGTCGTGGTGCTCGTGAGTTTCCCGGTCAATGCCTGGGCGCTTGCGGCCAAACAGGTCCCCAACCTGATGAGTCTGCCCGTGCAGGATGCGCTGGTGCTCATTGCAATTTCGGTGCTGCTGACGGTTGTTGCCGGCCTGCTGCCGGCCCGTAGCGCATCCAAGAAGGATCCCGTCGAAGCCCTGCGCTCCGAATAATGTGACAAAGGGGCAGTCCCTTTGTCACATTGAGACTCTTGCGAAATCGAGGTCTAATTACCGTTCGGCAGGTTAAGAACTCCCTCTCCCCGCTTAATGCTTGACGAAGAGTCCTCTGGTTTATATACCTATCGGTAGGCATATAGGATGTATTGCCGATAGAAATGGAGCAACCATGACTCTCACCACACCAGCCAAAAAAGATTGTCTCCGTGAAGCGGCGCATTTGCTTGGGTCGTCGTTATTGCGCTCGGCTTAATGTCCGCCGGAACAACTGGCACATATAGCATTATTGCTGGCTCATTCGTTGCTCCAGTATGTGAAGACCTGGGCTTTGAGTACACCTCTTTCTCTTTCTATTTCACTGCGATTCTTCTTGGCCTTGCACTTGGACTTCCACTTTTGAGTCGTTTCATTCCAAAAGTAATAGGCAAACCGTGGCATATTTGCGTTGAACTCGTCCTTATTGCCGCCGGCGCCGCAATGGCGTTCTACACCGAAGTCTGGATGTTCATCGTCTCCGCCGCGGTGATCGGCATCTGCTTTTCGTTCACAACGGGCGTCTGCATGTCCGATGTTATTGACCAATGGTTCAGTAAATCGTCCGGTCTTGCCATCGGCCTTGCTTGGGGCGTTAATTCTCTCTGTACGCTGTTGTTGAGTCCTGTCATTACGCTGGTCATCGAGCAACAAGGCTGGCGTACGGGGTACATCGTACTTGCGGCCGTTTCTGCAGCTATGATTTTGCCTGTGAGTGCATTTATCATTCGCCTTAAACCCTCTGATCGCAACATGCTTCCCTACGGAGAGACCGCCTTCGAAACCCATGAGAGCTGCAGCGCCGATGAGCAGGAAGATGTCCTTTCGGGCATGGCACTCCGCGATGCCGCGAAAACGCCGTCTTTTATTCTCTGTGTCCTCCTGCTTTGTGTGGCACAGCTCACCTGCTGCATGAACCAGCTGTTCCCAACCTATGCAAGCGAGGTCGGTTTCAATCCTATCGTAGGAAGCTTAATGGTCTCGGCAGCTTCACTCTCCGATATCTTCCTAAATCCCTTCGTGGGCAAAACATGCGACAAGCTTGGCGCTATTAAAGCAACGGTCGCATGGACAGGTGTCAGCATTCTTTCCTTCCTGCTTCTTATCATTGGTGGAAGCAATGAGACCGTTTCCATCATCGCGGCCGGCGTAAACGATGTCATGTTCGCCATCGTTGGAACCGCAATGCCGATGCTTCTCCTTTCGCTCTTTGGATCACGCGATTTTGGAAGGATCTATTCGATCGTTTGCTCAGCGGGCTATGTCGTCGGTGCTTTTGGAATGCCGGTCATGATGAAGGTTTACGGCATGGCAGGGTCATTCCGGGGAGTATTTATCTTCTGCATTGCCTGCAACCTTATGATTGCTGCGTTTGCTATCGTTTCCGGCTTTCTCAATAAGGCTGCTGAAAAGTAATAAGCGCCGATTTGCATTGGCATAGATTGCCACGCAACAGGGGTCGACTCCAAGCCAGGCTGGAGTCGACCCCTGTTTTCGTTTTAAAGGTTGCCCGCAGGCACCATGGGTGCCAACATGCGCTTCAGCTTGGCTGGTTTATTTGAACATAAGCTCGACTATTCCCGCCCAAACCGCTTTTTCATCAATATCCTCACCTTGAGCGACCGTATTGCTCGCTCCCTCCAGAACGGTATAAAGAATTTGTACGTAGAGCATTACGTCGGCGCTATCGGAAAACGCGCCAATCTCTACACCATGAAGAAGGATGTCTTTAAGCGCATCCATGGTTCGTTTGGTCGCCGTCGCTTGACGTTCCTGAACTGCAGGAATTCGATTTGCTTGAACGCTAACCTCGGCCAGCACGCGCCGGCGCTTTTCATCGCTTCGATAGCCACCTATAACTGAATTGCCGAGCTCGATAAGCGCGGCCTTGAACCCGTCCCTATCGACTATTAGCGAGTAGTCGCGCTGATAGTCAATGGTCGGAAACATGCTGTCCAAGAGCGTAGTGAAAATCTCCTCTTTTGAGGGAAAGTAGTAGTACACCGACGGCTTGGATATACCGACAAAGTCGCAAATCTTTCCGATAGACGCTTTGTCATAACCGACTTCTGCCACAAGATCGTACATTGCGTCCAATATTTTTTTTCTTGTGCTCACGCTGCATTTCTCCATTGCAAATCACTTCCGCACTACCAACATTATTAAGGATGGCAACGGAACATCAATTCGTGTCCAAACATGACCACTATATACGGCGAACGGTATGTATCAGTAGGCGAGCGGCAATTATTCAAAACTATCTACCGAACGGTAGGTATAGTAGTACTATAGCAGGTGAAACCCCGCTATTGTCGCGGCCGGACAGCATCGCGGGAAACCCGACGGAAGGACCAACCATGTACGAGAACTATCGTATGCCGGGCGAGTTCGAGAAGCGCTCCAACGTCTATGTGACATGGCTTCCCGATTACATCCGTGCAGAGGGCTACGATAACCGCCAGCCCTGCGTTGACGTGATCAAGGCTCTGCTCGAGTATGGCGACGTTACGGTCAACCTCAATTGCGGCACCCCCGGCTCCTATGAGGAGGCTTGCTCGCGCCTGAAGGAGGAGGGGGTTGATCTCGATCGCATCGAGATCACGCAGTTCGAAGACTCCAACTTCTATGTCCGCGACAACGGTCCCAGCATCATGGTCGACGACAAGGGCCATTCTTATATGGTCAACCCCGCTTGGACCTATTACGGCGTGTGGGACAAGAACTCCCCGGAGTGCCAGTCCGCACGTAAGGCAGCCGTTCACATGGCGGTTGCGCTCGGTTGCTTCGATATCGTCAATTCCGAAATGGTTTCGGAGGGCGGCGACCGCGAGTTTGACGGTCACGGCACTCTGATCGCCATCGAGGACACGGAATGCCGCAAGCGTAATCCCGAGTTCACGAAAGAGGAAGTAGAGGCCGAGTATAAGCGCATCTACAACCTCAACAAGGTTATCTGGCTTCCGCAGCCTATGCTCGAGGACGACGACTATCGACTGGGCATCCTCGACGAGAAGGAAGACGGAACTCCCGTCTTTGGCATGAGCTTTGCAGCTCACATTGATGAGATGTGTCGCTTTATCACTCCGAACAAGATTCTTCTTGCCGAGGTGTCCGATGAAGAGGCAGCCTCGAGCAAGGCTGGAGCAGAGTCTCGTCGCCGCATTGAGGCAGCCTACGAGATCCTGAGCAACGAAACGGACTGGGAGGGCAAGCCCTTCGAGATCGTTCGTATGCCCACCGCCGAGCCTATTGAAGTCGTTATCGCCCCTGGCGATGAAGATTACGAGCTCTATAAGGGCTTCATCGACGAAATGGGCGGCAAGTTTATGGATGGCACCCCCTGGCCCGAGGGCCCCGTCCACTTCTACGCCGCAGCGAGCTACTGCAACTTCCTGATTTGCAACGGCGTCGTTCTTGGCCAGCGTTATTACCACGAGGGCATGAGCGAGGTCGTGAAAGAGAAGGATGAGCAGGCCAAGGCAGTTCTTGAGAGCTGCTTCCCCGATCGCAAGGTCATCATGATTGATTCCCTCGCGCTTAACCTGTCCGGCGGCGGCGTGCACTGCTGGACTAAGGACGTGGCGGCCAGTCGTTAGTGAGCCTTAGAGCCTGCGCTCTTTGGCTTAGGCGCCACATGTACCGCTCCCCGAGGGATATCCGTGTTTTCCTCGGGGACACATTCAACAATAATTTTGATAATAATTCGAAAGGAAATAGGCATGAACAACAGCCTCCGCGGTCGCGACTACATCAACATCCATGATCTCTCCTCCGAGGATTTCCGCTATCTCATCGATCTTGCCTGGAACCTTAAGGCTCAGAAGAAGTCTGGTGTCGACCAGCGCTACTTCCCCGGCAAAAACGTCCTCGCCAACTTTGAGTGGGGCTCGACCCGTACTCGTTGCGCATTCGAGACCTCCTGCAATGATTTGGGCATGGGCTTTACTTATCTGACCAACTCCCACATGGGTGACTGCGAGACCGTCAAGGATGCCATGCGCGTCTTTAACGGTATGTACGATCTCATCGTCTACCGCGCACAGAAGGACGAGCAGTTCCTCTATGACGTCGCCGACCTGGTTGACATCCCGGTCATCAATGCCCTTACTCTCGGCGATCACCCGACTCAGATGCTCGCTGACGCTCTTACGATGGAAGAGCAATGGGGCGGTCTGCGTACGAGCCGCGGCAAGAAGATGGCTTTCGTTGGCAACTGCGCCGGCGCCCCGGTGTGGTATGGCCGTCTGTGCGCTATGCTCGACATGGACTTCCTCGCCATCGGCCCCGACGACCTCCGTCATCAGATGTGCAAGGAAATGATCGAAGAGGTGGAGGCCTGCTACGCCAAGTACGCTCCCAATAGGACCTTTACCATCACCTCTGACCTCGATGCCCTGGATGGCGTTGACGTTATCGTTACCGAGGAGTGGCGCTACATCAACCCCGAGTGCGGCGAAGAGGTTCTGGATCCCGACGACTACAACTCCTGGTTGGGCGATGCTGAGTCTCTGTACCCCTATCGCGTCACCAGCGAGCTGTGCAAGCGCACCAACAATCCCGACATCTTCTGCATGCATGAGCTTCCCTCTGTCCACAACGCGGATCACCGTGTTGGCAAGATGCTCCTCGACCAGTGCAAGAACGACCTTCATCGCGAGATCATCACCGAGGGCTTTGAGATTGCCGACGAGTGCTTTGAGGCCAACGCTTCGGTCATCTTCCGTGAGGCAGAGAACCGTCAGCACACCATCAAGGCCGTTATGTGTGCCCTTCTGGGTCTCTAGGAGCTGTATCAATGGAAAATGCAAAGTTAAAGAGCAGCAAGGTTTACGCATGGGTTCTCGTAATCGCGCTCGGCCTTATGTCTGCCGGCACGACCGGATCCTATAGCGTCATCGCGGGCTCCTTCGTCGCACCCGTGTGCGAGGAGTTCGGGTTTGACTATTCCATCTTCTCGTATTACTTCACCGCAACGCTCATTGGTCTTGCGGCAGCTCTTCCGTTTGTCGGAAAACTCATTCCCAAGGTCGTTGGCAAGGTTTGGCTCCCCGTTGTCGAGCTTATTTTGCTCGCTGCCGGCGCAGGCATGGCCTTCTACACCGAAGTCTGGATGTTCATCGCCGCTGGCGCCCTGATTGGCGTTTGCTTCGCCTTCACCACCGGCGTCGCTATGTCCGACGTTATTGACCAGTGGTTCAAAAAATCTGGTGGCCTGGCAATCGGTCTCGCTTGGGCAGTGAACTCGATTTACATGCTCATCATGAGTCCCGTCATCACCTCTGTCATCGAGGCCGCTGGCTGGAGAACTGGTTATCTGGTGCTCGCCGGTGTTTCCGCAGTGCTCATTCTCCCAGCTTCCATTCTGATCATCCGCTACAAGCCTCAGGACAAGGGCATGCTGCCCTATGGCTACGTCGAGGGCGAGACGGTCACCGAGACCGAGGAGACGACCGAGGATAGCACGCGTGGCGTTAGCTATGCGCGCGCCATTAAGTCGCCTGCCTTCTTCTTCTGCATCGGCTTCCTCTGTCTCGTTCAGCTCACTTGCTGCATGAACCAGCTCTTCCCGACGTATGCTTCCGAGGTTGGTTTTAGCCCCATGGTGGGCGGCTTCATGGTATCCGCTGCATCGCTCTTCGATCTGTTCCTCAATCCGATCGTCGGCACCACTTGCGATAGGTTCGGCAGCACGAAGGCCATTCTGGGCTGGCTCGCTGTCTCCATCCTCTCCTTTGTCATGCTCATGATGAGCAGCGGCAACTCGACGCTCAGCATCCTCGCAGCAGGCGTGAACGACGTAATGTACGTCATCGCTGGCACTGCCCTGACCGTTTTGGTTATGGATGTCTTTGGCTCCCGCGATTTCGGTCGCATCTTCGCGCTGATCTGCTCCGTGGGCTATATCGTCGGCGCCTTTGGCATGCCCGTTATGATGAAGGTCTATGAGCTTGTCGGCTCCTTCCAGGGCGTCTTCATCTTCTGCATCGCATGCAACGTTATTATCGGCCTGTTCTTGCTGCTGGCAAAAAAGACTGGTAAGAACCTCTCCTGGGACGAATAGTTCGATTCGTCTTAGACATACGCTGTAGGGCTTAACCTGCAGCCGCTTTGGGGCATCGACTAACATCGGTGCCCTTTTCATTGAATGTGACAAAGGGGCAGTCCCTTTGTCACATTGAGCGGCTTGTGAATTCGAGGTCTAATACTTTTCTGAGAAGTGAACGAGTCAAAATGGACCCCCGAAGCGTCGACACTTTTGAGATGTAATTTCCTGCGGTTTTGATCGTTGAATCCTGCGGTTTTGGCGTCAGAAAATGTCGATGCTTCGGGGGTCCAAAAAACGGTCGTTCACTTCTCGGAAAAGTATTAGACCTCGTTGTATGGGGTGCGGCTGGAGGGTAGTCATCGTTTAGTAGTTACCTCTTCCTTGTGAATCGCCCGAGGCACAAGGCATAATTCATGTGACAAGGGGGCAGTCCCTTTGCCGTATTGATCTGAGAGAAGAGTAGATGATTCTATCGTTGGCCCCTATGGAGGGGATTACCGGGCATGTGTTCCGTCGCGTGCATGCGGAGTGCTTCGGCGCGCTCGATTGCTATTACACGCCGTTTTTGCCGCCGCCGCGGGTGGGAAACCGCTTTGGCGGCAAGGCGTTTAAGGAGATTGATCCTGCCAATAACCAGGGGCTCAACGTGGTGCCTCAGCTGATGTCCAAGAACGCGGACGAGTTTGTGTGGGCGGCACAGGTGCTCGCCGACATGGGCTACCGCGAGGTCAATCTCAACTTGGGTTGCCCTTCGGGAACGGTTGTCGCCAAGGGCAAGGGCTCGGGTTTCTTGCGCAATCTCGACGAGCTCGAGGCGTTCTTAAGCGATGTGTGCGAGCGGTCGCCGTTGCCGGTATCGGTAAAGACCAGGCTGGGGTTGGAACGCGATGACGAGTATGAACGTGTGCTCGATCTGTATTGCCGCATGCCGTTGGCAGAGCTGATTGTGCACCCGCGCGTACAGAAGGACCGTTATACGGGCTCGCCGCGCAAGGAGTTTTACGGCGAGACGCTGGAGCGTGCGCCGTTTCCGGTGGCCTATAACGGCGACATTTTCGATCTTGAGGATATGGACGCGCTGGCGGAGGCCTATCCCGACACGCGCCATGTAATGCTAGGGCGTGGCCTGCTCGCGAACCCCGCGCTGGCTCGCATGGTTAAGGGCGGTCCTGCTGCCACGGCAGCCGAACTGCAGCGTTTCCACGACACTCTGTTTGCGGTCTATGCAGAAGAGATTGGCGGCAACGCGGTCTTTCGTATGAAGGAGTGGTGGTTCTACGCCAAGTGCGCTTTCGCCGACCCCGCTACCGTTCACAAGCTCGTACGTAAGACCAAAAAAGTCGACGAATACCGCGCCGCCGTCGAGCGCGTCTTTCGCGAGCAGCCACTCGCACCCATAGCCTGCTTCCACGGTTAGTTAGTCATCGGGGGCGTTCTTTAACGACTGGTCATTTAAGGACGTCCCCAACGACTATGTAGCAAAAAGCTGTACACCAGCATCCAAAGATGTCGAAAAATGTCGACTTTGGATGTTGGTGTATATGTTTGGGTCCGACGGGGGAGCGGGCCTAGGCAATCAGTGCATCAAGTGTAATGAGCTCTCTGAGCCGCTCCGTGCGTGTTTGCCCATGGCGTTTGGCTTTTTCGTCAAACGCCTCAAGAATCGATTCGCCCACACGTGCTGATATAACGACGCTCGGCTCATCGGAGATTGGTGGCCTTCCCAACTTGATGGTGCGACCTTTCGGCCACTCATCTTTTTCGTAGGCTTCCGCGGCTTTCTTCAACTCTCCGGGAGCAAACCCCATCATCTTTTCGAGCTGCTTAGCATCCATGGCGCCTCCTATCGATCGACATAATGTCGAGCGCCGGTTCTCGGATTCTCTTTTTGTATACAATTTTGTAGACAAAAATACAAGCAGTTCATCGGGCTAATTAGCTTGTTTTGACCCGCCTGTTCGATAGAAAATGAGCATTGACGGCTTCGATACTCCTTTGCTTTTCAGCTTGGAATTTGGATGCTCATTGAACTTCCGGAGGGGAGCCCTTTATTAAGCTATCGAGATTCTGGGCAGGAGCTCTCACTGGTCTTCGGTAATGGGGCCAGCTTAATTCGCGACACAGTGTGTCGCGAATGGGAGTAGTCGTTAGGTGTCCTTCAATGGCTACTCATATAAGAACGTCCAAGTGTCGGATTTTGTCATTTAGTGTCGTTCTCAGCGACTATTCTGGAGGGTCGTGGTCAAAAAAGGGCAAATATGAGTACTGTTGCCATTATGGTTGCATTTATTTTGCTATAAATTGTAGCTCCTGATGAGATTTGTTCCCGTTAAGAGCTACTTTTATTGAACATATGAGGAGAAATAACGTCGTCTGCGGACGAGTGGAACGTTGAATAGTTCCTGAAGTGATTAAAATCGCTGCTACTAAACAGGTAGCAGTACTCATATTTGCCCTTTTTTGACCACAGCCCTCTCGGAAACCCTTTCCAGAGGCGTCAAACAGCCATAATCCAAAGGTCGCCTCAAACAATTAGCCGGTTAAGAGCGTCCATGACTACCCGCAAAAGCTGTACACCAGCATCCAAAGATGTCGAAAAATGTCGACTTTGGATGCTGGCGTACATGTTTGGGTCGTATGGGTTGGGGCGAGTCGGTCGCAACGCGAGTGCTAGAGCAGGTTCTCCTGCACCCACGCGACGATGTCGTTCGATTCGTAGAGTGGCTTGCCGTCGATGAATAGGCAGGGAACCTGGCGTTTTCCGCCGACGGCGATGAGTGTCTGCTCGGCTTCGGTATCGGTCGAGATATTGCGCTCGGGAATGGTCACGCCGTTATCGGCAAGGAAACGCTTGACCTTTAAGCAATACGGGCAGCCGGTCATAACGAACAGCGCGAGCTCATGATTAGTAGCCATAGGTCTCCAATCGGTTGCGGTTTTGATTGAAATACCCAAAGCCGCCGCAGTCTATGCACGGGCCAGCGACGACTCGATGGCCTGGACCAGAAACGCCGTGGCTCCGGTACCGCAGGGCTTGTCGTAGTAGTCAATAAAGCGCTGATCGGCAAGATAGCCGTGGGCGAGGCCCAGATATGCTTCGTTCTGGGGTTCGCGTCCCCAGTTGAGAGCAATCCAACGACGATGCATCGCGACAAGCTTGCGAGCCTCGCTTCCATCCGCATCGCCAATGCCCATGGCAATCGAAAGCTGGCCCAGAACAGCGCGTTCAAGTTCCTTCATGTCGTTCCATGTCTCGGGGTCCATGTCCAGCAGCGCTTCGTTTGCCGCATCGACGGCTTCATCGCCGTAGTGCGTCCGGGCCTCGGCGCCGTAGCGCTCTTCGTTTACCTGCACGGTGCGCCAGCGCTCCAGTTGCGGCAGGACAGCGCCCATGAGCGAGACGGCTTCGTCGAGCGACATGCCGGTGTTTTGCGCCAGCCGCGGGGCACAATCCTCAATCATCGCCTCCATGGTGGTGTCGTAGGTGTACCTGCCGTGGTCGTAGCACCACTTGCAGTAATGGTCGGTCGTGGCGCCCGTGGCATCGGTGCCGCAGTCGTCGGGCGTGAGTATCATGCCGCAGCTCTGGCAATAATGCTCGGGCATTTCGAGCAGGTGGGGCAGCGGCTCGCCGGTTACGGCCGCAATGAGCTTCATCATGTCGATGCCCGGTGTGACCTCGCCGCGCTCCCAACGGCTGACGGCTTGGCGTGTGACGAAGAGCTTGGCGGCGAGCTGCTCTTGGGTAAGGCGATGGGCGCGACGGACAGCGATGAGCTTTTCTGCAAAGGCCATAGCGGCTCCTTTCTGCTGGTTGATGGCTTAAGCATACGCGGCGGCAGGCGCCCTTCCAAGCAACCGTTGGTTGCACGACGGGGGACCGCGGCGAAGAATTGCGCACAACGCCCCACGCCTCCATGCCGTACAATGACCGGCATGGAACCTATTGCATACATACATACCGACCTGCCGCAGAAGTTCGGCATTCCACGCAACAGCTTTTTGGCACCCCATCTGCAGGGACGCATCGTTTTTGAGCCGGAATTTGCCTCCAATGCAGCGGTTGAGGGTCTGGACTCCTTCTCTCACCTATGGCTGCTGTGGCGCTTCGAAAACGGTACGCCCGGCGGCACGGCTAAGGACATAGCCGCCGATGCCAAAACGCAGGACAGGTCCGGCGCCAACGCAAAATGGTCGAAAACCGTGCGTCCGCCGCGTCTGGGTGGAGCCGAACGTGTGGGCGTGTTTGCCACGCGCAGTCCGTTTCGCCCTAATCCCATTGGGCTTACCTGCGTCAAGCTCGATCGCGTCGAGCTTACCGACGACGGCCCCCATCATCCATGTGCTGGGGGCCGATCTGCGCGACGGCACGCCCATCTACGACATTAAGCTCTACATTCCGTTCGCGGACTGTCACCCGGATGCGACGGGCGGCTGGATTGAGGATGCTCCATGGCAAGAGCTCGACGTCGAGTTCCCGCAAGCGCTGCAGGATATGGTCCCGCCCGCAAAACTCTCCGGCTTGGTCGAAGTCCTTCGCCAAGATCCGCGCCGTGCGGGCAGCAAGCACGAGCCAAACCGCATTTACCACTTGGCTTACGCTGGACTCGACATATCTTTTACGGTCGATGAAACCCAGCTAACCGTAGTCGCCGTCAACGACGCGCGAGACTAACCAGCCATTCGTCCGCATCCGTCAAATTAAGCACCAAACCCCGCGTCAAAACCGCCCACGCTGGTGGACAATAACGCCTACCAAAACAATCAACTTTGTACGGGAGCTCAGCATGAAATACGACTTTAGCTCGCTTATCGACCGCCACGGCATGGACTCTATCGCTGTTGACTCTTGGGGTGAGATCCCCGGTATGGCCCCGAACGCACCCGACGAGGGCTTCGACCGCATCCCCATGTGGGTGGCCGACATGAATTTTGCCACGGTGCCCACGGTCCAGGAACACATCATTCAGCGTGCCCAGCACCCCATGTTTGGCTACTTTAACCCGCGCGCTGAGTACTTCGATCGCATCATCGAATGGCAGAATCGCCGCAATGGCGTCGAAGGTTTGAGCCCTGAACATATCGGCTACGAAAACGGCGTGCTGGGCGGCGTCGTGTCGACGCTGCGCGCGTATGTCCAGCCGGGCGATGCGGTGCTGGTCCACAGCCCCACCTACATCGGCTTTACCAAGTCCATCGAGGCCGCGGGCTATCGCATTGTCCACAGCCCGCTTAAACTCGACAACCGGGGCGTGTGGCGCATGGACTTTGAGGACATGGAGTGCAAACTCGCCCAAAACAACATCCATGCCGCGGTGTTCTGCTCGCCGCACAATCCCTGCGGCCGCGTATGGGAGCGCGACGAGATTGAGCGCGCCATGGACATCTATTGCCAGCACGATTGCGTGGTGATCTCGGACGAGATTTGGTCCGATATCATTCTGCCGGGTCACAAGCATATCCCGACGCAGTCGGTGAGCGAGGATGCCCGCATGCGCACGGTTGCCCTCTACGCGCCCAGCAAGACGTTCAACCTGGCGGGTCTGGTCGGCAGCTATCACATCATCTATAACGAGACGCTGCGCGACCGCGTGTGCGCCGTGTCCAACAAGACCCACTACAACGAGATGAACGTCCTCTCCATGCATGCGCTTATCGGTGCCTACCAGCCGCAGGGCTACGAGTGGGTGGACGAGCTCAACCAGGTGCTTACCGGCAATATCGAGTACTTCTGCACGTATGCAGAAAAACATTGGAAGGGCGTCGCGTTTTCGCGTCCGCAGGGCACGTACATGGTGTTTCTGGACTGCACCGAGTGGTGCCGAGAGCATGGCCGCGATATTCAGTGGTTGCTCGATGAGGGGGCACGCGTGGGCGTGGGGTATCAGGACGGCCGCCCGTTCCACGGACCCTGCCACATTCGCGTGAATCTGGCGCTGCCGCTTTCGCGCGTAAGGGAGGCGTGCGACCGCCTGGACCGCTACGTTTTTAATGCACGGTAAGTGAGCACTGCATGCGGGGCCTTCTGCCAAGTCGGCTGGAAGGTCCCACACGGTAAAGCGCCTGTAACAATTGGTCACTCGTGTGGTTTTGTTTGCTATTATCTTTAACCATTTAAGTCTGTAAACAGGATCGTATGGAGCTCGATGAAAAGATCCCGTCGCTCGGTTGCCATTTCGTTGTTTGTTGCGCTTGCAGTGGCGAGCGTCTTTGTCGTAGCGATAGCTGGCTGCTCCGGGTCGAATGACGGAGCCTCGACGTCTGCATTAGAAGGTCTGGACGCCTCGCAAGTCAAAGACGACGACCTTAAGACGCTCAACGTCGGAAGCGATCTCTACCCACCGTTTGTGTATACCGACGAGTACGGCGATATTGTTGGCCTGGATGTCGAGATATTGACCGAGGCGTTGGCCCGCATTGGTTACAAGCCAAAATACCAGCTGATCGACTGGGAAAAGAAGAAAGAACTGCTGGCGAGCGGCGAGCTCGATTGTGTCATGGGTAGCTTTAGCATGACGGGTCGCGAAAACGAGTATCGTTGGGCCGGCCCGTACCTTGCGAGCCGCCAGGTGGTCGCGGTCGATCCCCAGAGCGATATCTACACGCTTGCCGATCTTGAGGATAAGGTCGTGGCAGTCCAGTCCACCACCAAGCCCGAGGACATTTTGCTCAATCGTACAAATGAAAACGTTCCGCAGATCAAAGAGCTCTATTGTTTTTCGGACCGCTCATACCTGAACCCGGCACTTGTCGAGGGCCTGGTCGACGCCATCGCCGCGCATGAGTCCTCGCTGCTCACCTACGAAAAGGACTATGGTGTGACGTATCGCATTCTGGATGAGCCGCTGCTAGTGGTTGGTTTGGGCACCGCTTTCGATATCAACGATACGCGCGGCATCGACGTTAAGCTCACTCATGCCTACCAGGAAATGCTTGCCGATGGCACCATGGAACGTCTGGTGTCAAAGTACTTTGATGACCCTTCGCCATTTTTGAATATGGAGGGCCTGTCATGATCGATGCACCCGACCACGCCGCTCAGGAGCGGGGCAATCGTTCGGCAGGGGTATGGCTCCTTGTCGCTCTGCTGGGGATAGCGCTCTCGGTTGTTGCCGGCATGATGAGCTACGGTTACACGACGGCCCAAGCCGAGCAGCGCTTTGCCGACGTTGTCGATTACGTGGCGACGCAGAGCCTTTCCTACGATGCATTCAATAGCGCCTATACGACCAAAAACCTGATTCGCGTTATGGAGATCGCAGGAGAGACGGCGCGCGATATGGAGCGCGACGGTTCGGTGGATAACGCCATGTTGGAGCAATATGCTGACCAGTTCAACGTGAGTGCACTGATCGTGACGGACGCATCAGGCAATTTGGTGTCCGAGTCCTCGACGGATGGCGTGGGCTACGAGTCGCTCGCTACGTATCTCAAGGAAGCACCCGTGCTGGAGGTGGCAGCCCATCCGCTTAAGTCCTATACCGCCCGCATTACGCTTTCGGATGATTCGGTCGCAGACATTGGCTGCGTAACCCGGCAGGATGACGAGGGCATCGTTATCGCGGTAAGGCATCAGAGCGCGAAGGCGGTTGCAAGCAATACACTCAAACTGCAGAGCTTGCTTGATGGCTATGAAACCATCGATAGCGGCAATATCGTGATCGAAAGCGACGGCAAGGTCGTTGCGACCAATGCCGTTGAACCCACCGTATTGGGCGTGTTCGATCTGCCTGCGACGGATGTCTTCATTGTCGACGGTATTAAGGATCGATGCCTGGCTGGTAAGGTCAGATTGGTTAACGCCGACGGCGAGTGGTATTTGGGCACATTTGGAAAAGCGCACAAATTCTATGTGTACACCTATGCCTCGGCGCAGCGCTACTTTGAGGTCGCCGCGGCTGTTGCCGCCGGCGTGCTGGTGCTCTACGGCGGTGTTATAGCCGTTGTTGTGACGGTGCGTCGCCGCGCTGATCGTCGACGTTTGACGGACTTGCTGCAGCAGGAGCGCGACTATGGCGACAAGCTGGCAAAGGCGGCGCGTGAGGCCTCGTCTGCCAACTCGGCAAAGACGGAGTTTCTGCGTCGCATGAGCCACGATCTGCGCACGCCCATCAACGGCATTCGCGGCATGGTCGAGGTTGGCGATGCCAATGCGGACGATCTGCAAAAGCAGACTGAGTGCCGCTCAAAAATCTGGACGGCATCGGGACTGCTGCTCGACCTTGCCAACGAGGCGCTCGATATGAGTCGCCTGGAGAGCGGACAGATCGACCTGAACCTCGTACCCATAAATTTGGTGGCCCTCAACTGTGAAGTGCGCGATATTTTGGAGCGCCAGGCCGAGGAGCGTCTGGTGACAATTATCTGCGACCAGCAGGCGCTTGATCATCCCTATGCACGGGTGAGCGTGACGCACCTCAAGCGCTTGTTGCTCAATATTGCCGGCAATGCCGTCAAGTACAACCGCCAGGGCGGCTATGTTCGCCTGGTGTGCCGCGAGGTGGAGCCAGCGGATGGCGTCCCCGTCTATGAATACACGATCGCCGACAACGGTATTGGCATGAGCGAGGAGTTCCAACAGCACCTCTACGAGCCGTTTTGCCGCGAGGAGCAACAGGTGGAAGGCGCCTCATCGGGAACTGGCCTGGGCGCGCCTATCGCAAAACAGTTAGTCGAGCTTATGGGCGGAACCATGAGTTTTACGAGCGTCTTGGGGCAGGGGACGACGTTTACCATCCGCCTGCCGTTCGAGAAATGCAAACGCTCCGAGATTCCTCAGGCAGTTCGCGTGGATGGGGGCAATGGCGATGCGCTCCAGGGCTTGCGCGTTTTGCTCGTAGAGGATAACGATCTGAATGCCGAGATCGCGCAGTTTACGCTCAACCGTGCCGGTGCCATCGTGACGCATGCTAAGGATGGTGAGTCTGCCGTCGAGATGTTTACCGCGAGCGCACCGCACGAGTACGACGTGGTGTTGATGGACATCATGATGCCTGGCATCGATGGCCTTGAGGCCACGCGTCAGATTCGAGCACTCGATCGCGAGGATGCCGCGACCACGCCGATTATTGCCGTGAGCGCCAACGCCTTTGCCGACGACCGCAGGCTTTCGCGTGAGGCAGGCATGGACGCGCACCTGAGTAAACCCGTGAGCTCGCAGGAGCTCGTTGAGGCGCTTGCGCACATAGCCGCCGACGCTTCATAAGCATATGGCCCGGTTCCAAGGTGGGTTGGAACTGGGCCATATTGTTATTGATGAGACCTGCTGAGGGGCTTACTTTTCCTGAATCTGCTTACCGCAGAGATGCTCAATCGTAATCTCGTAGAGCTGGACGCCCTTGATGTCTTTGGCGATTTCCTCTTCGACTTCCTCGGCGGAAGGGTAGTACTTAAGGGCGAGCTGGCGGACTTTGTCTTCGATAAACGCGGGAGTGTCATTCGCCAAGCGACAGCGGCCAAAGACCACGGTGCTCATAACGTAGGGAGCCCAGTCATCGTCCTTATACCACTCGTTGCCGTAAACGGTAAAGCAGACCTTGTCATCGCGCTTGAGTGAATCGACCTTGTGGCCGGCTTTGGCGCCATGGAAATAAATCTTGTCGTGCTCGGCGTCAAAGAAGTAGTTGACGGGAATGGCATAGGGGTAGCCATCGTCGCCGTTGACGGCAAAGACGCCGCGCTTGCAGGCGGCGAGCAACTTGCGCGCTTCCTCGTCAGTGATGGCGCGTTTCTTTCGACGTAAGGGCCTAAACATCGTTGGCTTCCTTTCTGCTGCGTATGGTTGTTGAGCACAAACTATAGCGAAACAGATCCGTTTTTCTTGATGCGGGCGAGTATGTTTTTGAGCTTGTTAAAGTCGAGCGGTTTGGACAGATGGGCGTTCATGCCGGCGTCGTGTGCCGCCTTGGCGTCCTCGGCAAAGGCATTGGCGGTGAGCGCGATGATGGGAATGTCGGCTGCATCGACCTTCTCGCTCAGGCGAATCGCGCGGGTTGCCTCATAGCCGTCCATGTCCGGCATCATAATGTCCATCAGAATGGCATCGAAGCTGCCGGCGGGATGAGACAGGTACAGATCGACGACTTCGTTGCCGTTGACGGCGCGAGTGACCACGATGCCCTCGGATTCTAGCAGCGTCTGGGCAATCTCGGCATTCAATTCGTTGTCTTCGGCGAGCAGCACGTTCATGTCGGCGAGTGAGCAGTCGAGCGCCCTCTCGACCGTATTCGCCCGCGCCCGGGGGTTCTTGTCGATATCGAGCGGAATTTCCACGTAGAACGTGGTGCCCACATGGAGTTCGCTGGTGACTTCGATGGTGCCGCCCATCAGTTCAATAAGCGACTTGACGATTGACATGCCCATGCCGGTTCCTTGGAACTTGCTGCGCGCATCGTCACCTTCTTGGGCAAACGGCTCATAGATATGCTTTAAAAACTCGGGAGCCATGCCAATGCCGGTATCCGAAACGCTAAAGCAAAAGAGCGCGCGCCCGTTATCGAGTGGCTTGGTCTTTGAACTAAAGGTGACGGAGCCGCCGTGCTTGTTGTACTTAATGCTGTTGTCTAACAGGTTGATCATGATCTGTCGGATATGGGTGGGACTGCCGATCATGTATGGCCCCGTGGCGTACGGCAGACTATTGTCCTGCATTGTGATGCCGTTACTGGACGCGCGGAGCTTGCACAGCACTAGCGTATCGTCACAGAGCTCTTTGAGGTTAAAAGGCGCATGCTCCAGTGTTGGCTTGCGGTCTTCGATTATGCCCATCTCGAGGATGTCGTTGATCAGCGAGAGCAGGTGATTGGCGGCAACGCGCGCCTTGGCACGGCTCTCGCGGGCGACTTGCATATCGCCTTCCTTCAATTCCTCGATCTCGATAAGGCCCAGGATACCGTTGAGCGGCGTACGGATGTCGTGGCTCATGCGCGTGAGGAATGCCGTCTTAGCGGCGTTGGCAGCATCGGCTTTTTTGCGCTCGGTTCGAGCGCGCACGAGCGCCCAGATGAGCAGGACGATGCCGACCGACAACATACCGATGAGGGTGGCTGCAATGGCGGTGCGGTTGCGATAAAGGAATTGAAGCGTGTTGGATTCCTGGGCCGTGTACGACGTGGAGGAGAAATTGCTTGCGGAGAGCGATTCTCCGGCATTGATGATGCCCTTGTTGATGATTCCCAACAGCTCGGGTTTTCCGCGCGAAATCCAGCACGAGAGCTCACAGGTGTCAGGGAGCTCGGTCGTCTCGCAGTCCTCGAGATCGTAACGGTCACCGATGGTTTTTACGCGTGAACTGGGAGCGACGATGCAGTGCGCCGTTCCCTTCCTGAGGGCGTCGAACGCTTCATTGTCGGATTGGTATTCGGTTACGGTCGCTGTGGGGAACAGACTTTCAAGTGCATTTTTGTTGACAAACGATGATTTGGTACAGGCGATGTTCTGAAGGTCTTTGTTCAGGTTGCTGCCGGTATGGATGGCGGTGAGGGATATGGTCCCCAACGATATCGACTGCACAACGCCTGTTTGCTCGGCAAACCAGTAATCTCGGTATACCGGCAGCGCAACGTCTATGCTTTCCTTTGACAGGGCCTTTGACATCATCTTGTAGCTATCAAAGGCGACGGTTTTGACCGTAATGCCAAATTTATCGTGTAGCGTCGTCGCAAGCGATGCGAGCGAGCCTTCCATTTCGCCGTTTTCGTCCTCGTTGCAGTAGGGGAGTTTGCCCGTAATGTAGCCGAGCGTGATGGTGTTGTCATTTGCTTTGAGCCAGGAACGTTCGGGGCCGTTGAGCGATGATGAGCCGCTGTTTTGGGTCGAGTAGTGAGATTTTACTTCGTCGTTATAGCGTGGGTTGACGCGGGCGATTGCCGTCATGGCAGCATTGATGTCGTCCATCAGGTCGGGGCGGCTTTTGGGAACGGCAAAGTAGTAGTCGTTCGAACCAATGTAGAACATGGGGGAGGCATTGGGCGACGAGATTGTGTCGTTCATGATGACGGCATCGACTTCGTCGTTTGCGAGCGCGTCAAAGAGATCGGATCCTCCGTCATACTCCTTGTATGTGCAGGCGATTCCTTCGCTGGCGAGCCATTGCTGGCCAACGAAGGTTTGCATGACGTCGGGGTTGCAACCGATAGTGAGACCCTGGAGTGCTTGAGGGTCACCCTTTGCAAGGTCGTCACGGTCGGGCCTGGCGTAGATGTAGTAGCGCTCGGTGCCCTCGGGGTTCGAGGAAAAGAGCAGCTTTTGGGCACGTTCCTCGGAGTAGGAGATGTTGGGCATGAGGTCGATCTCGCCTGCCTCGAGCATGTCCATAAGCTCGGTGAAGGTGCCGGAGACGTATTCGTACCGCCAGCCGGGCGTGTAGTACGACAGGGTCTGGAGGTACTCGTAACCCCATCCCGAGAGACGCTCGCCGGGGGTGCCGTCCTGGAAGCCCTCGTTGCTGACGAGCCAGCCGACGCGGACCGTCTTGACTTGCTGATCGGTATTGGCGGCATAGGCGGGGGCGGGCATGATGGTGCTCAGTACGGCGAGCGCGGCAAGCGCGACGGCCAGGGTGCGATATATAACTGAACGAAGGACTGTGGCAGCTCTCACATGCAATCCTAACGAATCGAGACATTACCGCATAAGGATACCAGCTCAGCCTGCCCAGCCGGCAGCTGCACCGCTAAACGGTCCCGCCCGGCAGTTGGGGACAGTCCCTTTCTGCCGGCACAAAAGGAACGTCCCTAACTGCCGGTTGTGGGACAATACCGAGCGAACGAGATTGGACGTCTGGGAAAAGGGGTCGCGATGAACAAGTTGAGGACGCTTGCCGACGTACTGCGACAGGCCGGCTTTGCGCGCATCACGGGTCTGTTTCTTATCTTTTACCTGCTGTGCTCGACGGCTGTCTGGCTGTCCGAGCCCACGACCCTCACGTTTGGCGATGGTCTCTGGTTTAGCTTTGAGACGGTCTCGACGATCGGCTTTGGCGATACCCCCGCCGAAACGCCGGTTGCCCGCGGCATTACCGTTATCCTAAGCGTCATCAGTATCTTCTATATCGCCATGCTTACGGGCGTGGCGGTGAACTACTGCAATACGCTCATCAAGCTACGCCAAAAGGACACCATGGCGCGCTTTATGGACGATCTTGAGCATTTGGAAGAACTCGACCGCGATGAGCTCGCCGATTTGTCGCGCCGTGTGCGCGAGTACCGTCGCCGGCAACGATAGAACGGGTGCCGCGCGTCATGACGAGGGGGATTGCATATGAACATCACGGTGTACCTGGGCGCGAGCGTCGGTAATGACCCGGCGTTTCTACCTGCGGTACAGGAGCTGGGCAACTGGATTGGCACCAACGGCCACGCGCTGGTATACGGCGGCTCCAAGTCGGGCCTGATGGGCGCGCTTGCCGATAGCGTGCTCGATGCTGGCGGGCATGTGACGGGCGTTGAGCCGAGCTTTTTTATCGAGGCAGAGTTTCAACACGACGGTATTGACGACCTCATCGTGACGAGCGACATGGCCGAGCGCAAAGCCAAGATGATCGAGCTCGGCGATGCGTTCATCGCATTTCCGGGCGGCACGGGCACGCTCGAGGAGATTGCCGAGGTCATGTCCGCCGTGTCGTTGGGGCATCTGAGTGCGCCGTGCATTCTGTACAACCTGGATGGGTACTACAACGACCTCAAAGCCCTGCTCGGGCACATGATTGATAAGGGGCTTTCGAGCTCGAGGCGCCAACTCGGCATCTACTTTGCCGACGATTTGCGCGAGATTGTCTCGATTATCAACGGATAAGTCTTGAGCCTGCCCCACCATGACTCCCAATGGTGCCGTTTGCGGCGCAGATGGTTGGCTCGTTCGAGCAACGCTCGCTCTACAATAAAACGTATCTATGTCGACTTTAACCGCGGGAGGACCCGATGGATAACCTTGCCAAACCCACAAACCGCGCGCTGTTTTTGGTCAGCGTTGCCGTGACCGGTGCACTCGCAGGTGCTGCGGTCTGGCTGTTCTTTTTTGCGATGGAGCACGGTATCGACTATCTATGGACCGAGATTCCGCACGCGCTGGGCGTCGCTTCGCCCGAGCTTGCCAGCGGCCCGTTTGGCTTTCTGCCGTACCCGTTTTTTATCTGCCTGCTGGGCGGCCTGTTAATCGGTCTGTACGAAAAGATGACAGGCACCAAGACCGATGACCTCAACCAGGTGATGGCTAAGGTTAAGCAAGACGGGCGCTATCCGTACGACAACCTGGGCAAGCTTTCGCTCGCGGCATTGCTGCCGCTGCTGTTTGGCGGAAGCATTGGACCGGAGGCCGGCCTGACCGGCGTTATTGCTGGTCTGTGCAGCTGGGTCGGCGACCGCATGCGTCGCTTTGGCGCCGAGTTTAGGGAGCTTACGCTGCTGGGCACCCAGGCTGCCCTGACGGCGCTCTTTACCGCGCCCGTCTTTGGTTTTGTGGCACCGCTCGCTGGTAGCGCCGACGGCCAGGGCGAAGACGCCGACGATGAGTCCGTGTCCGACGAGGTCACCATCAAGCTGCCCAAGGCGCAAAAGACCGTGGTCTACGGCATTGCGATTGCCGGCGGTCTGGGCACCTACCTGCTGCTTGGCCAGCTTGTGGGCGGCGGCATGGGTATGCCGAGGTTCGAGTCCGCCGAGGTGGGCAACCTGGAGCTTACCTGGCTCATTCCTCTGTCGCTGATCGGAACAATCTGCGGCTGGCTGTACTTTGTCTCTGAGCACGCGAGCGAAGTGCTTGCCCACGCAATAGGGGAGCACCCCATCGCTAAGGCCATGCTGGCCGGTCTGGTACTTGCCGCCTGCGGTACGGCTCTGCCCTTCACCATGTTTGCCGGCGAGACGCAGGCCGACGTGCTCATGGAAACCTATCTGACCATTCCCGCCGGCGTGCTTATTGTGACCGGTCTTGTTAAGGCCATGCTGACGCCCGCCCTCATCAACCTTGGTTGGCGTGGCGGCCACTTCTTCCCGGTTATCTTCTCGGGTGTGAGCCTGGGCTATGGCCTTGCCATCCTCACCGGCGCCGATCCGGTCTTTTGCGTCGCTGTCTGCACGGCATCGACGATGGGCGCCGTCATGCGCCAGCCCATCATGGTCGTGGGCCTGCTGCTCATGTGCTTCCCGCTCAAGGGCATTGTCTGCATGATCATCGCCGCCGTTATCGCCGCCGGCATTCCGCTGCCCAAGCCGCTGCGCAAGTAGCACGATAGCGCGTGCCGGGGATATGCCATTTGTCACGGATTTGCGGGGGGCGATCGCGTCCTTCGTGGATTGGGACTCGCGTGCCTACAGGTCGCGTACTCGATAAACCTTGGTGCTGACGGTGCAGCTGATTGCACAGAGCGCGAGGGCCAGTACGGCAATTCCTGCGCACAGACAGCCTAGAACGGCAGGATCGGGATTCGCTCCGGCAATCGACATGAGCCAGTTGCTGATGGGGTTGGAGGAGCTCAGCGTGGCCATGGTGCCGCAACCAAGCAGGGCAAACAGGCCAACGGATAGACGCAGCGCCTCCATGTGTCCAAATCGAAAGAACAGCGGCTGCGCCAAAAACACCATCATGAGGGAGATGAGCATCGATGCCGCCGAGGCGGTTGCGATTTCAAAGATCGTCTGGCATGTCGAAGGGATGCCCATGGGGTCGAAGAGCGGAAGGGCGAGGATGTTCAGAAGCGTAGCCGCGCATGCCATGACGACCGAGAAGACAACGATGCACAGGTAGCGTGCGCAAATAATGTCTTTGCGCGAGAAGGGCAACGTTGCTCGATAACGCTCCCAGCCGTTTTGGTTATCGTAGCCAGCTAGCGAGTTCATGATTATGATGGGCGACATTGCACTGACCGCACAGGCGCCGGCGCTCATGCCGGAATCGCCGTCTGTCGCGTTGGCAAGGGTCAGCACGACGAACATGAACAGGCCGACACCCGCGATGCTCGGGACAAGTGAGCGAGCGATGGCGAGCTCGGACATAAAGGCGCGTTTCATTTCGAAGCTCCTTTCAGCATGAGGCGAAGATAGTCATCAATGGTTGCCCGATCGCAGGGAATCTCGGGAAAGGCCTCGAGCGTATCGCGACGGTTGGGCACGAGCACGTCCACGCTGTAGGCGTGGTGGACGGCACGGGCGCCTTCGACGCAAGCCATAAGCTCGGCGGCCTGCGCTTGGGTACAGTGGGCGATGCCGGCGCGGTCGGTAATGTCCTCGCGCGGCAGGTCAAACACAATCGAGCCATTATCGATGCAGATGACGCGGTCGGCGGCGCGATCGAGGTCGGATGTAATGTGGCTCGAGAGCAGCACGCTGCGCTGGCCGTCGGAAACAAAGGCAAGCAGCTCATCAAGCAGTTCCTCGCGTGCCATGGGATCGAGGCCCGCGGTGGCTTCGTCCAAAACGAGTAGTTCGGCCTTGTGACTGAGTGCGCAGGCAAGTTGCAGCTTCATGCCCATACCGCGGGAGAGGTCCTTGACCTTTGTCTTGGGATCGAGGCCAAATCGGTCGATGAGGCTGGCGAAGGTGTCGTGGCTCCAGGTGGGGTACGCCGGGCTTACGAGTGCCTCAACTTCGGTCACCTTGAGCGTGGAGGGGAAGGGGCATGTGTCCAGCACGAGGCCGATGCGAGAGCGCAGGTGGCGTTGCGACTCATCGGGCGCGTCGGCACCGCAGTGCTGCCCAAACAGGTGCAC
>CABVCF010000009.1 GCA_902496775.1 uncultured Collinsella sp.
TCGGGCCTGGCCGGGCGGCACGGGTTAACTTTTCGCTCGGTCAGGTCCTGCGCAAGACGAAAGCCACATTAAGTGGCTTTCTTTGCGTGCGGAATCTACGAAAAGTTAACCCGTGCCGCCCGGCCAGGCCCTAGGTTTACTTACCTGCCGCCAAGATGGCGTCTTGGCGTCTAGATACTTGGCTGATTTTTCGGAATGAAGGGGGCTCCTTGTTGGCAAGGAGCCCCCTTCTGCTTTTGGCTACTTTGGGGTTGTTAGTACGTCTTTATTTGGCATCGGCCCAGGTTATGCCGGTGCTGGCTTCGGCGATCAACGGTACGCGGAGGTCCACTACGTGCTCCATGACGTCGCGGACCATCGCGGTGAGTGCCTCAACCTCATCCACTGGGCACTCAAAGTCAAGTTCGTCGTGTACCTGCAGAATCATATGGGCGGCAAAGCCCTCTTCTTCCAGGCGGCGGCTTACGCGGGCCATCGCGATCTTGATGATGTCGGCCGCGGTGCCCTGCATGGGGTGGTTCATGGCCGTGCGCTCGCCAAAGCCGCGGAGCTGTGGGTTTTTGGCCTTGAGCTCCGGAATATGACGCCGGCGACCGTACATGGTCTCGGCGTAGCCCGTCTGCTTGGCACGCGCCACCACGTTGTCGAGGAACGTACGCACGCCCGGGTAGGCCTCGTAGTAGCGATCAATCATATCGCGCGCCTCGGCCATCGAGATATGCAGCGACTGCGACAGACCGTAGGCCTGCTGGCCGTACACGATGCCAAAGTTCACGGCCTTGGCGCGACTGCGCAGATCGGGTGTCACCTCGGACACCGGCACGCCAAATACGCGCGCGGCCGTCTCGGCATGGAAGTCCTCACCCTCGTTAAAGGCACGTACCAGATGTTCATCACCCGAAAGATGCGCCAGCAGACGCAGCTCGATCTGCGAGTAGTCCACCGCCAAAAAGACGCTGCCCTCGCCTGCCGAGAACGCCGTCTTGACGGTGCGGCCCAGCTCCGAGCGCGTCGGGATGTTCTGCAGATTGGGGTCGCTCGAAGACAGACGCCCCGTTGCCGTGATGGTCTGGTTGTACGTAGTGTGTACGCGACCGTCACCGCGGCGCAGCGGACCTAGCGTGTCCAGATAGGTCGACTTAATCTTGGACTTCTCACGCCAGTCTAAAATCAGACGCACGATCTCGTGGTCGCGGGCAAGATCGCTCAACACCTTGGCGTTGGTCGAATAATAGCCGCGCTTAGTCTTCTTGAGGCCTTTGGTCGGAAGCCCCATAACGTCAAACAGCACATGCGAGAGCTGCATGGGACTGCCAATGTTAAAGGTCTCGTCACCCGCCAGGTCGCGAATACTGCGCTCGACCTCGGCAATCTGGGTCGCCAGACCCTCGGACAGACTGTGCAGGCGATCGGGGTCCACGAGCATGCCCGCGCGCTCCATCTTGGCAAGCACCGGCACAAGCGGCATCTCGATGCCATCGAACACGTTGACGGCGTTCTCGCGGGTCATGCGGTCGCGCAGCGGTGCGACCAGCGCCAGCGTCAAGGCCGCCGTACGGGCGGCGGGTGCAGGAGCGTCCTCGCCGGCACCCTCTGCACCGCGCGCCGCAGGCAGCGCCATCTGCAGATAGGTATCGGCCAGATACGCCTCATCGAACTCGGAGCGGTCGGAATCCAGTAGGTAGGCGGCAACCACGGTATCGAAGATGCGCGTGGAATCGGCAGACAGCGGGTCCATGAGCTCGGGCTCAGAGGAATCGATAGGCGAAAGCTCATGCAGCAGCGCCTTCATATCCGGGCTCGCCACGCGGCCCTCCATAAACAGGCGCGCGAGCACGCCGGCAATCACGCCGTGGGCGAAGTTAAAGCCCTCAACCTCAGCCGCCGCACCGCCGTCGCCCTCCTCGAGCGCGAACAGGCCCTTGGACGTCGCCAGCCACAGCGTGCGCGTCAGTCCAAAGAGCGCGCCCTCTTCCTTGTCGTCGTCCACCACGGCAGCAATCCACTCGCCGGCATCGATCGCGCGGGAGATCTCAGCCGCAACGGCACCAAGCGCGTCAGCATCGCCCGCGGCTGCGCGAACCATCGCAGGTATCTCAAACACACTGGAGGCGGCAGCAGCCCCGCCCTCGCCGCCAATCAGCGCCAAGAAACGGTTCTGCATGGCGGTGATACCAAGCGTGCCCAGCGCCGCGGAAACCTCATCGGCAGAATACGCCGGGAAGGACGTCGCCTCAAAATCGAGCTCAACGGGCGCATCGGTGCGGATGGTCGCGACCTTGCGGCTCAGCAGGGCATCGTCGATGTGTGCGCGCAGGTTTTCGCCCATCTTGCCCTTGACCTCGTCGGCATGTGCGATGACCTCGTCCAGGCTACCGTACTGCGCAATGAGCGCGCTCGCCTTTTTGGGGCCGATGCCCGGCACGCCGGGGATGTTATCGGACGTGTCGCCCTTCAGACCATAAAAATCGGGCACGAGCGCCGGCGTGATGCCGTGATACAGATCGTCCACGCTCTCGGGCGTCATGATCGCCACGTCGGACAGGCCCTTGCGGGTCGAGACCACGTTGACGTGCTCGGTCACGAGCTGATACATGTCGCGGTCACCGGTCACCAGCAGCATGTCACAGCCGGCCTGCTCGCCCAGGCGCGCCATAGTGCCCAGGATGTCATCGCCTTCCCAGCCCTCGGACTGCAAGATCGGCACGTTGAGCGCGGCGAGCAGCTCCTTAATCATGGGAAACTGCGCGTGCAGATCGGGGTCCATGGGCGGGCGCTGAGCCTTGTACTGCGGCAGCATCTCCATGCGCACGCGCGGCTTGCCCTTGTCAAACGCCACAACAACGCCGTCGGGATTAAAGGCGTCAATCATCTTGAGGAACATATTCAAAAAGCCAAAAATCGCGTTGGTGGGACGACCGTCCGGCGCGTTCATGGTCGGCGGCACGGCGTGGAAGGCGCGGTGCATGAGCGAGTTGCCGTCGATGACGGCAAAGGTACGGCGCTTGTCAGACATATTGAATACCTCGCTTTGGGCTGGGCACGGTTTGCTCACACCAGTTTACACGCTCCCCGCCCCGCGGCCACCGCACATCAGGCTTCCCTGCCGCCGTGAGCCCGCGCGTGATACGATGGCTCACGGTACATCAACCAGCACGATCGATCCGAAAGGAGCCTGCGTCATGGAGCGTCCCTGCGCATGGAAAAAGTACACGCCACAGCAAGTCGAGGAGCTCGAGGAGCTTTGCCGCGGCTATAAGCAGTTTTTGAGCGAGAACAAGACCGAGCGCCTGTGCGTCAAGACCGGTATCAAGATGGCCGAGGAGGCGGGCTACGTCAATCTGGAGACCGTGATCGCCGAGGGCCGCGCGCTCAAGGCAGGCGACAAGGTGTACGCCGCCAACCACGGCAAGGACCTTATGCTCGTCAACCTGGGCACCGCCCCGCTCGAGCAGGGCTTTAACATCCTGGGCGCCCACGTGGACTCGCCGCGCCTGGACCTTAAGCAGAACCCCGCTTTCGAGGCCGGCGACATGGCCTATCTCGACACGCACTACTATGGCGGCGTCAAGAGCTACCACTGGGTCGCTTCCCCGCTCGCACTCGTAGGCGTCATCTGCAAAAAGGACGGCACCACCGTCGACATCAACATCGGCGACAAGGCGGACGACCCGGTCTTTACCATCTCCGACCTGCTGATTCACCTCTCGAGCGAGCAGATGGCCAAGCCCGCCAAGGATGCCGTCGATGCCGAGATCCTCGACGTGATCGTGGGCGGCCGCCCCGTCAAGTTTGACGAGGACGACAAGGACGCTCCCAAGGAGCCCGTCAAGCAGATGTTCCTGGATATCCTCAAGGAGCAGTACGACGTCGAGGAGGAGGACTTCCTCTCCGCCGAGATTGAGGTCGTGCCCGCCGGCCCCGCCCGCGACATGGGCCTCGACCGCTCCATGATTCTGGGCTATGGCCACGACGATCGCGTCTGCGCCTATCCGTCCATGCTCGCCCAGATCGACGTCGCCAACGTGGAGCGCACGAGCATCACACTCATCGTCGACAAGGAGGAGATTGGCTCCGTGGGTGCCACCGGCATGACGAGCCGCTTCTTCGAGAACACCGTCGCCGAGATCATGACGCTCGCCGGCGAGGATAGCCCGCTGGCCCTGCGCCGTGCACTCGCCCACAGCCGCATGCTCTCCTCCGACGTGTCCGCCGGCTTCGACCCGGGCTACGCCGGCAAGTTCGAAACCAAGAACGCAGCCTTCATGGGTCGCGGCCTGTGCTTCAACAAGTACACAGGCAGCCGCGGCAAGGGCGGTTCAAACGACGCCGACGCCGAGTACGTGGCCCTCGTCCGCGACATCATGGACGAGGCCGGCGTGGACTTCCAGACCTGCGAGCTCGGCCGCGTCAACGCGGGCGGCGGCGGCACCATCGCCTACATCATGGCCAAGTACGGCATGAACGTCATCGACTCCGGCGTTGCCGTCCTGTCCATGCATGCCCTGTGGGAGGTCGCCAACAAGGCCGACATCTACGAGGCATATCGCGGCTACAAGGCCTTCATCGAGCGCGCCTAACCAACCCTTCATCAGTTGCGGTGAAATACGGACTAAACTGGCCCATACACGGCCAAAACAGACCGTATTCCACCGCAACTTCCTTTTTGGCAGAGGAGAGTCCATGCTGCAGGTCATCATTTCGCCCGCCAAGCAGATGCGCGCGGCCCAAGATGCTTTTGAAGTCCTGGGCATTCCACCCTTTGTGCGCGAGACAGCTCGCCTCCACCGCGCACTGCTAGATATCGAGCGGAATGAAGGCAGCGGCGGCCTGCAGACCCTTTGGAACGTGAGCGACAGGCTGCTTACAACGTGCCTGGATACGCTTCACGAATTTATGCCCGTCCTGAACGATGCCGACCTCGCCTATCCCGATATCGCGCGTCGAATCTCCCCCGCCGTCATGTCCTACCACGGCATCCAATACCAAAGCATGGCGCCCGAGGTGATGGATTCCGCGCAGCTCGCATGGCTGCAAGACCATCTATGGATCCTCTCGGGCCTTTACGGATGCGTACGCCCCTTTCATGCCGTTGAACCGTATCGGCTGGAGATGGGCGCAAAGCTTGCCGTCGACGATGCCCGAGACCTCTACGCGTTTTGGGGCGACAAACTCGCACGGGTCATCGCTCCGGCAGGCTCCAACGCTACGATCGTCAACCTCGCCAGCGCGGAATACGCCAAAGCCGTTCTGCCCCGCCTCACCACCGATGTCACGGTCGTCACATGCCTCTTTGGCGAAGGCGTCCGCAACGGCAAGCCCATCCAGCGCTCGACCGCCAGCAAAAAGGCACGCGGCTCCATGGTGCGCTGGATGGCAGAAAACAAGCTCGAGGATGTAAGCGGGCTCACCGCGTTCGACGTTGGTTATCGTCACTTTCCCGAGCTTTCAAATAAAAACACTTTGGTCTTCCTGAACGAACAGGCCTTGTAGGACCACTGCTACTTTTGAATGTGCTGCCTAGGCACGGCGTCTATTTCGCCAAGCCGTCGGCTTTGGCAATTTCATTTGTCGAGCCGTCCTGATAGATAATCTTGACATGCTCCACCTCGGATACCTTGACGCCCGACGGGGGCTCCAGGCGCCATTCCGTCAGCGCGATATCCATCGTCGTGGGCACATCCCCTTGATTTTTGAGTTTAACCGTAAGTGTTTTGAGCGCCGCATCAAACGTCACGCGTTCGATTTCCTCGCCAGGAATAGACCCGCCGCTCAGCTGCAGTTGCATAAACTCATCGCGCGGATACCAATAGTCGCCCGGCGCGGCAACGGTATTGCCGCCCGCGACCTTCACCGTCATGATCGGCAGGGCCTCGTCGGCCTCAAACTCCCAGGCAGCGCCGCCGCGACCGCCAAACGTCCAGATACAAAAGGCAATCACCAGCACGGCAAGCACCGCAAAACCAATCGCGACAAGGCCATGGTGCGCGCGGCTTTCCTCGGCCGATGCATCCCATTGCGTCTCCCGATATAGATGCTTGTCTTCCATGTTCGCCTCCCCACAGGCACGCTCGTTGGCCCAATCGTACCCATTCAGGCTATACTTGAGCCCATTACATAAACGGGGAGCTTGCAGGACGGGACGGCAGGCTGAGATTGGGCGCGCCCGCCCTGACCCGCAAACCTGATATGGGTAATGCCAACGAAGGGAGCCGTGCCAATGAGCACACAGACCGAGCCCAAGCTCGTCACGCAAATCGACTTCGCCCGCGCCGGGCAGATTACGCCGCAGATGAAGGAAGTCGCCGAGCGCGAGCATCGCGACCCCGAGTACATCCGCGAGCGCGTGGCCGACGGCCGCATCGCCATTCCCGCCAACATCGTGCACATCAAAAAGGGCATGCGCGCCTTTGGTGTCGGTGAGGGCCTGTCCACCAAGGTCAACGTCAACCTGGGCATCTCGGGCGACAAGGCCGATGCCGCCGAGGAATGGAAGAAGGTCAAGATTGCCGAGGACTTTGGCGCCGACGCCATCATGGACCTCTCCAACTCGGGCAAGACGCGCCAGTTCCGCCAGCAGCTCATCGACGAGACGCCGCTCATGGTGGGCACGGTGCCCATGTACGACGCCATCGGCTACATGGAAAAGCCGCTGGTCAAACTCACCAAGGAAGACCTGTTCGAGGTCGTGCGCGCGCACGCCGAGGACGGCGTGGACTTTATGACCATCCACTGCGGCATCAACAAGTCGGTTACCAAGACCTTTAAGGAGACCGGCCGCCTCATGAACATCGTGAGCCGCGGCGGCTCGCTGCTGTTTGGCTGGATGGAGGTCACCGGTAACGAGAACCCCTTCTACGAGTACTTTGACGAGCTGCTCGAGATTTGCCACGAGTACGACGTGACGATCTCGCTCGGCGACTCCTGCCGCCCGGGCTGCCTCTACGATTCCAACGACGCTACCGAGACCGCCGAGATGATCGAACTGGGCAAGCTGTGCAAGCGTGCCTGGGCCGCCGGCGTCCAGGTTATGGTCGAGGGTCCGGGCCACATGGCGCTCGACGAGATTGCCGCCAATATGAAGCTGCAGAAGCGTCTGTGCCACAACGCCCCGTTCTATGTGCTGGGGCCGCTGGTGACCGATATCGGCGTGGGCTACGACCACATCACCGCTGCCATCGGCGGCCATCTCCGCGAGCTCCGGCGCCGACTTTCTGTGCTACGTGACGCCCGCCGAGCACCTATGCCTGCCTAACGCCCAGGACGTGCTCGACGGCCTCATGGCCACTAAGATTGCCGCGCACGCCGCCGATATCGCCAAGAAGGTGCCCCACGCCCGCGACATGGACGACAAGATGGGCCAGGCGCGCCGCAAGCTCGACTGGGATGCCATGTGGAAGTGCGCTCTCGACCCGGTCACCGGTAAGAAGCGCTACGAGGAGTCCCCTGCCGCCACTGAGGGCACCTGCACCATGTGCGGCAAGATGTGTGCTGTCCGCACCGTCAACAAGGTGTTCGAGGGCACGACGATCGATCTTGGCATGGAGGATTAGCCTTTACGAGGCAATCCAGCATGCCTGTTGCAACGCCCGACTATTGTTGACTTGTGAACAATTGCTTACATTTGCGTAAAGATTGCATCGCCCGCCCGGGTTCGGAATACAGCCGACCCGGGCATCTTTATAATGCGGGGTAAAAGACCCATTTGAATCCGACCGGACAAGGGAGCGAACATGGATCGCAGTAAGGTACCCGCCGTTCTATCCATCGCAGGATCCGATTCCAGCGGTGGCGCCGGCATTCAGGCAGACATTAAGACCATCACGGCGCACCGCTTGTATGCCGAGACGGCCATCACCGCCATCACAGCGCAAAACACACTGGGCGTCACCGCCGTGCAGGATATCTCGCCAGATA
This sequence comes from uncultured Collinsella sp., assembly GCA_902496775.1. Lineage (GTDB taxonomy): Bacteria > Actinomycetota > Coriobacteriia > Coriobacteriales > Coriobacteriaceae > Collinsella. The sequence continues at coordinate 7,918 of CABVCF010000009.1, forward strand.
TCGTAGCCGCGCAAATTGACGCCGTTTTTGACGATATCCGCCCGAGCGCCGTCAAGATCGGCATGGTTTCGTCCACCGAGATTATCGAGGTTATCGCCGACCGCCTGAGCGCCTGGAACGCAACCAACGTGGTCGTCGACCCCGTTATGGTCGCCACTTCGGGCGCTCGCCTCATTGCCGAGGATGCCGCCGAGGCGCTCACGCGTCGCCTGTTCCCGCTAGCGACCGTCATCACGCCCAACATTCCCGAGGCCATGGCGCTGCTCGACTACGAGGTCGATTCCGAGCGTACACAGCAAAACGCTGCCATGCTCCTCACCCGCCGCTTTGGCTGCGCGTCCCTCGTTAAAGGCGGGCATTTTGTCAACGAGGCCAACGATGTGCTAGCAGAGCCCGCGCCGCTCGATGACGAGGGCAACCATCTGGGCGATCCGCTCACCACGTGGTTCCGCCACAAGCGCATCGAGACCGGCAACACGCATGGCACCGGCTGCACGCTTTCGTCCGCCATCGCCTGCGCATTGGCACAGGGCATGGATCTTGCCGACGCCGTCAACGCCGGCAAGGCCTACCTGACCGGAGCCCTCGCCGCCGGCTTTGACATGGGCAAAGGCTCCGGCCCCGTCAACCACATGTGGCAGTATTAGGATTCGCAGCCCAAAACCACCGCAAAGGGGACAGGCACCTTTGCGGTGGTTCCCACAAACATCTCAATCTGTAACAGTTAGAGCCCATTATTCGGCCCACCTGTTACAGATCGAGATATTCAAATTCCGCTGAGAAGATAATCTCGATCTGTAACAGTAACTCGGCAAAATCGACCCTAGATGTTACAGATCGAGACAAACAAACGAATCAAGCCACCGCAAAGGTACCTTTGCGGTGGTTTGGGGTCGCGCTACTCACCGAGCATGTCCTGGAGCTTGGCTGCCACGGCGTGGCCCAGGCTCTCGTGGCTTTCGGGCATCATGTGCAGATAATCGATATCGCCCGGCTCGGCAAACTCGGCGGCATTCAAAAAGTCGCAGTCAAACTGCTCGGCCACGTGCGCGTAGTACTCGGCAAAATGCTCCGAGGCCTCGACGGAATGCTTGTCAAAATCGGTCATATATACATCGGCGATCTGCGGCTTGATCTTGATAGGAGCCATCTGCAGAATTCGCGGACAAGGCGCGGCGTCGGTCCACGGAAACGCGCGGACGGCGCGAATCAGCGCCATGGCGCCACGGGCGATATCGGAAGCTGTCACGTTAAAGACCGTCTTACAGTCGTTGGTGCCCAGCATGATCACAATGGCGTCCAGCGGCTTATGGGCCTCGAGCAGCATCGGAAGCGCGCGAATGCCGTTGAGGTTAGTGTCCAGATGGCACATATCGTCGCGCACCGTCGTGCGGCCGTTGAGCCCTTCCTCAATCACATGCCAGCCCTCGCCCAGGTCACGCTGCGCCACGCCGCACCAGCGCACATCCTGCGCATAGCGCACCGCGGTGCCATCGCGCATACCAGCCGGATCATAGCCATAGGTATTGCTGTCACCAAAGCACAGAACGTTTTTCATCGTAAGCCTCTCCTTTAGTAAAAAGCCGACGGGAGCAGCCCTCCCGCCGGCTCGACCTATCTGTCGGCCCGTACCGATTACAGGTACTTGCGCCAATCGTCATCGTCCTCATCGTCCTCGGCGGCAGCCTGGGCCTGCTCGGCGGCGTGAGCAGCCGCAGCGCGTGCGGCAACCTGGGCATAGGACTCCTCGTTGCGCTCGGGGAAGTTTGCCAGCACGTGCTCGAACTTGGCGAAGTCCTCATCCCAACGCGTAGAAGGCACGGCAAAGAACACCTGCTTGACCTTAAAGTCGCCCGATGCGAGCTCCTCGCGGAAGAGCTCTGCCACGGCCTCGGCGTCAAAGCCGTTGTTGTCGCAGCCCCAAGCACCCAGTACGAGCTTCTCGCGACCCAGCTCGTCGCAGATGGCAAGGACAAAGCGGATGCGGTCGCGCAGGGCATCCAACAGGGCGTCGTCGCTCACGCGGTACTCCTGGCGGGCACGCTTGACGTTGGGTGCGGCGGCAACGATTACATCGGCGTATGCATGCACGTGGTTGCGGTCGAAACGCACGGCGGGCACCACCAGCGCACGATTGCGGTACAGCTCGCAGTTGATGTTGCGGCGACGGTTCTCGCCGTACCACTTGCGCTGCTTGTCAAGCACGTTGTACAGATACGAATCGGCGCAGAGCGTCGCCTCCTGACCCAGGTAGCCCTGGATATAGCCGCCGCCCGGGTTGGTGAACGAGGCAAAGGCAAGCACGGCCATATCGCAGAACTGCGCGTAGCCTCGGCCGTTATCCAGAATGGCCTGCGTGGCGGAGGCATCAAGCACAGTGACCTCGGGCAGGGCCGGAGCAGCCTCCTCCGCGGGCGCGGACTCAGCCTCGTCGGCCAACTCAGTGGACTCGAGTACCACCTCAGGCTCGACCGCAGTCTCCACCTCGGCGGCCTCAACCTCGGCAGCCTCAGCAGCCTCGACGTCCTCGGCAGCCTGCTCCTCAGCAGCCGCTGCCTTCTGGGCCTTGGCCTTCATCGCCGCGACAAAACCGGCAGGCATACCATCGAACTCGCGCACGCCGGCAAGCGAACGCTCGATGTCCTTGGCGCAGGCCTCGGACACAGCCGCCACATGGCGCTCGGCGGCCTTGGCACGCGCCTCGCGCTTGGGATTGGGCTGACCCGCTCGGTTAGACCTGCGGTTACGGTTCCTGTTGTCGACATCTGCCATACGTGGCCACCTTTCCTGTCGCTGCCGCTATCGGCTTTTTCCCATCCATGATACCCCGCCACGCACAAAAAAGACGGCCCCGAAGGACCGCCTTTCGTATCGTTTTACCGTGTCCGGCAGGAAGCGTCGCAATGCCGCGCTAGTCGCGACGACCGAGAATGTTCAGGATGCGCAGAAACACGTTGATAATGTCCACGAACAGGTTGGACGCCATGAGCACCGCATTGGGCAGCGTGGGCGGCACCGTCGTGGCAACATAGGTGTCGTAGCCAATAAACCCGGCGAACACCACGATCACGATCAGATCGGTGATGGACTGCGAGACACCCATGAACATCAGCACGATCTCGACCAGAATCGTGGCGAGCAGAATGCCAAAGCCGATGCCGTACACACGCTGGAAGAACTTGGGGAAGGTCACGCCCAGCGCACCGAAGACAAAGGTGATGGCAGCGGTGGCGATAAAGGCGGTGTTGATGGTGGGCAGGTCGTAGTTTGCAAGGCCAAACGACGCGGTCAGGCCAAAGGTGCTCGCAAAGATCACGTAACCCGCGAGCGACAGGCCCACGGACTGTTTGCTGGCGGCAGCAGACATCATGACGATGCCGACAATAGTCAGGATAAACGAGCCAAAGACCAGTGGCAGGGCGGCCCCGCTCATCATCATGCGGGCAAACGCCATGGTGCTCGTAAAGTAAGCACCGGCGCCCATGGCGCAAAAGCCCAAGAAGATGAGGGCAGACATGGCAAGATTGTACGCGCGCGGCGACATCTCCTTGGCGCGACTTGCGCCGGTCTCGATGGGGCCGTTCTGATAGCCCTGGATATCGTTCATACTTCGTCCTTTCAAAAAGCGCACGACAGCGCCGTAGGTGACAAGATTCCTGCCATTGTACCCGAATGCCGCACGTCCTTACCTACGGCGCTCGCCCTCAAGCGTACGATCAAAGGCCCAGACCCACCAACGCATCACGTGCGCTTGCGAGCCGTCCGCCCGCTCGCGCGTCTGGTCCTCCAGATACAACTCGGTCGCGTGCCCGCCAAAACGCACCTTATATGTTGCCGTACGGATGCCGTGGACCATCAGGCCAAACCCGGTGGTCGAGATAATTTCGTCGATCGTAAAACAACGGCCGTCGACCCAACAGACGGTGACCGGCACGACCTGTCCGCCCGCGAGGATGCGAGCCACGACGTCCACATACTGCTTGTGCACGCGCCGAGTTTTGCCGTCTGTCTGTCGATATTCCATGCCCCCTATTATCGAACGCGTGTTTGCATGTTGTAAAGCGAACAGACTGTGGTTTTGGGGTGTTGGGGCGCGCACGCGTGTCCGCATGGCGTGTTAGCAAAAAGAACACCCGCGGTCAACAGGGCAAATATTCAATTTTAGTGCCAAAAAGTTCACTTCTCCCATCAGAACTCGGTAAAGAGACCCGCAGGAGGTGATACGATTTATCATGTTTTTGTAACGTGCCTGCAAACTTCGAGAAAGCCCATATATGGACGTAACGTTCTCAACCTTCCTCGGCCAAATTGTGTCGAACCCAGTCCTTGCCGTCACCGTGATCCTCGCGTTGGGCGCCATCTTCGTCAATGGATGGACCGACGCGCCCAACGCCATCGCGACCTGCGTCACTACGCGTTGCATGCCCGCCCGTGCCGCCATTCTCATGAGCGCCGCATTCAACTTCCTCGGCGTACTCATCATGACGCACTTTAACGCGAGCGTCGCCAACACCATCTCACATATCGTCGACTTTGGCGGAAATAGCACCATGGCGCTCGCCTGCCTATGCGCGGCGCTGTTCTCCATCGTCGTCTACGGCGCCACAGCGTCGCGTTTTGGCATCCCCACTTCGCAAAGCCACAGCCTCATCGCCGGCCTGACCGGTGCCGCTATCGCCCTCGGCGGCGCGAGCAGCGTCAACGTCCACGAGTGGATGAAGGTTATCTACGGTCTGGCGCTCTCCATCGGCTTGGGCTTTGTCATGGGCTGGGTCCTGTGCAAGCTCGTCTCGATTCTTTTCGCCGCCGCCAACAGGCGACGTGCCAATGTCTTCTTTAAATACGCTCAGATCGCGAGCGCTGCGGCCATGAGCTTTATGCACGGCGCGCAGGATGGACAGAAGTTCATCGGCGTGCTCTTTTTAGGCGTGGCCTTTGCCAGCGGCCAGACGAGCGTCGGCGATGCAGGCATCCCCATCTGGATTATGCTGCTGTGCTCGGCCACTATGGGTATCGGCACCAGCGTGGGCGGCGAGCGCATCATCAAGTCCGTCGGCCAGAGCATGGTCAAGCTCGAAAAGTACCAGGGCTTCTCCGCCGACCTCGCAGGCGCCGCAAACCTGCTGCTTGCCACCCTTACCGGCATCCCCGTGTCCTCCACCCACATCAAGACCTGCGCCATCATGGGCGTCGGTGCCGTCAAGCGCCTTTCGGCCATCAACTTTGGCGTGGTCAAGGACATGATGTTCACCTGGTTCTTTACCTTCCCCGCCTGCGGACTCATCAGCTTTGTCATGGCCAAGCTGTTCATGATGTTCATCTAGTCAAACCGAGCGTCCATCCGGACCGTAATACTTCGCCCACCCGTCTTCGCCTCGAAAGGACCCACTCATGGCAAAGAAACCCGATTCGTTCTACTTCGACAACTACGTCGCCTGCGCCGACCTTGCCGTCCAGGCCGCCGAGCTGCTCACCAAGATTTTCGAGAACTTCGACCCCGCAAAGATTCACGATATGCTCAACAAGATGCACGCGATCGAGCATGCGGCCGACAAGAAGCACCATGAGCTTGAGGACGCCCTGCTCACGGCCTTTATCACCCCGCTTGAGCGAGAGGATCTGGACCTGATGAGCTGCTCGCTCGACACCGTGCTCGATCGTATCGAGGGCGTCGTGCAGCGCGTCTACTTCACCAACATCCAGAGCATCCACCCCGATGCCATCGTGATCGCCCACAAGGTGACCGACGCCTGTCGCGCCATGAAGGACCTGATGGTCGAGCTGCCCAACTACCGCAAGTCCAAGACCCTGCGCGAACTCGTCATCCAGATCAACACGATCGAGTCCGAGGCCGACGAGCTCTATATCAACGCCATGCGCAACCTGCATGTCAACGGCAAGGATCCGCTCGAGGTCATCGCCTGGCGTGACGTGTACGCATTCCTGGAGTACTGCGCTGACTGCTGTGAGAATGTTGCCGATGTTGTGGATTCGATTGTCATGAAGAACAGTTAATTGGGGGTACGTGTCCCGGCGGCGAAGGGCCGGCCACGGTTTGCTTTCTCACTCCGGCTGCGTAGCAGAGTCGTTCGAAAGTAAACAGGTGTCGGCCCTTCGCCTTACGTATCACCATTGGAACTTTGGCTGATAGTTTTAGCGCAATGGGGGGTTTGGCTGAAGGGACCTTTGGTACCCGTTCGGACACTTTGGCCCTTGATGAGCGTTTGGCTGATTGCTGCTTTGGGTACTCTTTGGGTACTCTTTGGGTTACTTTGGGTTTGTTTGATTTTTAATTGTTGGAGGGCTTGTATGTCGTATATTGATCTGGCTCGGTCTCGGTATTCTTGTCGTTTGTTTGAGGACCGTCCTGTGGAGCAGGCTGTGGTGGATGCCATTGTTGAGGCTGGGCGTATTGCTCCTTCTGCTTGTAATAATCATCCAACCCGTGTGATGGTGCTTGATACTCCGGAGTTGTTGGAAAAGGCTGCTGCTTGTCAGCCGCGTTTTGCTCGTGATGGGTCTATCTTTGGGGCTCCGCTTATCTTCCTTATCTGCAGCGTTACTGACGATGCTTGGGTGCGCCCGTATGACCAGATGAACTCCAGTGCCGTCGACACCTCGATCGTTTGCGATCAGATGATGATGGAGGCCGAGGAGCAGGGCCTGGGTACGTGCTGGGTGTGCCATTTTAAGCCCGAGGTGGCCTGTGAGCAGTTCAGCCTGCCCGAGGGCATCTATCCCTATCACATGCTCGTCTGCGGCTATCCTGCCGACCATATCGCCGACCCCGAGCAGCGCGAGGCCCGCACCATTCCCCTCCCCGACTTCCTCCTCAAGTAGATTTTTGGGACAGGCCTTTAAATCCACCTTTGACCACGTGCCGTTCGCCGAGTTCTGTGCCCTCAAACGCAGGACTCGGCGTTTTGTTTTGCAGACTGCGTACAGCCACAAAAAAGGACCCGCAAACTGCGGGCCCTTTCTAGGCGCTACATGATAGCTGGATGTTAGTCCAGGTCGTCGGCGGCGAAGTTGTCGATCGGTGCGAAGGGATCGGCAACGGGGATAACCGGCTCGGCGACGGGCAGCGGCTCGGCAGCAGGAACGGTCACAGCCGGAGAAGCGGCGGAACCGACCGGCGTGGAAGCCATGAGATCGGACGGGAAGGAGTTCTGAGCATCGTCCATGAAGTGCTGGATGAGCTTGAGGTACTCGGCCTTAAACTCCTCACGGGAAGCCTTAAGACGGTCGATCTCCTCAAGCTCGGCCTGCTTCTCGGTCAGGGCCTGGCGGATGACCTCGCGGGCCTTGGCGTCGGCCTCGTTGCGGATGCGGTCAGCGTTCTCGTTGGCGTCGTTGACAATGCCCTCGGCGGTCTGCTGGGCAGCAATCAGGGCAGCGGAAATCTGGCGCTCCTGAGCGGAGAAGTCGGGTGCGGGAGCGGCCACAGGGGCGGCGGGAACGGCCTGCGCAGCAGCATCCTGAGCCTGAGCAAGCTGGGCCTGCGTGTCGGCGAGCTGCTGCTCGGTGGCGGTCAGACGACCCTTAAGATCGACGATCTTGGCGAGCATGGCGTCGACCTCAGAGGACAGGGTCTCCAGGAAGACGTCGACCTCGGCGGGATCGTAGCCGCGCTTGGCCTCAGAGAAGGTCTGAGCCTGAATGTCAGCAGGGGTAATAGCCATAACAAGTTCTCCTTTATCTTCGCCTTGGCGCCGTGCGCCCGACGTGAGTTACTAAGCCAGTTTTATATGAGTATACCTATAAGAAGTTGCAGAACCAGCTTCTGCACCAACTGCAACGCAATAATCGCAACGACCGGTGAAAAATCGACGCCTCCCATGGGCGGGATAAACCGGCGGAACAAATTGAGCCACGGGCCGCACACGCTATCGAGGACGGCGGCGATATCCTGTAGCAATCCGCCCTGTTTCATAGGGATCCACGTCATAAGGCAGTAGACCACGATGAGCGTGGAGTAGAAGTTGAACAGCGTATTGACCAACTGGACAATGGTGTAGATGTTGATGAGAATCTCCTCGTCTTGTCTTTACTTAAGGTAGCCGTCGGCACGGAGCTTTTTGAGGTCCGAATCCTTGACCTCGCAACCGGCGGGCAGCACCATAAACACGCGATCGCCCACCTCTTTGACGGTGGCACCCAGGCCGCAGGCAAAGCCGTAAGAGAAGTCCAGGACGCGCTTGGCGACCTCGGTACGAACGCCCACAAAAATCAGCGCGACAGGCTGCTTGGTGCGCACGCGGCGCACGACGGTCTCCACGTCGTCATAGCTCTCGGGGCGCAGGACATAAGCCGGCAGCTGCGGCGTAGCATTGATGATGTTGCTCGCATACGCCGAGGCATCGCTCGGTGAGGGAGCGGGTGCGGGGGCAGCAGCGCGGGCACGCGTGCTCTCGGCGTAGCTCGACGGCGTGTCGTAGGCACCGGGACGATAACCGCCCGCAACCGTCTCCTGCGAGCGCGATGGCGGGTTGTAGGTCGTAGCATGGCGAGAATCGTCGCCGACCAGCTGACCGGAGCGTGTGTACACGGCCACCGACTCGGCCTCGCCGCGGCGCGTCTGACCCAACAGGCCGTTGCTCGGCTCGTCCTGGGTGTAGAAGCCCTCGCCCGAGGCACCGCTGTAACCGTTATTCTGGTAGCCGTCGTCATAGCCATCATCGTAGCCGTAGTCGTCGTCCTGACCATAACCCTGGTCGTAACCCTGCTGGCCGCCCAGGTGCATCTTATTTTTAATCTCGTCAAGGAAGCCCATGGTTGTGTCCTCTCGCGGTTTAGTGCAGGCGCTCCGATAATCAGTGCGCACTTCAGAGCCTTATTTTACTGCAAACTCCGGGCTAAATACTACCCTGCCCAGGCGAACGAGCGTAGAGCCTTCCTCAAGGGCAGGCTCAAAGTCCTCGCTCATGCCGCAGGAAAGTTCGGGCAGGCTCAGGTCGGAGTGCGTCGCCTCAAGCTCATCCCTTAGCTCGCGAAGTCCGGCAAAAGTGCGGCGCGCCACATCCTTATTCCCCCGGGGTGCCATAGTCATAAGGCCCTGCACACAAATTCCCTCAAGCTCCGCAAGCTCACCCGCGGCGTCTCGCACCTCGTCGGGCGAAAAGCCGCCCTTGGACTCCTCGCCGCTCACATTGACCTCGATCAGCACGCGCTGGGGGCCGGAGAGCTCGCCCGCCTCAATCTTACGGACCGCACGGCTCGAGATAGCCTGAGCCAAATGCAGCGAGCTTACCGAATGAATCAGCTGGGCCGAGCCCAGAACCGCATTGATCTTGTTGGTCTGCAGGTTGCCGATCATATCGAAGCGCACCTCGGGTAGCTCCGGATGCTCCGCGAGGCCCGCAAGCTTGCGGACGAGCTCCTGCGGGCGGTTCTCGGCAAAATGGCGATACCCCGCCTGAATAGCGGCAACGGTCTCATCGACGCCAACAGTCTTGGAGACGGCAATCAGTCGCGCAGCATCGTGGGGACGGCCCGCGCGATCGAGTGCCGCATAAAAACGCTCCAGAATCTGCTCGCGGCGAGCGCGCATCAAGTCCAAATAGTTATCCATTGCCAATCGCCTCCGCTGACAGCCAAACAAGTAGTCCCATGCTAACGCAAGAGCGCGGCCCCGCATGTGCAAGGCCGCGCTCACTTAGGTATTTACAATTTTTAGACGAACGGGGTTACTTACTCCTCGTCGTCCTCGGTGTCGTCCTCGTCCTCGAGGTGCTCGAGCAGGTAGCGAAGACCCTCGCTCACCTCGTTAGCAGGCACCTTGGCAACATAGCCCGCATCCACGGCGGGCCTCATGATGACACCCTCGCCCGAAGGCACGCGCATGCTCTCAAGCTCATCCTCATCCGTACGGGCGATATCGCCGGCAGTAATACGCTGTCCGGTCAAAAGGAAGGTCAGACGGCAGGCGGCATCGATCGAAATCGAGGCGATACGATCGAGGTAGCGCGAGACCATGATGGCGCGACGCAGGTCGTCATAGTTGCTGTCGTCGTCCATAAAATCGCCCGTGTCCATGCGGTTGAAAGTACGGAAGAACTTCTCATAGGCCGCGTGCACCGGCTCGTCCTCGACGGCCAGGTTGCAGATGATGGACATGTCGTTGGTGACGAGCGCGGAAAGCGACGAACCCAGCACCTGGTAAACAGCTTCGGCCTCGGCCTCAACCGTACCGACGAGTTCCTGGGGCAGCGAGATGTCGGCCTTGACCATGTGGCGCGTGGCGCGGCAGATCTGGCGAACCTTATCGGTCATGCGCTGCAGGTTAAAGTCGACGTAGATGATCGTCTGCAGCAAGCGGAAGTCGGAGGCGACCGGCGACTGCGTAGCGATCAGGTTGTAGCACACGGCCTCCAAGTTGGCGCAGCGAGCGTCAATCGAAAGCGTGCGCTTCTTGGTCTTGGTGGCGAGCTTGCGATCATCGGTCACATAGGCCTTCACGGCGTCGTGAAGCGCCAGATCGACGGCCTCGTAGATGCTCAGCATCTCGTGACGGGCCTCGATGAGCTGACGGGAAAACAGTTTACGCATGGTTCACTCCAATCAGTTGGGTGCGGTCATGCCGCCCGCACAGTGAATACGCACCGGACCAGGTCCGATCGGATTGGGACTAGTCGCACCGATCAGCCAAAGCGGCCGGTGATATAGTCTTCCGTCCGCGAATCCACCGGGCTGGTGAAGATCGCGTCGGTTTGACCATACTCGATGAGCGTGGCGGGCTCGCCGGCAACTTCCTGCAAGAAAAATGCGGTGTAGTCGCTAATACGAGCGGCCTGCTGCATAGAATGCGTGACGATGATGATCGTCATCTCGGGCGCCAGCTCGGCCATCAGATCCTCGACCTTAGAGACGGACGTGGGGTCGATGGCGGAGCAGGGCTCGTCCATCAGCAGGACATCGGGCTGCACCGCAAGCACACGCGCGATGCACAGACGCTGCTGCTGACCGCCCGAGAGCGCCAAACCGTCCTTGTTGAGCTGATTGGATACCTCTTTCCAGAGGTTGGCGCGCTTAAGCGATTCTTCCACGATGTCATCGAGGTCGCTTTTGCTAGTCACGCCCTGCAGACGAGGGCCAAAAGCGACATTCTCGTAGATGGATTTGGGGAACGGGTTGGGCTGCTGAAAGATCATGCCCACGCGGCGGCGAAGGTCGACCGGGTCGACGCCTTCGGCATAGATATCGTTGCCGTCGAGCGTCATGGTGCCCTCGACGCGGGTGCCCTCGATCAGGTCGTTCATACGGTTGATGCAGCGCAAAAACGTCGATTTGCCGCAGCCCGAAGGACCGATAAACGAGGTGATGGCGTTTTTGGCGATGTTGAGGTCGAGCCCCGTCAGCGCATGAAAGTCACCGTACCAAAAGTTGAAATCCTTGGCCGTGATGGCCGCTTGCTCCGGCGTGGGAGCGGACTGATAGACGGACATGGGACTCCTTAACTAGCGGCGTTTGCGCGACAGATAACGCGCAAACAGGTTGAAGGCCAGAATAATCGCCATCAGCAAAAGCGCAGTGCCGTAGGCTGCGTTCATGTTGATGCCGTCATTGGCAAGCAGATAAAGGTGAACGGTCATGGGACGACCGGAATCGAGCGGCGAAATAGGCAGGTTGATGGCCTGACCCATGGTGTAGAGCACCACCGCGGTCTCGCCGATGGCGCGGCCGATGGCAAGCACGATGCCGGTGGCGATGCGGCCAAAAGCCGAAGGAAGCACGATCTTGGAGACGACCTGCCACTTGGTGGCGCCCAGGCCATATGCGCCCCAACGGATATAGCGCGGAACGGCGCGGATTGCCTCCTCGGTGGTACGCATGACGATGGGCAGCATCAGAAGTGCCAGCGCCAGGGCGGCCGAGACCATCGAAAGGCCCAGACCCATGGCCTCGACAAACAAGGCGTAGCCAAAGAGGCCCATAACAATGGAGGGCACCGAGGCCAGGGCATCGGCAGCATAGCGAATAATGTCGACGACCTTGCCCTGCTTGGCGTACTCGGCCAGATAGACCGCAGCCAGGACGGCAACCGGCGTGCAGATAAGCATGGCGAGCGCCGTCACGTAGATGGTCGAGACGATCGTGGGCCAAATGCCGCCCTCGGCGTTGACGCCCTGCGGCCAGCCAAAGATAAAGTCGAGCGAGATATGCGGCAGGCCGTTGATGACCACGTAGGCGATGATGGCGATCAGCACCAGCGTGGTGATATAGGCCGCGGCGCGAAACACGCCGAGCATGATCTTGTTGGAGAGGTCCTTGTTGATGCGGCCCTTCTTGCCATGGGAAAGGGCACGCTTGATGCGCTCGCGCGACGAGGTCGTATCGACCCTCGTGTCAACGGAATCGGACATAGCCTACCCCCTCTTCTTGGAAATCAGGCGGACGATACCCACCAGTGCAGCGGAGATGATAAACAAGACAACGCCCATGCCAAACAGAGCCGAGCGGTGCAGGCCCGAGGAATAACTCATGTCGAGCGCGATCTGACTCGTGAGCGTCGAGATGGGGCTCGAGATGCTATCCGGAATGACCGGGGCGTTGCCCACGACCATAAGCACGGCCATGGTCTCACCGATGGCACGCCCCATACCCAAGACAATTGCATCGACAATGCCCAGCTTGGCTGCAGGAAGCACGACCTTGTAGATGGTCTGCCACTTGGTGGCACCCATGGCATAGGATGCCTCGCGAATGCCCATGGGAATGGAATTGAGGGCATCGATGGTGAGCGTGGTGATGGTGGGAACGATCATGATGGCGAGCACGAACCACGCCGTCAGCGCGCCAAAGCCAAGACCGCCGGTCAGCTGCGCGATAAACGGACGGATGATGACCATGCCAAAGAAGCCGTAGATGATGGAGGGGATGCCCGCCAGCAGGTCGACGGCGGGGCTGATGAGCTTGCGCACGCGCTTGCTGGCAATCTCGACCAGATACACGGCCGTACCCACACCCAGGGGCACGCCCATGGCGAGCGCACCGACCGTCACCAGGCCAGAGCCAGCCAGCAGCGACATAATGCCGTAGTGACCCTCAGAGGGCGCCCATGTAAAGCTAAAGAAGTCCGCCAGGCCAATGTCGGTAAAAACCGGCAGCGCCGAGTACGTGGTAAAGACAAAAATCAGGATGACGGTGACGACCGCCAAGAACGCACAGGCAAAGAAGATCCACCGCAGCGCCTTCTCCTTGAGATAGGTGCTGCGTGACACCAACGCCAACTCACGCTTTTTGGGCGTCCGCGCCTCATGCTCAATCTGGGGGATTTCCTGTGCTTCCACGCTACTCACTCCCCTTTCCGTCGTTGGTGACGGGAATAAAGCCCGCCTCGCGAATCTGCTTGTCCATCTTTTCGGACGTCACATAGTCAATGTAGTCCTGCGCCTGCTGCGAAGGCGTACCCTTCACAAAGAAGTAAAGGTCACGCGAGATGGGATAGCCGCCGCTTGCGACCGTCTTCTCGGATGCCTCGACATGGTTGACCGAAACGGCCTTAACCGAGGTCTTGGCATTGAGGCTCTCGACAAAACCCAGCGAGATGTAGCCAATGGCGCCACGCGAGCGGGACACGACATCGCGTACCTGGCCCGTGCCCGAAAGAACAGCCGAGCGGCGATCAAACGGCGTGCCGTCCATCACGATAGTGCGGAAGGCCTCGCGCGTACCGGACGCCTCATCGCGGTTGATAACCTGAATCTTCAGGTCCTCTCCGCCGACTTCTTTCCAGTTGGTGATCTTGCCGGCGTAAATATCGCGGAGCTGCTCGGTCGAGAGATTGTCGACCGGGTTGTCGTCGTTCACGATGACTGCAATGCCGTCGTGTGCGATTACGATCGGGGTCAGGCCCAAATCCTGCTCGTCGGCATTGAGGCCACGAGACGAACTAGCGATGTCGGCGGTGCCGGCGCTAACAGCTTCGATGCCAGCAGATGAGCCAAGGCCGGAGACGAGCACGTCGGTGCCGGTCTCCTCTTTAAAGCCCTCGGCCGCGATCTCGGCAATGGGAAGGCACGTCGTAGAGCCGGCAACGGTGATGGAAGAGGTAGAAGATCCCGAGGAGCAGGCGCACAGCGTGAGCGTGAGCACTGCTGCACTCAGGACCGATGCGATCTTTCTCATAGCATCACGCCGATCGCAGCATGGCGCCCACAGGTGCCGCCCTCGTTGCGGTAGGAATAAAAGCGGTCGTTCTGACGAACGGTCGAAAGCTGGGTATCCACGATATTATCTGCGTCGACACCGGCATCTACCAGCGCCTCGCGAATGGCAGCGGAAAGATCGAGCATGCGAGAGGTACTCGCATCGATGCAAGAAAACTCGGCGGCAAAGCGATCCATGAGTTCCTGGGATACCTCATATTCGTCACCCAAGATATGGGGGCCGATATAGGCGGAAACGTCGCACGCATCGCAGGCGGCAGCTTCGCAAAGCGCCTGGCACGCCTTGGCGGAAATGTGTGCAATCGTGCCCTTCCAACCGGAGTGCACCACGGCAAATCCGCCAGGGGCCACCAGCACCACGGGAACGCAGTCGGCAAAGCAGAGCAGCACGGGCACGTTATGCGCCGTACAGACGATGGCATCGCAGCCCTCGGCAATCTGCTCGCGGACGTCCTCAAGGTCATCGGCGCCGTTCGAGGTCACCGCAACGATACGGTCACCATGGACCTGATTGGGAACGAGCAGGTTGTGCTCGCACTCGGCGGCACCCATAGCCTCGAGCGCGCGACGACGATTTTCTTGAACAGCAAAGGGGTCATCGCCAACATGCGAGCCCAAGTTGAGTGAGGAGTACGCATCTTCGGAAACACCACCGGCGCGCTCGGTGAAGGCAAAGCGAACATCGGATGTCGCGCCCTCCACCAACGTAACTCCATCATGGTCGACACGCGAAACGTTGTCCGCACGTGCTGCCATACTAAAGCCTCCTAATAACACAAGTACTGCGGCATCGCCGCTACAGCCAGCGTTTATACGGCTGTCATACTTCTCTTAAAGGATACCTGCTGCGCTGGAGGCAATCGTAAAGGGAACGTAAGGAGATTGGAGGTTCTAGTTTACAAAGTCGAAATAAAAAGGGCGCGCCCAATCGGACGCACCCCTTGCAAGTCGTTGAGAAAAAACGAACTAGAAGCTACCGCGCTTCAGGAAGTCGGGAAGCTCGAACTGATCGTTGCCGAAGTTAGGAAGCTCGGTGCCACCGACGTTGCGGGTCGGAGCGGCCTGAGCCGGGCTGGTGGCCGGAGCGGTGCGCTGCGGCTCAGCGGAGGCAGCGGCCTTGCTCTGAGACTGCTGAGCGGCAAAGAGCTCGTCCTGACGGTTGACGTTGGAGTCGGAGAAGCCCGTAGCGATGACGGTGATACGCACCTGATCGCCCAGGGACTCGTCAACAACGGTACCGAAGATGATGTTGGCCTCGGGGTCGACGGCGTTGGCGACAACGTCGGCGGCATCGCTGATCTCCTGGATGCCCAGGTCCTTGGAACCGGCGATGGAGAGCAGCACGCGCGTGGCACCATCGATGGAGCTCTCGAGCAGCGGGCTGGAGATGGCCTGCTGGGCAGCGTCGACGGCACGGGTATCCCCAGAAGAGGTACCGATACCCATCATGGCGGTACCGGCCTGCTTCATGATGGTCTTAACATCGGCGAAGTCCAGGTTGATGATACCGGGGACGGTGATGAGGTCGGTGATGCCCTGGGTGCCCTGGGAAAGGACGCCATCGGCAATCGCGAAGGCCTCGAGCATGGTGGTCTTCTTCTCGGCGATGTCGAGCAGCTTATCGTTAGGGATGACGATCATGGTGTCGACGCAATCGGAGAGGGTCTTAATGCCCTCCTCGGCGCTCTTCTTGCGCTTGCGGCCCTCGAAGGTGAAGGGCTTGGTCACGACGGCGACGGTCAGCGCACCGACCTCGTTCATCGCGATATCGGCAACGATGGGAGCAGCGCCGGTACCGGTGCCACCGCCCTCGCCGCAGGTGATGAACACCATGTCGGCGCCAGCGAGCGCCTCGGCAATGTCGTCGCGGGACTCATCGGCAGCCTTGCGGCCAACCTCGGGGTTGGCGCCGGCGCCCAGGCCGCGGGTAAGGTCGGTGCCGATGTGCACCTTGATATCGGCATCAGAGATCGCGAGTGCCTGAGCATCGGTGTTGATGGCAACAAACTCGACGCCGCGGATGCCCTCTTCGATCATTCGATTGACCGCGTTGGTACCGCCGCCGCCGACGCCGACCACCTTAATGACGGCAAGGTAGTTGTTGATCTCTGTCTCGTGCATGTCGGTCCTCCGAACAAAGGTTATAGCCATAGCATGGGTCGACCCCTGCGCACATTAACCTTCAGGTTGAAAGTAAATGCAAAGGTAAACCGTATTATGTTTGCACATTATGAACGTATCAGTCAAATAATTGACCGTGAAAACCAAACAAACCAGATAAACGGCGTGGTATGGCCCCTCAACAAAGCATCAACCAGCGCTACGAGGTCGGAGCGTTCCTAAATGTATAGTTACCCGGAGAGCGCACATTGATATACGTTACGCCCTCTACCTGCGAAAGCAGCTTGGTGACTACGCGCTCCTTCTTGACGATATCGTTCGAATCGCCCAGCGACACCTCAATGCCGTTATTGAGGTTTGCCGAGATGGCTTCGACCGAAGGCGTGGAAATATCCTTGACTTGTCCCAAGAACTCGCTCGAAAAACCACGCACATAATCCAAGCCAGCCTTAACGGCCTTGGAGCTCACCGCCTGGCCGGAAACCGGAGCGACATCCGCCGAGACATCAGTCAACAACACCGCGCCATAGTGCTTAGCGAGCGCCAGCGCGGCATCAATGCCGGTCAGGGTATTTGAGCCCTGCCCCGTCGTGATGACGTTGCCCTGGTCATCCACTTCGACCGACGTAGACAGCGGGGCGATCCAGGTGTCATCATCCCCGATGGCCCAGGCAAGGTCATCGGAGCTGATATAGGCAATTGCGATGACCTTGCGCTCCATAGGCGTAATGATGAGCGTATGCGGGAACTGACGCTGGACATCCACGCCCGAGACCCACGGGTTCTGCTTGAGGTCCTCGGTAATCTGGTCGGGATCGACGTTAAAAAGCGACGTTCCCTCGGGCAAATCGATCAGCTGGATAGCATCGTGCTTCGTCACATGCTCGCTGCCTTGAATCTGAATATCAGTGGCGGTAAACAATCCAGAGTTGATCACCACGACGGCAACGACGACGAGTACGGCCAAGACGGCCAAAACGCCGCCCACGATTTTGCCTTTGCCTGTAACGACAGAAGCGGCGTCTGATGTTTTATTTGCCATCGCCCTAAGTGAAGACAACGGGTTGACGCCTTTTTTACCCGAAGGCTTCTTGGCGGTAGCCGGCACCGATGTCAGCGAGCGCGGTTTCGATGCGCCCAGCGTGCGACCCGGACGCGCCGCCTTAGCTCCCGTCGAGGGCTTAGGAGTTGCCATGGGACGGGCAGGCTTGGCGCCCATAACAGGCTTTGACGTCACCGAGGGACGCGAGGACTTTTTTGCGGCCGAACGATTACCGAGCTGCGAGCCGACGACCGGACGCCCGGCCTGTCGTGCATGCCCGACAGACTTAGAGTGCGCGACGGTATTGCGTTGAGGTTTGGCAGGCGCGCCGGAACGCCCTCCGGCGCGGCGGAAGGTGGGTTTCGATGCTCTAGAAGCCGAGGAATTTAACTTCCGGTCTGAGCTCGATGCCATACGCCTCCCTCACCTTTCCGTGCACATGTCTGATAACCGCGGCAACGTCATCGGCCGAGGCAGTTCCGTTATTAACGATAAAATTAGCGTGAACGGGCGAAACTTCCGCGCCGCCAATCGAAAAACCCTTTAATCCACAATCCTCGATAAGCTTGCCCACACTCGCATCGGGCGGGTTGCGAAAGACCGACCCGCAGGATGCGCGACCCATGGGCTGCGTACGCTTGCGCCTCGTCAGGTACCGTTCCATGCGCTCGCGAATGTCGGCCTTGGGCGCCGGTTTAAGCTTGAGCACGCACTCGAGGATGATCTCATTGCGGGGAAGGCTACATTCGCGGTAGCCCCAAGTGATCTCGGACCCCGCATAATGCTTGATACCGGATGCCGGGTCAAACGTTACGACATCCTCAACCAGCGAGCCAATCCACTCGGTCCGTGTGCCGGCATTCATAGATATCGCGCCGCCAACCGAGCCAGGGATGCCAACGGCAAACTCAAGGCCCGAGAGGCTACGCGACAGGGCATCGTTGACCAGGCGCGCAAACATCACGCCCGCACCGACCGTCAGCGTACAACCGTCATCGGCAACAACCGTGCGCTGAAACTCACGTCCGAGCGAAATGACGGCACCGCGATAACCGCCATCGGCAACCAGCAGATTGGAGCCCTTGCCGATGATGACCCACGGCACCTGCTCGCGATCGAGCACCGCCACGGCGCGGCGGAGGGCATGATAGCTATGGCACGTCACAAAGAGGTCGGCCTTGCCGCCGATACGATAGCTCGTATGACGCGCAAGGCGCTCGTCCTCGATCACATCCGTGTCGATCATGCCCGAGAGCGCCATGACGGCGTTAAACAGACCCATTAGACTTAAGCGTCTTTCTTGGCAGTCAGATACTCGATAAACTCGGGACCGACGGTCGTAACGTCACCGGCACCCATGGTGAGCAGCAGGTCGCCCTCGCCCACCATCTGCTCGAGCTCCTGATTGAGCTCAAGACGGCTGGAGCAATACACGACCTCCTTGCCAGGATGCTTGGCGCGCACGGTATCGGCGAGCATCTTAGAGGTGACACCCGGAATGGGCATCTCGCCAGCTGAGAACACATCAATCAGCAGCAGTTTATCGGCATTGGCAAATGCATCGGCAAAGTCGTCGCACAGGGCCTGCAGACGCGAATAGCGGTGCGGCTGGAACACGACGTCGACATGCTTGTAGCCCAGCGACGAAGCGGCAGCAAGCGTCGCCTTAATCTCGGTGGGGTGATGGCCGTAATCATCGACCACGGTGATGCCATCGATATCGCCCACGTGGGTAAAGCGACGGCGGACGCCCTCAAAGCTCGAGAGCGCCTTGGCGGCGGCGTCGATGTCAAGGCCCAGAACATGGGCGACGGTGAGCACCGCCGTGGCGTTGAGCATGTTGTGGCGACCGGGATTGCTCTTGATCTCCACGGCATGCTCAGTGCCGTCCTCAAAGCGAACGATAAAGTCACTCTGGATGCCCTTGACATCCGGGTGCATGCAGACGATGTCGTTGCTCTCGGCAAAGCCGTAGGAAAGCACGTGACGGCCCGTCGACTTGGCGAGCTCGACCAGATGCGGGTCCTCACCGCAGACGATGGCGGTGCCCTCCTCGCCCACCAGGCTCATGAATTTGGCGAAAGTTGCCTCGATCTCCTCGATACCCGAGTAGTGATCGAGGTGATCGGCCTCGACGTTGGTCACAATGACTACGTTGGGGTTCAGGAACAGGAAGGAGCTGTCGGACTCGTCGGCCTCGGCGACAAAGTAGTCGCCCGAGCCGTTCTTGCCGTTCGTGTCATAGCCCTCGACGATGCCACCGATCAGGAAGCTCGGATCCAGACCCATGCGGTCGAGCATGGTGGCGCACATCGAAGACGTGGTGGTCTTGCCATGCGTGCCGGCAACAGCGACAGTGGTGTAGCCGTGGCCCAAAGCAGAGAGCATCTTGGCACGGGGCCACACGGGAATACCAAGCTCGCGAGCGCGCACGAGTTCAGGGTTGGACTCCGGAATAGCGGTGGAGACAACAACCACGTCGGGCTTGACCTCGTCGATCGTGGCGGCCTCATGGCCCACATGCACCTTCACACCAGCGCGGGTAAGCTGGCGGATATAACGTGACGTCTTAAGGTCGGAGCCGGTAACGGCATAACCGCGCTCGTGCAGAACGAGGGCGATGCCGCTCATGCCGGCGCCGCCGATACCGATAAAGTGGGCGCTCTTAAACTCGGGCGCGGAGGTTGCAGTCTGGGAATCAGCCATGTGCTCGTGTACTCCTTGCGTAAACACTGCCTGTAACCCGTTAACTGTACCGCACCTACCGCATCAGCGCGAGGGCGACCGACGATATCCCGTCTAACTAACGCAAACCCTCTACCGCATCCGCCAGAAGAGCGGCGGCCCTATCCTGAGCCAGACCACGCGCCGCCTGACGCATGGCGTCGCGCGCCGCCGCGTCATCGACCAGGTGCAGCAGTTCATCGGCAAAGGCAGAACCGTCGATATCGGCATCGGCGCAGAGCACGCCGGCCCCGGCGTCGACCAGATAACGGGCATTGGTGGTTTGGTGGTCGGCCGTCGCATGCGGGTACGGCACGAGCATCGAGGGCACGGCGAGTGCAGCGATCTCGGCCACGCTCGATGCGCCCGAACGCGAGAGCACCAAATCGGCAGCAGCCAGCATATCGCCCATGTTGTCGATGTAAGGCTGGACGCGGTAACGCTTCGCCTCCTCGGGCGTCAGCGCCAAAGCGCGCTCGGTCTCCTCAAAGCCGTCGGCACCCGTCGAATGCAACACATAGAGGTTCTTGCGCGAAAGCAGCTCGTTTTTGAGCGAAACCACGCGCTCGTTGAGGTGCTGGGCGCCAAGTGAACCGCCAAAGACGAGCAGCAGCGTAGCGTCCTCGGGAACGCCAAGTGCCTTGCGGCCGCGAGCGCGATCGCCCTCGATCACCGAGCGACGTACGGGGTTGCCGGTCATGAGCACGTGGTCAGGGTCACCTTCGCGCTCAAAGACCGAACGCGCTGCCGGCACCGAGATGCACACGCGGGCGGCGTGGGAGTTCATCATCTTGTTGGCCAGGCCCGGAACAGAGTTCTGCTCATGCAGCAGATACGGAACGCCCGCGCCCTTGCACCACCCCAGCAGCGGAACCTCGACATAGGCACCAAAACCAATGGCGGCATCGGGCTTGCCGACCTTTGAGAAATGACTGGAGAGCGCACGCTTGGCCTTGTTGACACGCCACAGCGAGGTCAGCGCCGTCCAAGGACGGGAGCGGTCGAAGCCCGTGACCGTAATGGGCACAAAATCAAACCCAGCCTCGGGGACCAGACGACCCTCGAGCTTGCGCGACTGGCCCACGAACACAACGTGGTGGCCACGGTCACGCAGCTCTTCGGCCAAGGCGAGCGCGGGGTTGATGTGTCCTGCCGTGCCGCCGGCTGCAATAGCAACGGTCATTTTATCGGTCATGGTAGTCCCTTCGTACACGCGGTCCCTGGTCGTCGGTGCGCAGACGCGCCGACGGGTCCGAGTTCAAATCGATTCGATTATATCCGCCGCCCGCGTTGCGAGGGCTGGGGCGCTGTGGACGACCTTGCGGAGCCGTTCGCGGACGTGAACGAGCTGCCGACTCGGATGCAGAGCCATCCAGAACGGTAAAGCCGCTACGCGAAGGTCGTTCACCGCGCACGTGGGGCACGCCGGCGGTACTCTCATCCATAACGGCAAAGCTCTCACGGCGGCGGTCATACTCATCGCGACGGGCGCTCTCGTACGAAACGCGCAGGATCAACCCGGCAAGCATGAGCGACACAATAATCGACGAACCGCCGTAGCTAATAAACGGCAACGGTTTGCCCGTCATGGGAAACACGTTGAGGATGCCCAGCGCGTTAATCAAAAACTGCACCGCGAGAATGACCGCGGAGCCAGACGCCATGAGCGCGCCCCGGCGATCGGTCGCCTGCTCGGCAATGCGAAACGCCGAGTAGATCAGCATCGCAAACACCAAGAAGAACAGCACGGTTCCGACAAAACCGACTTCCTCGCCAATGATGGCCAGGATGTAGTCATTGTGCGCCTCGGGCAGATACGAGTACTTCATGGTTGAGTTGCCGATGCCGCGGCCGAACAGACCGCCCGAGGCAAAGGCCATGATGGCAAGCGTGGCCTGATAGCCGTCACCATACTCGTCGGCCCAAGGGTTCAAGGCAACCTGAATACGCACCATACGGTACGGCTCTGCGACAAGCGCAATCACGATCACGAGAATGCCGAAGATTAGCACGCCGATGATAAATCTGGGGTCGAGACCCGCAAACAACGCCATGCACATGAGGGTCAACAGGATGATCAGGACAGTACCGAAATCGGGCTGGATAAAGATCAGAAAGAGCGAAATGCCCAGGTAGATGCCCATCTTGCGAAGGAATTCGTTGATGTTGCCACCGGGCGAAAAGAAGCGATCAAGCATGATGGCCGAATACGCAATGGCAAATGGCTTTAAAAACTCGGAAGGCTGGAACTGAATGCCGGCGATGTTGAGCCAGCGCGTGGCGCCACGGCTGCCGCTGCCCACCAAGAACACCAAAAACAGTAGCCCTATCATGCCTATGAGGAAGATCCTGAGCACATCCTCCCCAAACCAGCTGTCCGGCAAAACGCGCACGATGGCAATCAGCGCCAGAACACCGACCACGGCAAACGCGGCCTGTCGACCCAGAAAAAACGTCGCCGAGCCATTCTCGTGCAGCGCCTCGACCGAAGACGCCGAGTACACCATCAGCAGGCCAAAGCATACCAAGGTAAACAAGCAGGCCATGAATATCAAACGGGGGCGCATGATACGGGCGGGAACGCCGGCAATATAGCGTTCGCTAAACGACTGCCCGCCGCGGCTGGAACGCGGTGCGGTGCGACGTGAGGAAGCACGGTCCGAGTCGGGCCTCCTCATACCTTGTCGGGGGCTCTCCTCTCTCACCGCAACCCCTATTCCATTTGCGATTTCGCTGTAGCGGCAAGCTGAGCCACGTAGTCCTTAAACACGCGGCCGCGCTCCTCATAGCCCGAGAACTCATCGAACGAAGAGCAGGCAGGAGAAAGTAAGATCACGTCACCACGGCTCGAAAGCGAACGGGCAACGTCCACGGCGTCGCGCAGGTCATCCGCCTGGGCGATATCCACATCGCCATCGACATCAGCCTCGTCCATAGCGGCGGTGAAGCGCTCGCGCGCATCGCCAAAGCAGACGACCGAGCGCACGTTGTCCATAACGACGCGTGCGAAGTCCGTGAGCGGCGTGCCCTTATCGTGGCCGCCGAGCAGCAAGATCACGTCGTCATCGGGAAATGCCGTCAGTGCCTTCTCGACCGCATCGGTGTTGGTCGCCTTGGAATCGTTGACGTAGCGCACGCCGTCAATCTCGCCACACGGCTCCACGCGGTGCTCGAGCGGCTGGAACGAGGCAAGACCGCGACAGACACCATCGACATCGGCACCGACCGCCAAGGCAGCCGTGGCAGCGCACAGGGCATTGATAACATTGTGATGGCCCGAGATCTTGAGCTCGGATGTAGCGATGAGCGGGGTCTCGACACCCTTCAGACGCACGATCATCTTGCCATCGCGCACAAAGGCGGCATCCTCGCCCTCAGGCTCGTCAAAGGCAACCTTGCAGATGCGACGACCCGGCGTGTAGATGAACTCATCGAACTCGTGAATGCCGGCGTCTTCGACGTCGACAACCGCCAGATCGTCATCGACCATATTGTCAAACAGTTTGATCTTGGCAAGCGCATAGTTCTTATGGCTCTTATGCCAGCCCAAGTGGTCGGGAGTGATGTTGAGCAGCACCGCCACGCGGGGGTGGAGCTCGGTTGTCGTAGCAATCTGATAGCTCGAGAGCTCAGCCACAAACCACTCATTGTGGGCTCGGCCGTCAATCTCGTTGACCGGCGGCTCGCCGATGTTGCCGACAGCAACGCTGGCCTCGCCGGCAGCCTTAAGCAGATAATCAGTCAGCGACGTGGTGGTCGTCTTGCCGTTGGTGCCCGTGATGGCAATCCAGTTATCGGGCGACAGGCGATAGGCAAACTCGGGCTCACCCATAATCTGGGCGGCATGCTCGCGCCCGGCCTTAAAGAAGCCCGAGAACTCCGAGATGCCCGGGCACGTCACGCATACGTCATAGGCGCCCTCGACCTGTTCGGTCCCATAGACAAACGACGCACCAGCAGCCTCGAGCGCACGCGTGGCGTCATTGGGCTCAGAGGTGCCGCCGCCATACACGGTAACGGCGCTTACGCGCTCGGGATGTGCCAGCGCCCAGCGGGCGACATCGAGACCGGATTTGCCCTGACCCAAAACGAGCAGGCTAAAGACATCAGCAAGAGGCATGAAAGACCACTATCCCAACTGGAAGAACAGGGCAAGGCCAACGGCACCAAAGGCCGCAGCGATAATCCAAAAACGGATGACGACCTTGGTCTCGGCCCAGCCCTTCTTTTCGAAATGATGATGGATGGGCGCCATAAGGAAGACGCGCTTGTGCGTAAAGTGGAAGTAGACAACCTGAATCATGACCGACAGGGTCTCAACGATAAACAGGCCGCCGATGATGAGGGAGACGACCTCGGTGTTGGTCATGATGGACGTGCAGGCAAACGCGGCGCCCAGGGCAAGCGAGCCGGTATCGCCCATAAAGATGCTCGCCGGATAGCAGTTGAACCACAAAAAGCCCAAGCAGGCACCGGCACACGCGGTGCAGAAGATGGACAGGTTCACGTCTCCGTGCAAAAACGCCATGGCGGCCATGGCGAGCATGGCAATCATAGAGGTGCCACCAGCAAGACCATCAAGGCCATCGGTCAGGTTCACGGCATTAGAAAGACCGGCGATCATCAGCCAGCAAAAGACAATGTAGAGCCACGGGAACGAAAGGCCGCAGATGGTGGTCGAAAGCACGCCAAGGTCGATCGTCAACCCACCGGGAAAACGAATCTCGGGGGCGACGCCGCACCAGTTGACGGCGAGCACCGTAAAGGTGACACAGATAATGGTTAGGCCGATCATCTTGGCATGAGGCGTCAGACCGAGCGAGCGCCCATGCGTAACGGAGGTCAGGTCGTCGATCAGGCCCAGCACGCCGGTCGCCAGCGTGGCGAGCAGCACGAGCACGAGCTCGGTGGTGAGCTTGCCCATCAGCAGACAGGTCAGCGAGATCGCGACGAGGATGACAACGCCACCCATGGTGGGCGTTCCCTGCTTAACCAAATGACGCTTGGGGCCGTCGGCTCGGACCTGTTGGCCGATA
>CABVCF010000010.1 GCA_902496775.1 uncultured Collinsella sp.
ATGGCTGCCTCGACGGAGGAAGTGTCGAAGAAGTTCCTATCGGAGTCGTAGTTGGTGGGCGTGGCGATGACGGCATAGTCGGCGCCGGTGTAGGCCTCGGCCACGTCGACGGTGGCGCTCAGGTCGAGCTTGCGCTCTCCCGCCTTGGCCTCCGCCAGGAAGCGCTCGATCTCGTCGTCCTGGATGGGCGATACGTAGTTGTTGATCTTCTCGACCTTCTCGGGCACGATATCCAGTGCGTGCACCTCGTTGTGCTGCGAGAGCAGGACGGCGAGGGACAGGCCGACGTAGCCGGTACCGGCGACAGCGATCTTCATGTCATTCTCCAATTGTCAAAGAACAATAATTCGCATGAAAAATGGCCCCTGTTACAGGGCCATGATTTCCTAAATGTTGTAGTAGCGCTTATACCACTTGGCAAAGGCCCTCAGGCCGTCCTCGAGCGGAGTTGCCGGTTTATAGCCGAAATCACGCTCGAGTGCCGCTGTATCCGCATAGGTCACGGGTACGTCGCCGGGCTGCATGGGTACGAGCTGTTTGTGCGCCTCAAAGTCGTAGTCCGCAGGCAGTACACCCTCCTCCACGAGCACGCGCTGCAGCGTGTCCACGAAGTCCAGCAAGTTCTCGGGGTGCGAGTTGCCGATGTTGTAGACGCGGTGCGCCGCCATGGGCAGGCCGTCCTCGCCCATCTTAACCTCAGGCGCCCCGTCCATCACGCGCTTCACGCCCTCGACAATGTCGCCTACGAAGGTGAAGTCGCGCTTGCAGTCGCCCATGTTGAAGATTTTGATGGTATCGCCGCAACGTAGCTTTTCGGTGAAGCCGAAGTAGGCCATGTCGGGCCTGCCCATGGGGCCGTACACCGTGAAGAAGCGAAGACCCGTAGCGGGAATCGAGTAGAGCTTGGAGTAGGCTGCGGCCATGAGCTCGTTGCTCTTCTTGGTCGCGGCGTAGAGCGAGACCGGCGAGTTGACGCGGTCCTCCTCGCTGAAGGGTACCTTCTTGTTGCCGCCGTAGACGGAGCTCGAGCTCGCGTACACCAGGTGCTTCACCGGGTGGTGGCGGCAAGCCTCCAGGATGTTGAAGAAGCCGATCAGGTTGCTGTTGACGTAGGCTAGAGGGTTCTCGATGGAGTAGCGCACGCCCGCCTGCGCGGCGAGGTTCACCACCACGTCGAAGCCGTTCTCCGTGAACAGGCGCTCAATCAGCGCGGCGTCGCAGAGGTCGCCCTTCACGAACGCGAAGCGGCCGTCCTCATCTGCCTCGGCGAGCATCGCCAGGCGGGCCTCCTTGATGCCGGGGTCGTAGTAGCTGTTGACGTTGTCCAAGCCGACGATCACGTCGTCGGTCTCCTCGAGCAGCTTCTTCACCAGGAACGACCCGATGAAACCGGCGGCCCCGGTAACGAGAACCTTTCTCTCAGTCATATATGCACTCCTTCGCAGTTGGGTTTGTAGTTACAGTTCTATCTTGTGGTTGATATAGCCATCCGTGGCGCCTTCTCGCGGAATCACGCGACACGGGTTGCCAAGCACTATCGAATGGCTAGGAACATCGCAATTCACGTACGCCCCGGGGGCGATGAGAACGTCGTCCCCCACCGAGATCCTGCCGACCAGAGTCGCGTTGACGCCGATCCAAACGCAATCCCCTATTACCGGGGCGCCCTCACGTTTCCCACGGTTCTCCTGGCCGATGGTCACGCCCTTATGCAGGTTGCAATTCGAGCCGATGGCGGCAGCGGGGTTCACCGTGATGTTGTAGGCGTGGCCCAGGTAAAGGCCCGGTCCGATATCGGTTGAACGGGATATCTCGAGCCCATACCTCTCGCGCATATGCTGCAGCATCAGCCTCCACATCGGATTGGAAGAGCACTGGGCCTTTCGGAAGAACCAGAGAAATCTGAGCGCATGGTCCGTCAAAGGAGAGGCACCATCCCCATAACGCAGCCAGTCGAGGCACCCCCCCCGCTTCCGTTTTCCAATCATGATGCCCATACCTTTCCTATCTCATGAATCTCGAAAGAATCCCATTGAGCTGCGTACGTGTCGACGGAAAGACCTCGCAGCACAAGGCATAAACGACAACGCAAGCGATTATCCCCGCGATGGTCGGGACGCCGAAGTCGGCAAGAACCCAGCCGGCGACGATCATCACTGCGGAGCAAACGAAGATCGAGGCCAGGCGGGCAATCATCTTGCCAACGGGGAACTTGATAAAGGCCTTGAGGATGAAGATGTCAATGCAGATGGCGACAATGCGCAGGAGCGAGCTATACAGAGCAAAGGACCCGAAATCGAGCGTCGCCGCATAGTACGTGACGGGCGCCATGATCAGAAGATACGCCACCTGGGAGGCAAAGGAGAGCTTGGGCCTGCCCTTCGCCCTGAAGACCTCACTCGCATAGTATCCAATCGGGATCACGACGGCGCTGCTCAGGGCCCACAGGCCGAACATAAGGGATCCTTCGGACCACTGCGGGCCGAGAACGAGCGTGGTGACGAAGTCGCGATAGAAGAAAATCCCGAAACCGAGTGGCACGACGAACAGGGCGACCTTCTCCTGCATACGGAAGAAGGCGGACTGGAACGACTCGTCGTCCCCCTGCCTTCGGGAGAGCTCGGCGAACAGCACGGGGGTCGTAGCGCTCGTGATGATGCCCATGCCGGTGTTGACCATCGAGATCGACGTCTTATATAGACCGAGATAGTACGAGGTCAGCAGCGACCCGACGATGAAGGTGCCCATCCAGGAAGTGAGCCAGATGGAGAACTGCTCGAGGAGCGTCCACGCGCTGAACGAGATCATCTCCCTCAGCTCGGCGAAGGAATAGAAGAGCAACGGCTTCCAATCGGACTTCAGGGTCAGGACAAGCGCATTCACCAGGTTGCCGGCGATTGTCCCGATCACCAGCGACCAGAAGTCGAAGCCCAGAAGCGCCAAGGGGACGGTGACGACGAAGGGGACGAGGGCTACGGCGACGCGGACGACGAAGAGCTCCTTGAAGGCGAACGTCCTGTGGAACAGCGCAAGCTGGATGCTGCTCAGGGCGGTGAGGGGAAGGGAAGCGCAAGCGACGATGAGCACGATCCCGAGCCCGTCGTTGCCAACGAGCGCGGCGAGGGGTTCGTTGAAGATCCCGACGAGGAGCCAGAGCACGAGCGAGACGAACAGGTTTGTCATGAAGGCGACGTTCGCGCTGCGGTAGAGATGGCCCGTGTCCTCGAACTCGTGCTGGATGAGATATTTCTGGAAGCCCGCGTCGGAGAGCATGTCGGCGAAGCTCGTCACCATCGTGACGGTCGCGACGACACCGAAAGCCTCAGGCGCCAGAATATGTGCGAGGGCGATTTGGGTGAGCGGCGATATGAGCTTAACGACCACCTCGGTCACAAGGGACCACTTGGTAGCCGAAGAAGCCTTTTTACTTAATTCGTCAGTCATCTTCCTTCAATCATTTATTCCCATAAGCCAAATCAAGATCGATAAAGGAGCCTAACAGGGAATCCGTACCATCATCGATAACGCCGAAACTGGCATCGTTGAAAAGCGTGAGCTCGCCGAAAATGAGCCTATCCCCCGCCAAATACCAATCAGCGCGCATCTCTGGGAACCCCTCGGTGAGAACTAAGCTGTAATCGAGCATCTCCTGGAGTCTAGAGGGGGCAGCGATCTTACCTTTGGACTTAGGGATGCCAGCCCATTCAATATCAGGCAAAGGCTCCCAGCTCGGAGTGAAGTAGTCGCAAGTATGATCGGAAAAGCGCCCGCGATGAACTTCGATGAGCTTCGGCTCGCCGTTAAAGCAGCTGACCTTATAGTCTGCAGGACAGCTTTCAGGTCTCACGTTGCCATGGACCAACAGCATCGACGATTCACCTAGGAAGCACCCCCCCCCGATACTATTCGGGAGCTTAATCCAGGAGCCGAGCGTTTCATCCCACGAGGAGGGGTCGAACTCCTCAAAACCGCCGCCGGGGAAGAACGTCAGCTCTCCGAAGTAATACTGGCCGGCGACCTCATAGAAGTCGGCTCGAACGAACGGGATCTCCTTTGACAACAGCTCAGCGTCGGTAACCATCTGCTTCAAACTCGAGGGGGCTTCCGGAGGAACATCCGCATTGGGATAATGTCTGGTGAACGGCAGGTGGTTCCATTCGGGGTCGAAGAAATCCACACGCAAGCCACCCTCGGCACGATCGGTGCAGGTGAACTCGCAGCGGACCCTTCCATCAAAACACATGATCTTGTAATCGGTCAGGTCGCTCTTGCCCTCAGCGGGATATAGATACTCCTCAGCGAAAATGCATGGCTTGACATCCTTATATGGCCACTCTCGGGTACGCCAGAAGTAATTAGTTTTAAGATGCTTCGCCAGCTTCTTCTTCGCGGCGTCGAGGTCGAAGGTATTTCGGTCGCTGCAAATGGCTACACCACCGCTATCATGGTTCGTCTTGAGAACGAAGCGCTCCGGAAGATCTGTGATATCGATATCCTCGGCGTTTTCCCACATTGCGTACGTCTTGGTGACATGCTCCTCTCCGATGCGCTCGGCGACCCATGGCTTCACTCGGTACTTGTCCACAAGGGTGTTGTAGAGAGGATTGCGATCGTGAATCTTGAGCCACTGGAGTTTCTCGTTATACGTCTTGGGATTTTGCAGGTCAAGCTTTCCCCCGACGGTCCCCCTATACATTGCCCTGAGATGTGGTTCGTCGGGAATCCAATCAGTTAAGCCAAACCCTGATGCAAAGACGTAAAGAGACCAGGGATTGTGAATGACTTTAGCCAGCTTATTCATAAAAATAACCTCTTTTTAGCAAGTAAATAGCGGTGAATGATTCTGAATATCCAATCATCACGAACGCCTTTCCCCTGCCATAAATCGGGGATTTATCGCTTTCCTACGGTTGACTAGAAAGTCAGAGAAATAATAGATGACGAGTGCTATAGCGAGTGGGAACAAGTCAAGAACGATGTCGTAGAGCATCGCGTAAGAAACAACTCTAAGAAGGTCAGTGAATAGATAGGCGAAAAGGCCCATAACAAAGGGATTTCCGATGTTCGGGACGATTTTCTTGTCGGTGAAATGAAGAATCAGCCCATACAAATATGGAATAAAAATAACGCCGACAATGCCTAAGTCATATACGCTCTGCGCTAAGAGACCGCATGGAATCTCGCCAGTCGTAAACATAGGGCTAACGGCTTGCGTATTGACGGTCCAAAGTCGAAGGGCCCACGAAGGACTAAGCGATTGGGGAAGCCAAGCGAAGATCCCGTAAACAAAATCGTGTACAAGCATAAAGGTAAGCCTGCCATTGAGGAAGTTACTCACTACAGTAGGATCGCTTGCGGGATCGAAAAGAATCTCTTCGATAATCGAAGAACCGTCTTTATCTCCGGCGGACGGGAATTGACCATGCCGAATAAAGTAAGTCACTGAGTCCATATTGAGCATAACGGCAATCAAAAGTACGCAAATTACGACGGCAAGAAGCCCAGCTCTCAAGTCAAATACTTTCTTCTGTATGAACAACTTCGTGTAGAGAACAACTAGGAAAAACCCCATAAAGTAGAAGGCCATGGAAAGTCGCCCGTCATTCGCGAAGAGGAACAGCATCGAAAGAAATACCGATGCGATCAACAGAATTGAGTCAATGGAAAAGAATTTTGACCGTTTCGAATAAAGTAGCGCGAAGTAAATATAAGAAGAAACGAGGACGAGCCTAGATGGATGCTTGAACATAGCAATGGAATTGTGAATGGTATTCCAGCCGCCACGCACTGCATTACCGACCTCGATAAGATCAAAAATTGAGCCATAGGCACTCGACCAGAGGAACAAGCATAAGGCGCCGACCGAAAGACAGAGAAAAGCAGCTATACGAAGACGTTTCATCGCATAGCCTTCTCCAGCGTCGCCCCAATCAGGGGAAACGGCAGAGGACGCCAAGCCATTCGTTTTAGTAGTTGCAACAAGAACACAATAGGCAACGAGCGAGAACAAGAACACAACATAAGCGGAAGTCAAGGCGGAGTCGTCATAGCTAATAGATGCGTAACTTGACTTAGCGGGAACGCCGAACAAAAAGTACCTTAACATCAGATAACACGGAAGACAAAACTGCACAACGATGAACCAAAGCTTGCAGAAGGAGCCGACAGAGAACCTCTCGGATATAAACAATGAGTAACACTCATGCCAGAGCGCAAAAAAAGAAGTGAGCGCATAAAGGACGATAAGTAGCTCCCACACTAAGCATCGCCCCCATAGATGCGATTAAAATATGCTTCCCATCGAGCAAACGTCTCTTCAGGAAGAAATCGACCCATACTATTCGCAGCTTCTGCGCCGACAGACTCACGCAACGAATGATTCTCAACAACTGAATTCACGCGACCAGATAGAGCGGCTTCATCACCAGTTGCGATAAGAAATCCATTCTCGCCGTCAACAATAAGTTCAGCAGGTCCGCCGCAAGAACAATCTGTGGCTATGCAAGGCAACCCCATGGCCATAGCCTCCATGAGGGCATTGGGCATCCCCTCATAATCCGAGGTCATAAGAAACCCAATTGCACTAGAGAGTACAGATGGGACATCATGGGTTTGGCCTTCAAGCGAAACACTTGTAGAAAGGCCAAGACGAAAAATAAGATTCTCAAGTTCTTTATGCTGTGCACCGGCACCGTATATCTTTAACTTTTGCTCAGGATGGCTTTTAATAACCTCCGCAAAAGCCTTAATCATCATCGGATAATTTTTTTGCGAAGTGAGTCTACCAATAGCAACCCAATAGTTTTCCTCGCCCGATCGCTCAGTCTCAAAAAAGACATGAGCCACCTCGTTGGGAATCACGCTGGACTTTTCGCGAAGGCGCTCTGGGAACCACTCAGATGCCTGCTTGGTTTGGAAAACACAGCCGTCCGCCAGGAGAGGCATGAGAACTTTGCCAACGAATGAGCCAACCTTTCCCGAATACTCTCTATTCGGGTCATTACGCACCGAAACAATATTTTTGCATGGAAGCCCAAATGATGAGATAAGTGCGCGAAAGTTCGGTTCCATCATGAACGATAGGACTATATCGGGTGCTTCTCCTTTTAAGATTTTCCGAAGCTTTTGAATGCGAGAAACATTTCTTTTAATCCGTGACTGTTCAAGCTGTTTTCCTTCAAGAGAAAACCTGCGAACCTTACTCGAGAAATCATACTCATCTGAATGCTCAAATGAAGTCACAAGGATGGACTCATGCCCCGTATCGGCGAAGGATGATGCGAGCTGCGTAATCACACGCTCCGCGCCGCCTTCATAGATTTGATTTATATAAAAAAGAATCTTCATCAGATACTACCTATGCTCTTCTAGCAAAGTAAAGCTTTCGAGCAATAAAATCCAAAACGTTAGGTCCGTTTTTCACCTGGTTCGTTGGGAAAGGGACGAACTTGTTGTAATTCTTGCTGAGAAATTTCTCAAGCTGATTAAAGTCAGATTCGCACATGATATTAGGGTGGTAGCAGAAAGTTACCACTGGCATCTTTAAAGACCTGACCCTGCCAGACTGCTGCGGAACAAAAGTAAACCCATACTTAGAGTAAGGGGCAAAAGCGACGGTATCAGAAACGACGCGGATATTGCTCTCAATTCGCAATGCCTCAAGCGTGTTCAAATCAAAAGTGTGAGAGGGCGCAAAGAAAACTCGCGGATGGATGCCGCGCTCCGCAAGCTCAGAAACACCGCGTGATATCTTTTCGCGCTGATTCTCCAGGGGCAGACCAGCGAACTCCGAGCGCCTGTTAACAGGATTCAAGTCGCCATCTTCCGTAGCGTACACGTGTGTGCACCCATGCAAGGCAAGCTCCCAACCTTTTTTGCGCCATCCTTCAACACGATTCCAATACGCATCGTCCTCAGGATATGCAACGAGAACAGGATCTTCGACCATGGGAATCAAACCTACGAGAGGCTTAATCCCATGATTATCAAGGATAAATTCGACACGCTTCCATTTCTCGGCATCCCAATGCGGGCATGCATCGTCAAGCCGCATGATGTACTTCGTCAACGGCATTTCCTTTCGTTAGCTATACGTTCTGCCTTTTCATATAAATCAACGAGCTTTTGCGCAGAATCGTGGATATCAAAACCAGCCGCTTCGATATCGCGCTTTGCATCAATCCTGAATGGAATCGTTATGGAATCAGCCCACAGTTTCGGGTCATCAATAGGCAAGCGAGTGACCGCATTGCAGATATCCACATCATGTGTCAACGTATCAGAGATATAGCAAGGCAACCCCGAAGCAAGAGCCTCCACAACCGAAACCGGAAGACCCTCCCATTTTGATGGAAAGACAAAAGCGTCCATCGCTTGAAGTAGTTCAGGTACGTCAGAACGATTGCCTAGAAGAACAATCGAATCAGTTAAACCCTCAGACTCGATTAAACATTCGATTTGGCTGCGAAGAGGACCGTCACCCACCAGTAGCAAAATAGAGTTGGGATACTTCTTCTTTAGCCCCTTAAACACATCAATCAAGAAGCCGTGGTTCTTCGATTCGTGAAGCCTTCCGACATGGCCAAAGACTAACTTGCCATCCAACCCAAGCTGTCCACGCAGTCTTGAACGGTTACTTTCGTCAAATGCATATCTATCAATATCGATAGCGTTCGGAAGGTATAGGTAGCGGTCGCTATTGAAAGCGCGATCGCCGAAAAGCCACCTACCTGCCTCACTTGAGCATCCAACAAAGAAGTCAGACTCAAAGCGTATCGGGTATTGAAGCGCTGCCTTGACAACGGCCCTTATCCCTTCATCATTCCTAGTGCTATGGCTATGGACGATAGTCGCCAACCCGGCTTTTTTGGCAACAGGCACTACGAGAGATGCAGTAGATCGCATGTGCGAATGAAGAATACACCATTCCTCATGATCAGAAAAAAAAGAACTCCAATTTGAGACGAACTCAAGGAGGCCCGCAGACTCCAAAGACGGCAGATGAAATACCCGACCGCCATATGAACGGACAAGAGAATCGAGGTCTCCGGAAGCCCGATCATGAGTGACAAAGTCAAACTGCCACTCGTTGCGATCAATCTCCTTATAGAGACTCAAAATAGCGCTTTGCGCACCGCCCCTGTCTAGGCTACCAATGTATTGAAGAACGCGTCTCATATGTGCCTACTTATTTTTAAACAAGCTAGTTTGGCGCTTCTGCACACAGACAGAGTCATCGGGAATATGGCCCTTGACAACACTGCCGGCGGCGACGATGCACCCGTTACCGATGTTGGTGCCTTTAAGAATGATGGTTCCAGCCCCGATCCAGCAATTGGATCCAATTGTGACGTCACCGCAAGTGTATTCCCCATCAACAGAAACCCCACCCCGGAAGATATGGTCATGATCATAAACGAGCACATTGGGCCCGAACTCGCAGCAATCACCAACAGTTATTGAAGAACGACAATTGAATTGACATCCTGAATTTAGAAATACACCATTACCAAAAGATAGGTTTCCAGCTCCCTGAATATTGAAGGAGCAACGCCCTCTAGTGCGAAGCCTGCTACCAAAATTGACGATTGATCGAGCAGAGAGTTCAATACCGTCAGATAAGGCAAGACATGTAACTGGATTGTATTTCAGATTAGAACCGTGTACAAGTTTTCCAAAACCAAGGCGCAAGTTCGTTGTTGCAACACGGATAGCAGC
This sequence comes from uncultured Collinsella sp., assembly GCA_902496775.1. Taxonomy (GTDB): domain Bacteria; phylum Actinomycetota; class Coriobacteriia; order Coriobacteriales; family Coriobacteriaceae; genus Collinsella. Next base: position 9,718 of record CABVCF010000010.1, read on the forward strand.
ACGCAAATATTTTTTGGGATTACGCATTTTCTACCCCCATCGCGTCACAAATTACCTCATTAACCTTGCGAACATCGAAGATTTCCTCTGCCAATCGCCGACTCTCTAAACCCATCTGTTCCTTCAAGCCGGGTTCCTCGATGAGTTTCATCATTGCATTCGCAATTGCTTCAGGATCCTGTGGCGGAACAAGGAATCCGTTGACACCGTCTTTCACAACCTCTCGACAACCTACGGCGTCAGCGACGATGAGAGGTCTGCCAGTCGACATGGCCTCGAGTGCAGACTTTGGCGTGCCCTCCCCATAGTAGGAAGGCAACACGAATACAGATGACGCCTCCTGGAAAGGACGCACATAGCCCTGTTTACCATGGAAAACAACAATATCTTCGTCGATGTAAGGCTGAATATCATTGATCTTGAGGGCGGTAGGATTGCTATCGAAAGGCCCGATTAGGTCAAACCTGACTTCTGGATGCGTCTTCTTCACCATTCGAGCAGCCTCGAGATAGTCGAGAACCCCCTTTCCACGAACAAGCCGTCCAACGAAGAGAAACGACATTTTCGAAGGAAATGGGGCCTCAGAATACTCTGTAGTATTCACACCGGATCCGCGAGTAAGCACAACCTTGTCTCGTCTAAGGATGTGAAGTCCCTCAAAGACCTCCACATCCTCCATATTCTGAAAGAATACGACCTTGGCATAACGCATAGCATGACGGTACTCCGCGGAAACGATTGCGCGCACAAGTCTCGACTTAGCGTCCTTTGCACGAAAGACAGAGCCGAGGCCACCCATCATTACGTAAACATCTTCTATGCCGAGCTCGTGTGCAGCAATGCATCCGTAAATATTCGGCTTGGCCTGGTATGTCCACACCTTATCGGGCTTTTCCTCGGCGAGAAGCTTATTGAGTGCTCTTTTTGTCGCAATGTCGGATACAGGGTTCATCCCATTACGAGAGACGGGATAGGTGCGGTATGAGACCCCATGCATCTTGAAAAAAGAGTCCCATTTCTCGTGTGGCTCGTCACCGAAGACCACGACTTTGCATCCACGGCGTACGAATTCATCAATCATGTCAATACGAAACTTGGAAATAGACCAAGTAGCAGCAGTAATAACGCAGATTTTCATTACTTGTCTTTTTGTGCTGGCACATCGGACTCGACAAAATCGTTTTCAGTGCTAGAGACCCTGCCTTCCACAACTTCGGAACCCGAAAGCTTCGAAAATGTGCCGAAGAAGCATTTGAAGTCAAAAGCAACGCTTCGGCGGCGTACATACTCGCCGTCAAGGGCAGACTTCGCTTCGATGGTCAGTTCGTCGCGCCCGTTTATCTGCGCCCAGCCAGTGAGACCTGGCCGAATATCATTGGCGCCGCAAGCGTCGCGCTCAGCCACAAGGTCAAATTGGCTCCATAATGCAGGACGAGGGCCAATGACAGACATGTCACCTTTAAAGATATTCCAAAGCTGCGGTAGCTCATCCAGGCTAAGCTTGCGCAATGTAGGACCAACAGGAGTCAACCAGTCACTCGCATTAATCATATGACTAGGCAAATCTGGGGTATCGATACGCATCGTTCGAAACTTATAGATGTCGAAAAGCTTCTTATCTTTTCCAACACGCTTCTGCTTGAAAATGATAGGGCCCGGGCTCGTGAGCTTTACGGCAAGCGCAGTGCCTGCAATCACTGGACTCAGCACGATAAGTCCTAGACTGCTTGAAACAATATCAAACGCACGCTTAATGAATCGATAGCCAAGCTTGCCATCAAGATTAAGCTCATTCGCAACTGATTCAGGAATGGAACTAAGCGCATACACTGCAGGCGCATCAGAAGGCGAAAGCTCAGCGTTCATTGCCTGTTCAATAGTCTTGATTTCAATCATAAGTGCCTAATCGTTAAACTGCGGATGATATGTAGGTACAACCTCAGCGAGCACGGACTTAACCGTGTCGTTATCCTTGTCGAGGCAGTCATGAAGCTTCTCAAGCTTGTCTTTGATCTCTTCCATCTTGTCGGCCTCGGCTGTGGAGATGCGAATCTCGGAATGCTCGGTAGGCAGGAGCTGCTCGTTGTCCATAAGGAGCTCCTCGTACATCTTTTCGCCAGGACGCAGGCCGACTTCTTTGATCTGGATATCCTTGCCAGGCTTAAGACCGCTCAGCGTAATAAGGTTGATGGCAAGGTCATAGATCTTGACCGGCTCACCCATGTCCAGAACAAAGATCTCGCCGCCATGCGCCAAAGCGCCGGCAGTAATGACAAGCTTGCTGGCCTCCGGGATGGTCATGAAGTAACGTGTGATGTCCTTGTGCGTAATGGTGATAGGGCCACCCTCACGAAGCTGGCGTTTAAACAACGGAATAACCGATCCATGACTACCCAGAACATTACCAAAGCGAACAGCCGTAAAGATGATCTTACTGTTTGCCGCGTAATACTGAACGATCATCTCGTCCATACGCTTGGTGGCACCCATTACGTTAGTGGGATTAACCGCCTTATCGGTAGAAATCTGCACATAGTGGCTGCACTGGTACTTGTCGGCAAGGCGCACGACGTTGAGCGTGCCAAAAACGTTATTCTCGATTGCCTCGCGGGCGTTGTGTTCCATAAGAGGAACGTGTTTGTGGGCTGCAGCGTGGAAAACAACTTGAGGATGGTACTTCTCAAAGACCTTGGTAATCGCTGGGAGATGCGTAATGGAGCCGATATAGACTTGAATATCAGTGCCTTGATCATGAGCGGTCTTGATGATGTCGTGATACAGCTCGTAGGTAGTGTTCTCGTAAATGTCGAACAACACGATTTGCGCAGGTTTTGCCGGAAGCAACTGACGTACAAGCTCTGAGCCAATAGATCCGCCGCCGCCCGTGACCAAAATGCGCTTACCGGTAACGTAACCCATCTGGTTAAGGTCAAGCGATTTCTCCTCACGAGAAAGCAAGTCACTGATCTCGACCTCACGAAGGGCAACCCTGCCTACACCATCCTGCGGAATATCGCGCACATTGGGGAGCGTGAGGACCCTAAGGCCTGTCTTCATGCATAGGTCATAGATACGCTGACGCTCTTCATGCGTGGCGCTCGGAATTGCCACGACAATCTGCTCCGCTTCACAATCATGCGCAATAGTAGGGATATCGGCGCAAGTACCGCAGACCTTAACGTCATGAATACGCTGATTTTGCTTATTGGGATCATCATCAACAACGGCAACCGGATCTCCGATCATATCGGGGTCTCCGTTGAGCATGCGCTTGATGGAAAGAGAGCCGGTCTCACCTGCTCCTACGATGAGCGTACGCGGGAGATGCGCATCGGAATTGCTTTTAAAGCGCCAGAGCTGGCTACCATAAATTGCGCGAATGGCAAAGCGTCCGCCACCGCAAATGATGAGCACAACGGCCCATGCCATAACATCCTCGCGGAGCGACATGCCCTTGTCGAATAACACGTTAAAGATAACGTCGCCAATTACCGAGCCTACCGTTACAGCAGCAACAATACGTCCAGCCTCAGAAATGCTCGCATAGCGCCACAAGCTGCTATACATATGAAAGAACCAAAAAACAACAACGTTAACAAGCGCAAGCACAAGAATAGCCGGGCATGCGCCGGCTGCTCCGCTGAGCGTCGCCCAATGCTGCGTTCCCCACGATGCAACAAACACAGCAATAAAAGTTGCAGCAATGTCATATGCCATCAACGCATACGGCTCAAATGCGCTTAGCTTCCCCTTTTGCTTTGCACTCTTGGATTCGGTGTTCAAAACTCTTCTTCTCTTCCCTATTGATCCCGTTATCCCCGGCCCCCGGGGATCCTCCCTGTTCCGTTAAACAGTCGCCAGCAGCTAGGCGATCGCCTTTTTAAGGTTGCGCATGACTCGCTGCTCGGCCGAAAGCACGGCAAGGCCAACGCGCGTAGCCACGCGTCGGCCGCACAGATCGAGCTCCAAATAAGCAGTGCTCTTGCGTCTGTTAATGGTTTTGATAAGGCCTTCGTGGCCCAACAGCGGACCAGCCGTTACTACAACCTGATCGCCGTCTTTTAAGGCCTCGCTCATGGGCACTACGCGGTCTCCCCTATGCGTAAAGCCTCCAATAAGCTGGACCTCTTCTTTTGCCAACGGCACAAACTGACCGTCCTGGGCAAGCACCCGGGCAAGGTCGTCCATACGCAGCAGATACTGTTGCACGGTGCGGGGATCTGCCGTATCGCAGATAAGGTAACCGGGAAAGAGCGGCTTGGTCGTATCGACCCATTCGCCGTGAACCTTGATCTCGGTTTGAAATTGGGGATAAAAGAGCTCCTGTATGGCACTCGCCGGCACCATACGCTCAATGCGCTCGCGCATTACATCTTCGCGACCATTAATGACCTGAATCACATACCACACGAGCACCACCCCCTTGCTGTCTTACGTGTGGCTCACGGGGTTTGGGTATGGCTTCGCCAGGGCGCTTGTGCGCGAAGGCGCTCCATATTCAAACCCTGAGCCCAGTTAGACAAGCACGTGGCTCTGCCCCACCGTGAACGGTATGTATAGAAGCAGTTGCTAGATTCGCGGACGTGTATCGCAAAAATAAACGCGACCCCAGCTGGCTGCGTGCGACCCAGTCAAGCGGGCACAAAACTGAACCGCACGCAAACAGCTGCAGGACTGCTGTGGTTTGCCGAACGCAACTTATTGCACAGCGTAATGCGAACTTATAAATAGCCACAAAAACTAATGCAAAATCGCGCATGGCAATCGATATTGGAGCTCGTGGTGTTTCTGGCACCGCCGTTACGGCCGGATGCTGATCGACCCTGCGCTTTGCAACTTGCTGGAGCCGCGAGCACAGTTGAACTCATGTAACGTTAGGTATCCTAGCACAAGCTGTTAGCGAAACTGATTTGGGCAGTACTGGACAACATTTCGTTCATTTAGCGTGTTCAAGGGGGCTGTTTTGCGATGTTGTTCACATTGATGCAGGTTATTAAGGTAGTGGGGGGTGATTAGGGGCGTTCCTGAAGCCCAAATGGAACGGCGATCTACACTGATAATCGCGTTTGTGTAACAAACTATGTACAGACATGTGAAATAAATTGTGCAACTTTTTGTTGGCGTAGGAGGGGTTTGCGGCGCAAGGTATTTTGGCATGAAAAAAGGCCTTCGGAATACCGAAGGCCTTTGCATTCACGATGGTGGAGACGAGGGGGATCGAACCCCTGACCTCTTGACTGCCAGTCAAGCGCTCTCCCAGCTGAGCTACGCCCCCGTGACGAGGAGATACTCTAGGGGAAGATTCTTAGTTGTGCAAGAAGTTTTTTGCAATTGATCCTCGCACTTACGGGTTTTCCTGGGACGGGGCAAAAATAATCACTCTACGAGCGATTATTTTTATCCGCCGTCCCGATAAAACCCTGATGCAGCAAATACGCTATTGCAGTACCGGTGTGGACTTCGATCTTTGCAGTAGATCTTACTATGTTGCTAATGCCTGTGTCGGCCAACAAACCCAGGGGGCTGTGATCTAGTTCCCACTCTAGGCCGTGCTCGCTAACCTCGGTATTGGGGGCTATGGCGATGATGGAAAACGTCTTGCCTTCGGCACCTTCGATGGCCCAGGATTCGCCTCCGTGTAGGATGCGGGCCGTGGTCTCGTACTCGGCAATCCAGACAGGGGCATCCTCATAGCCTGCAAGCAACCCCAGTACGGAAAGCGCCATGTCCGGACGACCGCCCGTAGCGCAGGTCGCAACCACTTCGGCACCCGGCCAACGACGGCGGACGGAATCGAGCGCCAGCGCCAGATCGGTATAGTCCTTGTAGGGGTCGTGGCGTTCTACCTCAAAGTCCGTGGCGGCATCGACCAACGCACGACCCGCATCGCTCACCGTGTCGGCATCCCCCACATAAACGTCGCAGCTCAGGCCGGCACCCAGAAGGGCATCCAGGCCGCGGTCCACGGCGACAACGTGGTCGCACTCCCCTGCAAGCCTACGCAACAGATCCGCGCTCGCCACCACGGGCGAGCCGCAGACCACTAATACCTTGCAAGCCACGGCCCTCGCCTATCCCTCAAACGAAAGCACGCGGGCCAGATCCAGCTCCTCGTAGCTATCGATAAAGATATCGCAGTTGGCGCGCACGTCGTCGCGCTTCATGCGGCCGTGCGGGTCAAATATACCTACGCGCTTAAAGCCGGCGGTGCCAGAGCTCTTAAGGCCAAAGACCGCGTCCTCAAACACCCAAGCGCGCTCAAACTTGCACCCGTGGCGCTCCTCCAGGCGGCGCAGCGCCAGCTCGTACACATCGGGGAACTGTTTGGAGCGTCCTGCCTCGCCCGTCGTGGTAACAAACTCCATGTATGCGTCGAGCCCGGCACCAGCGAGCGCGGAATGCACCAGCTCGGCCGGCGTGGACGTGGCAACGCACATGGCAATGCCCACCGCCTTCGCCTGCTCCAAAAATGCCAGAAGACCCTCGCGCGGCGGCACCTTGGAGTAGCCATCAATCAGGATGTCGCTCAGCTCGCGATATAACTCCTCGCCGTTCGCGCCAATGCCCCACGTTTCGTGGTAGGCCTGGCACTCGTCCTCCAGCGACAGGTGCTCAAATTGGGCAAAGTCATCCACGGTCACGTCAATCTCGTGACGGTGCAATAACTCGGGTTGGGCATAGGCCCAAACGGGCGTGCTATTAACCAGCGTGCCGTCGCAATCGAAAATAAAAGCAACCTTGGGAGCGGCGGTATGGGACATAAATGAACCTTTCGATGTCAAATGGTAAACAACCTGCTAAAAACGTTTTACCAAACGTCAGCCTAACATTTTTGAAAGCCTAATTGGTAAAACTGTCAAGAGTTTTACCACGGCAATTCTGCCAGTGGTCTAAACATGGCGCTTACCGATTAAACGCTCCCGCAAATCCACTTTCGTCCATAAAACTAACGCACAGGTGTTATCGTAGTTTCTGCCGAAAGTTCCACCGAGCACGCGAGGTGGAACGAATCACTGAAACTTCGCCGTCCCTTCGATTCGTGCAGCCTTGGACCTTTCGCATCTAGTCACCAAGGCAACACGCTGCCGCGTCATGATGGGATCAAACGTGAGCGATACAAAGCTAAAGCCAACGGCTAAAAAGCCCGCAATCCGCAAACCGGCTCCGCACGCACCGGAGCTCTCCAAGGACGATGTCTACCTGTTTGGCATTGGAATGTGGGAGCGCAGCTGGGAAAAAATGGGCGCGCATCCCGACACGCAGCAGCGCACGCGCGGCTGGCGCTTTTGCGTTTGGGCGCCCGACGTAAAGAGCGTCCATGTCATTGGCGAATTTAACGACTGGGATGAGGAAGCCAACCCGCTGGTGCCCGTGCATACGAGCGCTATTTGGGAAGGCTTTATTCCTGGCGCCGAGCAGGGCCAGCTCTATAAATATCTCATCGAGACCAACGAGGGCGAAAAGCTCTACAAGGCCGATCCATACGCCTTTAAGGCCGAGTGCCCTCCGGGTACCGCGAGCGTGCTGTGGACCCTCGATGGCTACAAGTGGAATGACGCCGCGTGGCTCAAGCGCCGCGCTAGCCACAACCACATGTCGCAGCCGCTCAACATCTACGAGGTGCATATTGGCTCGTGGAAGCGCCACGGCGACGCGCCGCAGGGCGAGCCCGACGAGTACGGCAACTATCCCGGCCCCATGGATCCCTTCCCCGCGCAGCGCGGCGAGTTCTACACCTACGACGACCTGTCGGTGGAGCTCGTGGACTACGTGCGCGACATGGGCTATACGCATATCGAGGTCATGCCGCTCATGGAGCATCCCTTCGATGGCTCCTGGGGCTACCAGACGACCGGCTACTATGCCGCCACGTCGCGCTACGGCAACCCGCAGCAGCTCATGCACTTTATCGATGCGTGCCACGAGGCAGGCATCGGCGTGATCATGGACTGGGTGCCCGGCGGTTTTTGCGCCGACGCCCACGGCCTTGCCACCTTTAACGGCCACATGCTGTTTGAGCACGAGATTCACCCCAACTGGGGCACGCACAAGTTTGACTTTGCCCGCGGCGAGGTCCGCTCCTTCCTGGTCTCCAACGTGCTGTATTGGCTCGAGAACTTCCACGTTGACGGCATTCGCATGGACGGCGTGTCCAGCATGCTGTACCTCAACTTTGGCATCGACGATCCGGGCCAAAAGAAGTTCAACAAGTACGGTACCGAGGAGGACCTGGACGCCAGCGCGTTTATCCGTCAGGTCAACTGCGCTGTTGAGGCTCACTACCCCGACGTGATGATGATGGCCGAGGAGTCTACCGCGTGGCCGCTCGTGACCTACCCGCCGCAGGACGGCGGTCTGGGCTTCCACTACAAGTGGGACATGGGCTGGATGAACGACACTCTGCACTACATGCAGACCGATTTTCCGTGGCGCCCCGGCAACCATGGCCTGCTGACGTTCTCCATCATGTACGCCTTTACCGAGAACTTTATTTGCCCGCTGAGTCACGACGAGGTCGTGCACGGCAAGTGCTCGCTGATCGGCCGTATGCCGGGCGACTGGTGGCGCCAGTTTGCCGGTCTGCGCACGCTGGCTTTCTACCAGATGACGCACCCCGGTGCCAAGCTCAACTTTATGGGCAACGAAATCGGCCAGTTTATTGAGTGGCGCTACTACGAGTCCATCCAGTGGTTCCTGACCGAGGAGTACGAGACCCACCGTCATCATCAGGCGTTTATCAAGGCGCTCAACCACCTGTACACCGCCGAGCCCGCCCTGTACGAGCGCGGCTACACCGACGACGGCTTTACCTGGATTGACGCGGACAACTCCAAGCAGTCCATCGTAAGCTTTGTGCGCCAGGGCGAGGACGTCGACGACGACCTTGTGATCCTGATCAACTTTGACCCGGCGAGCTACGAGAGCTTCCGCGTGGGCGTGCCGCGCGAGGGTGACTGGGAGGTCATCTTCGATTCCGACCGTCCCGAGTTTGGCGGCAGCGGATACGCCGGCGCGGAGCCCTACACCTGCTCGAGCGAGCCCTATCCCTGGAACGGGCAGATGGACTCCATCGAGATCAAGGTGCCCGGCCTGGCTGGCGTGGTGCTTAAGCGCCGCGGTCCCAGCAGCTACAAGCCGCCGGTGGTCGAGGAGCCCAAGGCTGCGCCCAAGAAGCGCACGTCCTCAGTGAAGCCCAAGCCTATGGCTGCCAAGAAGGCTCCGGCCAAGGCGAAGGCTACGACCGCGACCAAGGCCAAGGCCGCCGCAAAGCCCGCCGCCAAGGCTTCGGCCAAGTCCACCACGGCCAAGAAGGCAGCCACCAAAAAGGCTGCTCCCAAGGCCAAGGCAGCCGCTGTTAAGGCTTCTGCCAAGAAAGCGTAACAAAGGCGTTACCACTGTAATTACCCGCCCCACGGGGGCGTAGGATACATGTCATAACCGTTCCGGGAGAAACATCCCGGGGGAAAGGAACGTATGAATAAGATCTTCGACAACAAGCAGGAGTTTACCGAGCTCTATCGCGATGCCGTCATGAGCATTAGCGGCAAGAGCGTCGAGGCCGCCAGCGACCTCGACCGCTTTAACGCCCTGGCCAAGCTCGTGGCCGAGAAGGCACGCACCGTTGCCACCAAGAGCGACGCCCGCGCCACCGCCGAGGGCAAGAAGCGCGTGTATTACTTCTCGATCGAGTTTTTGATCGGCCGCCTGCTCGACAACTACCTGCTCAACTTTGGCGTGCGCGACATGGTCGCCGAGGCGCTCGACGACATGGGCTTCGACCTTTCCGTCATCGAGAACCAGGAGCCCGATCCGGCTCTGGGCAACGGTGGCCTGGGCCGTCTTGCCGCATGCTTCCTAGATTCCATGGCAGCCGAGGACATTGCCGGCTACGGCAACGGCATGCGCTACCGCTACGGCCTGTTTAAGCAGGAGATCGTCAACGGCAGCCAGGTCGAGGCCACCGACGAGTGGCTCACCCACGGCTATCCCTGGGAGGTCCGTCGTCAGGACAAGGCCGTGACCATCAAGTTTGGCGGACATGTTGAGGGCTTTGAGGAAAACGGCCGCACGTTCTACCGTACGGTAGATACGCAGGACATCCTGGCCGTCCCCTATGACATCCCCGTTGTGGGCTATGCCGGCGAGACCGTCAACAAGCTGCGCGTCTGGGCCGCCGAGCCGGTCGAGGAGCACTTCGATCTGGAGGCCTTCAACCGCGGCGACTACGCCCTGGCAGACGCCGAGCGCGCCGAGGCCGAGGCCATCAGCGCCATCCTCTACCCCAACGACGCCGGCGAGCATGGCCGTCTGCTGCGCCTGAAGCAGGAGTACCTGTTTGTCTCGGCCGGCATCTACAGCCTGCTCGACACCTTTGAGAAGGAGCACGGCGAGAACTGGGAGCTGCTGCCGCAGTTTGTGGCCATCCACACCAACGACACGCACCCCGCCATGTGCGGACCCGAGCTCATGCGCATCCTCATCGACGAGAAGAAGCTCGAGTGGGACGACGCCTGGAACATCGTGACACAGGTCGTGAGCTACACCAACCACACCATCCTGCCCGAGGCTCTGGAGAAGTGGCCCATCGGCACGTTCTCCAAGCTCCTCCCCCGCGTGTACCAGATCATCGACGAGATCAGCCGTCGTTGGCACGAGTCGTTCGACACCACGCAGGAGGGCTGGCAGGAGCGTCTGCGCCAGACCGCCATTCTGTGGGATGGCGAGATTCGCATGGCCAACCTGTCCGTGATCTGCAGCCACAGCGTCAACGGCGTGGCTAAGATTCACTCCGACATCATCAAGAACATCGTGCTCAAGGACTTCTATGCCCTGACGCCCGAGAAGTTCAACAACAAGACCAACGGCATCTCGCACCGTCGCTTCTTTGCCGAGGCCAACCCCACCTACGCTAAGCTCGTCACCGAGGCCATTGGCGACGGCTGGCTCAAGGACGCCTTTGAGCTGGAGAAGCTCAAGGAGTTCCAGAACGACACTGAGTTCCTGAAGGCCGTGGGTGCCTCCAAGCGCGCCAACAAGGAGCGCCTAGCCGCCTACGTCAAGGCCGAGACCGGTCTGGTCATTGACCCCAACACCGTCTTCGATGTCCAGGTTAAGCGCTTCCATGCCTACAAGCGTCAGCTCATGAACATCATGAAGGTGATGGACATCTACAACCGTCGCATCGCCGATCCCAACTTCCACGTGACGCCGACGACCTTCATCTTTAGCGGCAAGGCTGCCTCGAGCTACACCTTTGCCAAGGAGACCATTCGCCTCATTAACTCCGTGGCCGACGTCATCAACAACGATGCCCGCGTCAACGAGGTCATGAAGGTCTGCTTTATCCCCAACTTCCGCGTGAGCAACGCTCAGCTCATCTACCCCGCCGCCGAGATCTCGGAGCAGATCTCCACGGCCGGCAAGGAGGCCTCGGGCACGTCCAACATGAAGCTCATGATGAACGGTGCCATTACGCTGGGCACCCTCGACGGCGCCAACATCGAGATCGCCGACCTGGCCGGTCGCGAGAACGAGGCCATCTTTGGCCTGACCGCCTCCGAGGTCGAGCAGCTCTGGGCATCCAACAGCTACTTTGCGTGGGATACCCTCAACGGCGACCGCGAGCGCCTGGGCCGCGTGATGGACGAGCTCAAGGACAACACCTTTGCGGGTCTTTCGGGCAACTTCGAGAGCATCTACAACGAGCTCATGAACAACAACGATCCCGACCTGGTCATGGCCGATTTCCGCAGCTACGTGGATGCGTGGGAAAAGCTCACCGGCAGCTATGGCGACCAGGAGACCTGGAACCGCAAGGCACTGCTCAACACCGCCTCCTCCGGCTGGTTCTCGAGCGACCGCACCATTCGCGAGTACCGCGACGAGATCTGGCACGCGTAAAGGCTGCGAGCTCCCTTTGCCGCACGGCATTGTTCGGTGGGCGCGACCAGGCGCCGTGCCCACCGCTAATGGGTTAGAAACATCGATGACAGAAGGAGAAATCGATGAGTAAGAAAGAATGCATCGCGATGCTCCTCGCAGGAGGACAGGGCAGCCGATTGGGGGCACTCACCCAAAAGATCGCCAAGCCGGCGGTTAGCTTTGGCGGTAAGTTCCGCATTATCGACTTTTCGCTCTCCAATTGCTCCAACTCGGGCATCGACACGGTGGGCGTTCTGACGCAGTATCGCCCCTACCTGCTGCATGCCTATGTGGGCTCCGGCGAGGCCTGGGATCTGGACAGCCGCGACGGCGGCGTCTCGATCCTGCCGCCGTACGAGACGCAGACCGGTGGCGCCTGGTATGCGGGCACGGCCGACGCCATTACGCAGAACCTCGACTACATCAAGGCCAACGACCCCAAGTACGTCCTGATTCTTTCGGGCGATCATCTGTATCGCATGGACTACCGCAAGATGCTCAAGACGCACATTGAGAACAACGCCGACCTCACGGTGAGCGTTATGCCCGTGCCGTGGGAGGAGGCCAGCCGCTTTGGCATCCTGACCACCGACCCCGAGGACGGCCGCATTACCAAGTTCACCGAGAAGCCCGATAAGCCCGATTCGAACCTCGCCTCCATGGGCATCTACATTTTCTCGGCTGACGTACTGATCGAGGCGCTCGAGGAGGACGCTCTGGACCAGCGCTCGAGCCACGACTTTGGCAAGGACATCATCCCCAAGCTGCTCGGCGAGAACAAGCGCCTGTACAGTTACGAGTTCCATGGCTTCTGGAAGGACGTCGGCACTATCGCCAGCTTCCACGAGACCTCGATGGACCTGCTGGGCAACAACCCCGAGTTCGATCTGTTTGACAAGCACTTCCCCATCATGTCCAACATCACCACGCGTCCGCCGCACTACATTGGCCCGGATGGCCGCCTAGACGACTGCCTGGTCTCCAACGGCTGCAAGATCTACGGCACCGCTCGCCACTCGATCCTTTCGACCGATGTCATCATCGAGGAGCGCGCCGTGGTCGAGGACTCCGTGCTGCTGCCGGGTGCGCACGTTAAGAGCGGCGCACACATCTGTCGCGCTATTTTGGGCGAGAACTCCACGGTCGAAGAGGGCGTGAAGCTCGGCTCTGTCGATACCACCAAGGATACGGCCGTCGTTGGAAATGACGTCGTTATCGGGAAGGGGGAATGATCCGATGATCAATCGCAAGGCCATCGGTTATATCACCGCTAACTACTCTTCGACCTACGGCAGCGTGCTGCTCAAGGATCGCCCCATCGCGTCCGTTCCGTTTTTGGGCCGCTACCGCCTGATCGACTTTCCGCTGTCCAACATGATGAATGCCGGCATTAAGACCGTCGGCGTCGTCATGCCGGGTAACTACCGCTCGCTGATCGACCACGTGGGCTCGGGCAAGGACTGGGGCCTGGACCGCAAGAAGGGCGGCCTGTTCATGGTGCCCGGCAACGCGTATGGCACCACCAAGGGCGGCATGCGCTTCCTGCTGCGCGACATCATCTCCAACAAGACGCTGTTCCAGCGCTCGGACAAGCCCTATGTTGTGATGATGGGCACCAACATCATCTTTAACATGGACCTCAACACCATCATCGAGGCACACGAGAACTCCGGCGCCCAGATGACCGTGGTGTACTGCAAGGCCACGCGCAACGTCGATGACGAGACCAAGCTGCAGATCAACGAGAACGGCCGCCTGACGGGCGTGAGCGCCGGCGTCGTGTACGGTGACAACGCCTCTATGGACTGCTGCATCGTCAACCGCGAGACGCTGCTCGAGATTATCGACCACTACCAGGCCGCTGACTATCTGGACCTGCTCGAGGCACTCCAGGGCGACTTTGGCAACATCGACGTGTGCAGCTACGAGTACAAGGGCGAGGTCGTGGGCGTGTTTAGCGAGAAGTCGCTGTATCGCCGCAGCATGGACCTGCTCGACCAGACCGTGGCCGACCAGCTCTTCGACCCCGAGCGCCCGATCTTGACCAAGGCCCACGACGTTCCGCCTTCGCGCTACGCGACCGGCAGTCATGCGTGCAACTCGATCATCTCGGCCGGCTGCATCATCAAGGGCACCGTGCGCAACTCGATCCTGTCGCGCGGCGTCGTGGTCGAGGAAGGCGCCTCGGTGACCAACTCGATCATCAACCAGAGCTGCATCATCAAGAGCGGCGCCCGTGTTGAGAACGCCATCCTGGACAAGAACAACGTGGTCCCCACCAACACCGAGCTTCGCGGCACGCCCGAGAACATCCTGGTGCTGGGCAAGGCTCCGTTAACTTCCGATACCACGATCGTGCGTTAACGTTGGCACCGCAACATCGCTCGTAACATGTAGAATAGCCGCCCGGTTTGCGCCTGGCGGCTATTCTCGAATAACAACATGGGAGACAATATGGCTGATTCCAGCAAAAAGATGCAGATCGTGTTTGCCTCGGCCGAGTGCGCGCCGTTTGTGAAGACCGGTGGCCTGGGCGACGTGGCGGGCTCGCTGCCTGCGGCGCTTGTGCGCGCCGGCGCCGAAGTCATCGTGATGGTGCCCAAGTACGCCACCATCAAGGACGAGTACAAGGCGCAGATGGAACATTTCTCCGACTTTTACGTGAGCCTGGGCTGGCGCAATGAGTACTGCGGGCTCGAGAAGCTCGAGCACGACGGCGTCACCTATATGTTCATCGACAACGAGCGCTACTTTGCGCGCGACTATCCGTACGGCTTCTTTGACGACGGCGAGCGTTTTGCGTTCTTCTCCAAGGCCATCACCGAAAGCCTGCAGCACCTGCCGGCCGGCTTTGAGTGCGACATCCTGCACTGCAACGACTGGCAGACGGCACTGGCGCCCGTGTTTTTGCGCGAGTTCTACCAGGGCCTGCCGCTGTACGACCGAGTCAAGACCGTGTTCTCGATCCACAACGTGGCGTTCCAGGGCCAGTTTAGCGACACCGTAATGGAGGATATCCTGGGTGTGGCACATATTCCGGCGGCCGCCTCGCAGCTGCGTTGCGACGCTTGCAGCATCAACTACATGCTGGGCGCGCTGCGCTATGCCGACGCCATCACTACGGTAAGTCCTACCTATGCCAACGAGATCCAGACGCCCGAATTTGGCGAGGGCCTGGACGGCGTTCTGCGCGAGCGTTCGTACGCGCTGCAGGGCATTTTGAATGGCATTGACGTCGCGGGCTTTGACCCGGCGACCGACAAGCGCATTGCCGCCAACTACACCGTCGAGGACCGTTCCGGCAAGGCCGTGTGCAAGGCCAAGCTGCAGGAAGAGCTGGGGCTCGAGGTTCGCGACGACCGTCCGCTTATGGTCATGGTCACGCGTCTGACGCGCCAGAAAGGCATGGACCTGGTCATGTACGCGCTCGACCGCATCCTGGCCGGCGGCGTGCAGGTGGCGGTGCTGGGCACCGGCGACCGCGACTACGAGGACGGACTGCGCTACTTCCAGGACAAGTACCCCGGCACCATGGCCGCGCGCATCGAGTTTGATCCGGCGCTGTCACAGCGCATGTATGCTGCCGCCGACATGTTCCTGATGCCTTCGAAGTTTGAGCCCTGCGGCCTGTCGCAGATTATCGCCATGCGCTACGGCACCCTGCCGATTGTTCGCGAGACCGGTGGTCTGAAGGACACTGTGATCCCGTACAACGAGTTTACCGGCGAGGGCACGGGCTTCTCGTTTAGCAACTTTAACGGCGACGAGATGGGCGACGCCGTGTTCCGCGCGGCACGCCTGTTCTGGGATAACCGCGACGCCTGGAACCAGCTGGTCACGCAGGCCATGAGCCAGGACTTTAGCTGGACGCGCTCGGCCGACAAGTATCTGGACCTGTACTTCTTTATGCATCCGGAGATTGAGAGGCCGGCGGCTGTTGTCGACGAGCCTGAGACTGTTGCTGAACCGGTGGCCGCTGAGGAGCCCAAGGCCGAGGAGAAGCCGGTTGAGGCTGAGCCCGCAAAGGACGAGCCTGAGGTGAAGGCTGAGGTTGCTCCTGAGGCAGAGGCCGAGGTCAAGCCCGCTGCAAAGCCCGCAGTTAAGAAGACCACGACCCGCAAGACGACCGCCAAGAAGGCTACGACGACCAAAGCTGCTGCCACCAAGACCGCCGCAGCAAAGACGACCGCTACCAAGGCAACGACCACGCGCAAGCGCACGACCGCCGCTGCCAAGAAGGCCGCCGAAGCCGAAGCTGCTCCCGAGGTAAAGGCCGAGGTCGCTGAGGCCCAGCCGGCCGCCAAGGTTCCGGCAAAGACCGCTGCTAAGAAGGCGATCGCGACCAAGACCACGACCGCCAAGAAGGCAACGGCAGCCAAGAAGACCACGGCAACGAAGTCGACGACCACGAAGGCTGCCGCGACGAAGGCCGCTGCGAAGACGACCTCGAAGGCCGCCGCAAAGTCTGCTGTCAAGGTCGAGGAAACCCCCGTCGAGCCCAAGACCGAGGCGGCTGTCGAGACGAAGCCGGCCGCCAAGACCACCACGCGCAAGCGCACCACGACGACGGCCAAAAAGACCACGACCAAGGCCGCAGCTACCAAGACAGAGCCCAAGTCCGCTGCTGCCAAAGTGGAGCCCAAGGCTGAGGTAAAGGCCAAGCCGGCGCCGAAGACCGCTGAGGTCAAGGCCGCCCCGAAGGCAGAGGCTAAGCCCGAGCCTGCCAAGGAGACCCCGGTCTCCCCCGCCGCTCCGGCAGAGAAAAAGGCCCCGTCCAAGAAGACGTCCGTCCGCAAGGCAACGGCCACCCGCAAGCGCCGCTAGCCCACATACGATCCAAAACCTAATCAAACCCTATGCAAGGGGCGCTCCAACCGGGCGCCCCTTCTCTGTAGGTAGTTGGTAAAACGATTTTCTAGGACAACCGTTCGCCGATGGTAAACGGATGTTGTTTATACAGCCTGTGTACAACAGATATACTTACATCCTGTGCGTAAAGCCCATGGCCCGCAGGCCGTGATTCTATTGAACTGGACCGTATTATGAGATTGATACACAACAGCCGTCTACCGCAGTTTCGCACTCCGTTTGGCGCTGTGACCACTGGAACTACCCTTTCGCTCTCCGTAATTCTGGAGGATGCCGATCCCGCGCAGGCAACGCTTACGCTGCGCACCTGGGTCGATGAGATCGGTGAGTCTCGATATCCCATGACGCACGAGGGCGACGGCATATTTACCGTAGAGCTTGAGTGCACCGAGCCCTGTCTTATCTGGTACAGCTTTATCTGCAATATCGAGGGCCAGCCCGAGGTTCGCCTGGGCGCACCACAGGGCCGCACCGGCGGCGAAGGCGTAACCTACGATTACGCCGAGGTGCCGTCATTCCAGGTCACCGTCTACAAGCACCGCGAGAATCGTCCCACCTGGTACGAGCGCGGTATGGTCTACCAGATCTTCCCCGATCGCTATGCCCGCGACGAGCACTGGCGCGAGCGCACGCTGGCCGAGGTCGAAAAACCGCGTAAGGGCATTCAACGCCGCATGGTCGAGGACTGGAACGAGCCGCCTGTGTACGAGCGCGCCGAGGACGGTTCCATCAAGACCTGGGACTTCTACGGCGGCTCGCTCAAGGGCATCCAGGAAGACCTGCCTCGCATCGCCGAGCTGGGCTTTACAGCCATCTACCTCAACCCCATTTTCGAAGCCGCAAGCAACCACCGCTACGACACCGCCGATTACACCAAGATCGATCCGATTCTGGGCACCGAGCAGGACTTTACCGAGCTGTGCGAGGCGGCCGAGAAGCTCGGCATTTCCATCATCCTGGACGGCGTCTTCAACCATACGGGCGACGACTCGATCTACTTTAACCGCTACGGCAACTATCCCGGCGTCGGTGCATGGCAGAGCGAGGACTCGCCGTGGCGCGATGCGTTTTATTTCCACGAGGACGGCTCGTACGACTGTTGGTGGGGCGTGGGCAATATGCCCGCCATCAATGAGAGCTCCGAGTTGGTACGCGAGCGGCTCCTGGGCAAGGACGGCGTTATTCGTAAATGGCTGCGCGCCGGCGCTCACGGCTGGCGCCTGGCCGACGAGCTTTCCGACGACTTCCTGGCCGAGATCAAAAAAGCCGTGCTCGCCGAGAAGCCCGACGCGCTGCTGCTCGGCGAGGTCTGGGAAGACGCCTCCAACAAGATTAGCTATGGTCATTTGCGCCGCTACCTGCAGGGCTCTGAGCTCGACTCCGCCATGGACTACCCCTTCCGCGACATGGTCATCGGCTTTTTGATGGGCTACAAGAACGCCTACCAGGCAGCCGAGGATATCGAAACCCTGCGTGAGAACTATCCACGCGAAGCCCTGTCCTGCGCGCTCAATCTGCTCTCGAGTCACGACCGTCCGCGCATCATCTCGGTGCTCGGCGGCGGCCCCGACGAGTCGCAGCTGCCCGAGAGCGAGCGCAGCAAGTGGCGCCTGGACGAGAACTCCATGGGCCTGGCCAAGAGCCGCTTTTGGCTGGCGACGCTCATGCAGATGACGTTCCCGGGCGTTCCCTCAATCTATTACGGTGACGAGTACGGCTTGGAGGGTCTCACCGATCCGGGCAATCGCCGCACCATGCCGACCAAGGAAAACCTGCACGACTTCGATACGTTCGCGATCGTCAAGAATGCCTCGGCCGTGCGCCGCGCGCTGCCGTTTATGATCGATGGCAAGATCAAGGCCTTCGCGCTCAATGACGAGGTGCTGGCCTACAACCGTACCGGTAAAGACGGCGAGTCCGCGACAGTCATCATCAACCGCAGCCTGCGCAATTCGCATCGTGTGACGATTCCGGCGCTCGGCGAATGCGCGAGCGATGTTATTAGCGGTCACGAGTGCGAGATCCACAACGGCACGGTCACGCTCGATCTTTATCCGCTGGGCTCGTCGATCATCTACCACCATGCCGAGCAGCGCCTGCAGGAGCCGCTCGATCACGGTGCGGGTGTTGTGTGTCATATCACATCGGTGCCGACCGATGACGGCAAGCCCGGTACAATCGGCGCGCCCACGCGTCGCTTTATCGACCATCTTGCCGCCATGGGCATGCGCTACTGGCAGGTTCTCCCCGTCAACCCCACGGACTTCTTCCGCTCCCCTTACGCTGGTCCTTCGGCCTTTGCAGGCAATATCGACCTGCTACCCGAGAGCCACGAGGAGCTGGCAGCCGACTTTGAGACCTGGAAGGCCCGCGGCGGCGAGGATGCCGATCCGCTGTACACCGCGTTTAAACATCGCAATGCCGATTGGCTCGAGAAATACTGCGTCTACATGGCCGTTAAGAAGTACTTTGAGGGCGAGTCGCGCCATGATTGGCCGGCAGATGTCGCGCGCTACAACGAGCATCTGATCGACGACAAGCGCTTCCACGACGAGGCCGAGCTTCAGGCGTACATGCAGTACCGTTTTGACCTAGCTTGGTGCGAGCTCATGAACTATGCGCACAAGAAAGGCATCGAGGTCATCGGCGATATTCCTATGTACGTGTCCGACGATTCGGCAGATGCGTGGAGCGAACCCGAGAACTTCTGGCTGTCCGATACCGGCAAGGCAATCGAGATCTCCGGTGCGCCGCCCGACAACTTTGCACCCGAGGGCCAGGTGTGGGGCAACCCGACGTTCCGCTGGGACCACATGAAGCAGAACGGCTATAGCTGGTGGATGGATCGCCTGCGTCGTGCGTTTTCTCTCTACGACCGCGTGCGCCTGGATCACTTCCTGGGATTCCACAGCTACTTCAGTATCCCCGCAGGCAAGGCTTGCGCCGAAGGTCGCTGGTTGGCGGGACCGGGCAAGGACCTGTTCCAGACCGCTTATGACGAGCTGGGTCCGCTCAACTTTATCGCCGAGGACCTGGGCTATTTGACGCCCGGTGTTCGCGCCATGGCATCGACCTGCGGTTTCCCCGGCATGGACGTGCTGGAGTTTAGCGACTACGACGTTCGTTGCGGTGTGCATCCCACGCCCGGCAAGATTCTGTACACCTCGACGCACGATACGTCGACGCTGGCCGGTTGGTGCACGCGTTCCTTTGCGGGCGGCGACGAGCCGAGCGGTGTTGAGGTGGCGGCCAAGCTGATGAGCGACGCGCTGGCAAGCGACGCTCCCCTAGTGATGATGCCGCTACAGGATATCCTGGGGCTTGGCGACGACGCGCGCATGAACGTTCCGGGCGTTGCCACGGGCAACTGGACCTGGCAGGCTGACGAGGCGGACATTGCAGCCGCCGAGAACAAAACCGCACAGCTCCTGCGCAACAACCATAGATTCTGGGGCGAAGCGTGATAAAACCCCCGATATAGGGTACAGTTACAGACGTTTGAATTTTTGCGGGCAGAGTAATCTGCCCGCTTTGTGCTGAAAAGGAAGTATTATGGCGCGCTACGATTACAAGTGCTCGAGCTGCGGCAACGTGTTTGAGGTTGAGCATCCCATGTCCGAGACTCCCGAGGTCGTGTGCCCCAGCTGCGGTGCCCCGGCGGCCAAGACGTTCTCGGCCAGCGGCATTAAATTTGAGGGCAGCGGTTTCTACAACACCGATCAGCGAAGCGGCGGCTCCAGCACCAGCGCCACCAGCGGCTGCTGCGCCAACTGCCCGCATAACCACTAGAAACCAAACAGCCCCGCGACCGACACCGATCGCGGGGCTGCCTCTTTCTGTTGCAGGTAGCTCTATGAGTTGCGGTGAAATAAGGACTGTTTGGCGGGCTTAAGCCGCTATTCAATCCCTATTTCACCGCAACTTAGTCGTTACTTGTGGACCAGGCGGGCACAGAAGTGGCCGTCGTAGGAGTCGGCGTTTACCGGCACGCTTTGGAAGAGGCCTCGATCGTTCTGGCGTACGGATACGAGCTTCTTGGCCTGGTCGAACTCGGGGAGTTGCAGAATCTGTGCCTCGGAAAGCGGTGCCACGCTAAAGCCGGCACCCTCGGGAGAAGCAAGGAAAGCATCCACCACCTGCGTGTTCTCCTCGTCGAAGACGGAGCACGTCGCATAGATGAGCTCGCCGCCGGCAGCCACGCGCGCGGCAGCTACCTTGAGCATCGTCAGCTGCAGTTTGGGCAAATCAGTCGTAACGTCATTCTCAGTTAGACGCCATGGGATCTCGGGATGACGGCGCATGGTGCCGGTGCCCGAGCACGGCGCATCGATAAAGACTGTGTCGAACTTAACCGGCTTGCCAAGCATGGCATCAAACGATGTGAGCACCTCATCAAGCTCGCAAGCATCGCCCGAGACCGTGCGAACACCCGTAATACCCGCCTTATGCAGGCGCGCGAGATTCTGATCACATTTACGATCATGCAGGTCAAGCGCCGTATGCTGACGTTCATAGCCCGCACGCTTGGCCTGACACATCATCACATAGGTCTTGGTGCCACGACCGGCACCAATCTCAAGGCAGCTTCCAGGGCGCGTGGCAGCTGTGGCGATAAGCTGCGCGTTGAGATCAGATGCCACCGCGGCAGCACGCTCAAACACGCCCGATGCAACCGTGACCTGCGCATCTACCGGGGCATGGCAGCCCGGGAAGACGGGCGCGACGAGCTGCGAGATATACGGATCGGGCTTGGTCGCAAAGGCGTTCTCATGCAGGGCCAGCGGCGCGGGGGCCAGATTGCCGGCAAAGTTAAGCGCACCCTCAGGCGTGTCGAACGATGCCATAATGCGAGCGCACAGCCAACGCGGCAATCCCATCAGGCGCGACAGACGAACCAGGCGTCGCTCAGACTCATCTACATCGGACGCCGTGGCAAAGTCCTCAACGTTGTCCGCGACCTTATGCAGCACGGCATTGGCCAAACCGGCGGCAGACTTAGCTCCGCTGCGCACCAGCTCAACGCCCTGACTCACCGCAACGCGACCAGGCGTATGCAGATAGAGCATCTCAAAGGCCGAGATACGAAGCGCCATGCGAACACGCGGCGCAACCTTTTTAGGCTTATCGAGAAACTGATCGAGCAGCTCGTCCAAAATACCCTGCGTAGCGGCCACACCCAGCGCTAAGCGGGCGGCAAAAGCGGAATCGCGCTGGTCAATAGCCTTGGCCGATGCGCGAGAGGACAGCACATCACGCGCATACATGCCGCGGCGATCGGCCTCCATTAGCACATCGAGCGCAAGTTTGCGCGCGGGAGACAGCTTGCTCATGACAAAACACCCCAGATAAGATCGGCGCCTTGCAGCCCAGCAGCCCAAGCAGAAGCGGCCATGGCACGCTTGCCATCGGGCTTAACCTCGAGCAGTTCAACCGCACCATCGGAAAGACCAAGGTAAACACGCTTGGCCTTAATGAGAACCTGACCCTCGCCAAGCGACACATCAACCGGCGCAGCATCGAGCACGCGCACGGTCTTGCCGGCAATCACGCAACGAGCAGGCGCGGTATCGGACGAAGCGAGCACATGACGCACACAATCGAGCGCAGCCATCTGCGGATCCAGACGCATCTCCAGCTTGGAAATCTTGGCAGCATGAGTGACGAGCGACTCATCCTGCTCAGTCCACACGGCGGTGCCATCGGCAAGAGAAGGAAGCGTATCGGCAAGCAGTTTGCCGCCAAGCTCACCAAGCTCCATCGTGAGCGCCTCGGCATGCTTACCGGCAACGGACGTGGAAACCTGAGCACAATAAGCACCAGTATCCACGCCATGTCCAATGCGCATGATAGAAACGCCAGCAACCTCATCACCAGCGAGAATCGCACGCTGAATAGGAGCAGCCCCACGCCAATGAGGCAGCAAGGACGCATGAACATTAACAATGCCGAGCGGCGCCATATGCAGCACCTCATCAGGCAAAATGCAGCCATAAGCAGCCACGCAGAAAATGTCAGCATAGGCAGACTGAAGCGCCTTAACAACCTCAGGCGTCATACGATTGGCCTCAACAACGGGCAGACCAAGCTCAAGCGCCTTAGCCTTAACAGGGGAAGGCTCCAGCTTCTTACCACGCCCACGAACAGCATCAGGACGAGTAATAACCAGCACAATTTCATTGCCAGCCTCAACAAGCGAAGTCAGCGAAGGCACAGCAAAATCAGGCGTACCCATAAACACAATACGCATAAAGGACGTCTCCCCTCAACCAAAGCCGAGACGGCTACAAACAACAGCGGAAAGCCAAGTCACCAGCCCATCCGCAATAACATTTCAACAAGAACAAATATACCCAAAACCAAAGAAAGAGCCGCAATAAAAGCAGCTCTTCCAACAAAGCAATTATCAGCGAAGACGCCCCTCCCTGGCCCACGGCACCCGGGCGAGACAAGCAGCGTCAACGTAGTCCCCGGCGCACCCGCCTATATCGTCCCGC
>CABVCF010000011.1 GCA_902496775.1 uncultured Collinsella sp.
GACATGACCGAGTGCCCCGCTTCGTTTGTTGGTGCAAAGTAACCTGGCACCTTTGTGGTGGTTGGTGGCTAAGCGGTGGGGAGTCCTGGCATGTTAGCCGGCTGCTGCGGCTTGAGGTGGGCGTTGCGCCAGATGATCTGGATAACGTAGCCGAGCATAAAGACAAAGGCTACGCCGCTGATGAAGTCACCTACGAGGGGAAGCCCCGTGAGGGCGCCTGCGATTACGCCGCCCACGGCTGCCATGGCGTAGCGGTTTTGGTTGTGTCCGACCATGCGGGAGATCGCGCACCCCGCAAAGGCACTCGACACCAACGCGATGCCGATAACGCCGCACAAGAGGGCTCCGGCAAGCGACAGACCAGCGATAGAGATAATTAGCAGTAGGACGGCGGGGACGATAGCAATCGTGCCCAGAAGACCGCTCACCCACAGGGGCATGGGGCGCTGGTGGAGCATGCCGGCGGCGCTGGCGGTCGCGCGCGGAAAGACGAGCTCGAGCAGCAGAGCGACAAAGCAGGTCGAGAGTGCCGCGGCGACGATACCGCCGATGACATCGTTAACGGTGGAAGTATCCTCGTTCTCGGTGCGGTCGATCTTGAGCGTGCCTACCTCGGCTCCTGCGGCACGCTCGGGGTCCTCGGAGACGTGCGCGTTCACGGTGCCGGTGATGTGGGCGTTCTTGCCCAGGATGAGCTTGTCGGCCCAAACCTCGACATCGCCCTCGACGGTGCCATCGATGGTCACCGTGTCGCCCGCAAGCGCTGCCGACTTGGTAGAGCCGCGCAGGGCAACCGTCTCGCCTATCGCGTAAAAACAGTTGGCGGTGCTGTCGGAATTGAGCACAACGTGCTGACCGACGACCGTGACGCTGCCATCAACCGTGGTCTTGGCGATATCGATAGTGCGTGCCGCCAAGCGGACGGCGCCGCCCACCGTGCAGTCGCGGATGGAGAGGCTCTCGCCTGCTGCAATTATGTCGCGGCCGATGGACGCATCGTCCAAGTTGAGGGCCTGACCTGCCCAGTACAGGTCACCTTCGACGCCGGACGAATTGGCGTCATTGTCGGTCGCAAGTACGTTGCCTGCGGTGTCCGTGCCGGCGAACGACGCCGTGGGAAGCGCGGTGACCGCTAGAGCGATGAGCGCGAATAAGATCGTGATGCGGCCCCACGCTTTACGGCGCTGGGTCGACGGGAATTGATTACAGGGCATAGTGAATCCTTCGTCAGATGCTCGACATGCACCTAACAGGGTACCCAACGCGTGGGCGCTCTAAAAGAACCTCTCGGTTGCATTTCGAAGGATGAGCCCGCGCCACCTACTTTTTGCGGTGCAAACAGCGTGCGATGTCATCCTCGGTGGGGCTTTTGATATCAAAGCGCAGCGACAGCCAGCGTAGTCCCATGGTCACCACGACGCAAACGACCAGTGCGACGACATTGCTGACCAAGCCGCTCATGACAAGGCAAACATAGCTTGCCGATCCGGCGATGGCCGCGATGGCATAGAAGTTGGTGCGCTGGAAGATACCCGGCACCACACCCATAAAACCATCTCGCAGCATGCCGCCGCCCACCGCGGTAAAAAAGCCCATCATGATGCACACCGCCGGCGCAAAGCCGTAGACCAGCGCCTTGTCTGCGCCGGTTGCCGCATAAATACCCACCGAGATGATATCAAGCAGGGGAATGAGCTTTTCGGGCTTGTCGACGATTGCCGGGAAGATGTAGATGATGGCCGCGGTGGCGATGGAGAGCGGGAGCGCCATCGGTTGGTTGAGGATGTAGACGTTGCCCACCTGCAGCGTCATATCGCGCAAAAGACCGCCGCCCAGTCCACAGACCACGGCGAGCGCGACGGCGCCCACCAGGTCGAGTTTGTGCTCGCGTGCGACCAACACGCCCGAGATCGATGCCGCGACGACGGCGAACATCTCGAGCCAAAACGGGATGGCAACCATGGCATCCGAGGCGTGTGCGGTAACGATCATAGCGGCGGCAACGGGCAAGATGGGGTCCTTTGAGTTACGGGTTTAGACAATGCCCGTACATAGTACATGTTCGGCGCCGATTGCGACCCTATTGCTCGGCAAACGGTCGGGACTGGGTACGGTCATAGGTTCCATGTTAGGGGATCCGGGTTGATGCTGAACGCGATGGGGGCGTGGTCGAATAGGAGGGATGTCCAAATTTTGAGCTCCGCTCAAAATTTATCCGGTCGGCTTGCGCCGACCGCGCTGCGCTAAAAACGCGCCACGGGCGCGTTTTCTTTACGCTCCGCGCCCTGGCGGGTTCGAATCCCTCCTCCTCCGCCGTATTTGCTTGTTGGGGACTCAAAACAAAAAAGCTCCCATTCTCGGGAGCTTTCTCAACCAAAATGGCGGAGGAGGAGGGATTCGAACCCTCGTGACCTTATACAGGCCAAACGGTTTTCGAGACCGCCGCATTCAACCACTCTGCCACCCCTCCGCGTGGGGTAAAAACAAAGCAGGCTCGAAGGCCTGCTTTGGAATTAACTGGCGGAGAGTCAGGGATTTGAACCCTGGAGACGCTTTTGACGCCTACACGATTTCCAATCGTGCTCCTTCGGCCACTCGGACAACTCTCCGTTAAATGCGAAAGTCAGTATACACGAGGAATTGCAAAGTGCAAACAGAAAAGTTGGCATTTTTTAAAACGCTTGGCCGCGCTTGGCGTTGCAGTGGGGTTTGAGGTGCCAAAAAACGGCTTCCGACCAGCGTGGTTGATCAACTCAATTGTTCAAAAGGGGTATTCATAAGCGACTTGGCAATGAATTTAAAAATCTTTGGGTGGTGCTGTGGACCACTGGTATGCATTTTGCGACCACAGCCTTGTGTCCGTTGACCTGTGGCTTGGCTCAGCTTGTCCCCGCGGCACCGTATCTTGTCCACAGATCTGTCAAGCTTTTGGTCAGCATTTGGTTGGAATGCGCATGAAACGTCGTGCGAGTATGGACATATGTGGAGGTCATGAGGTTGTAGCTGCATATTCTTGCAGCCTAGGAGGTTGAAAGATATTATTACCAAGTCTTTTCCTGCTTCAGGCGCACCTTCACGACCTGAAGCCACATTTGCCCAGAGGAGGTGACAATATGAAGGCTTATGAACTGCTGTTCTTTGTTGACCCGTCGCTCGACCCCGAGACTCGTCTCGCTGTTATGAAGCGTATCGATACCACGATCGCTGAGGGCGCTGGCAAGGTCGACTCCGTTGACGAGTGGGGCAAGCGCAAGCTCGCCTACGAGATCAACGACCTCACCGATGGTGACTACACCCTCATCAACTTCCACGCAGATCCTACCCAGATCGCCGAGCTTGATCGCGTCCTGCGCATCACCGACGCTGTGGTCCGCCACATGATCGTCCGTCGCGACGACCAGGAGTAAGACTGTCGTTTTGGACTGGGCTTGTGCCCCAAGAGGAAGTAGTGAGTTATGAGCATCAATCGAGTGAACATCACCGGTAACCTCACCCGCGATCCCGAGCTGCGCGCCACCGCCGGCGGAACCCAGGTTCTGTCCTTTGGCGTCGCCGTGAACGATCGTCGCCGCAACGCGCAGACTGGCGAGTGGGAGGACTATCCCAACTTTGTCGACTGCACCATGTTCGGCACCCGCGCCGAGGCCGTGAGCCGTTTCCTGGCAAAGGGAAACAAGGTCGCGATCGAGGGCAAGCTGCGCTACAGCTCTTGGGAGCGCGACGGCCAGCGCCGGAGCAAGCTTGAGGTCATCGTCGATGAGATCGAGTTTATGAGCTCCCGTGGTGGCCAGGGTGGCTACGATCAGGGCGGCTACGCCCCCGCAGCCCCCGCGCCCGCAGCACGTCCTGCCGCACCGGTGGCCACGCCGCCCGCGGTCGACGTCTACGATGAGGACATCCCGTTCTAAGGGTTGTTCACCTATTTTTGAGTGAGAGGCGGCTTCGGTTCGCCGAAGTTGCCAAATGAAAGGTATTTTGACATGGCTAATGATTTTTCTGCACGTCAGCCGCGTCGTAAGTACTGCCAGTTCTGCAAGGAGAACACTGAGTTCATCGACTATAAGGACACTCAGCTTCTCCGTAAGTACATGACCGACCGTGGCAAGATCAAGCCCCGTCGCGTCACTGGCGCTTGCACGCAGCATCAGCATGACATCGCCAACGCCATCAAGCGCGCCCGCGAGATGGCTCTCCTGCCGTACACCGTCCCCGTGGTTTCCTCTCGTGGCAACCGCGACCGCGGCTAAGAAGGGAGACGCATCATGAAGGTTATTCTTCTCGATGAGATCAAGGGCAAGGGCGGCGAGGGTGACGTCGTAGAGGTCGCTCAGGGTTACGCTGAGAACTTCCTGTTCCCCAAGAAGCTCGCTGTTGCCGCCACCAAGGGCAACCTCAAGCAGCTTGACGAGCGTCGCAACAACATCGCCAAGCGCGAGGCCGTCCGTCTGGCTACCGCCAACGAGACCAAGGCTGCCTTCGAGGGCAAGACGGTCACCGTTGACGTCAAGGTCGGCGACGAGGGCATCCTCTTTGGCTCCGTTACCGCCGCTATGATCGCTGACGCCATCAAGGCTCAGCTCGGTATGGACATCGACCGCAAGCGCGTCGAGCTCGGTAAGCCCATCAAGGTTGCCGGTGCCCACACCGTTGCCATCTCGCTGTACCGCGAGATCAAGGCCGAGGTTGTCGTTCTCGTCGGCGTTACCGCCGAGGAGCTCGCTGCCGAGGCTGAGGTCGAGGAGGCCGCTGAGGTCGCCGAGGCCGAGACCGCCGAGGTCGAGACTGAGGCTGCTGCCGAGTAGCATTTGCTGCAACGCAACAATCTTGTTCTAAGAAGGGCGCTCTGGGAAACCAGGGCGCCCTTTTGTTTTTTGCGCTGAGTGAGTGTCATGGTGAACGTTGCGTCGAAGTCTTATATACAGGACCGTTCATCCGTTTCGTTCGGTGATGATTGCCGGGGCGCGGCCCGTTTTGGGACCGTGGCTGATACTATGGATGCTCGCAAGCGATATGAATGAGGATGCTCATGGCATATGACGAAAGGGAGATGGGGCTGACGGTCGAGGACCGTGGCTCCAAGTTGGGTCTCCCTCAAAACCAAGATGCAGAGGCCAATGTACTGGCCGCCATGCTGCTGTCGCCCGAGGTGGTCGAGGAGGCCCAGGTCGAGCTGCAGCCCGATGACTTCTACCGGCCCATTCATAAGACCATCTACACCGCGATGGTCGATATGTACAACAGCCGCATTCCCATCGACTCTATCTCGCTGATCGATTACCTGCGCAGCATCAACAAGCTTGATGCCGTGGGCGGCGAGGCCTACATTTTGGAGCTGATGGGTCAGACCCTGTCGCTCGTGAACTGGCAGCACCATGCCGCCATCGTCCGTCGCGACTCGATGCTGCGCGAGCTGATCGGTGCCACCAACGAGATCAACGCGCTGGCCTATAACGCCCCCACCGACACCAAAGAGGTCGTGGAGCTGGCCGAGAGCAAGCTGCTCAAGGTCACGGCGCGCGAGGTCAAGTCGAGCTATAAGACACTGACCGAGTTTATGGTCGAGGCCTATAACGAGGCCGAGGAAGTGTGTAAGGCCGGCGGACAGGCCGCGGGCGTGCCCACCGGCTTCCCGTCACTCGACCGCATGCTCATGGGTTTCCGCGAGGGCCAGCTCATCATTATCGGCGCCCGCCCTGCCGTGGGTAAGACGTCGTTTGCTCTGAACTTGGCGCTGAATGCCGCCGCTGCGGGCTATACCGTCGGCTTCTTTTCGCTGGAGATGTCGGGCAAGGAAATTGCCCAGCGCCTGATTTGCGCCTACGCCATGATTTCAATCAGCGACTTCCGTACGGGCCGCATTAGTCCCGAACAGTGGGCCAACATCAACGAGGCCACGCAGACCTTGTCTAAGCTCGACATTCTGATTGACGATACGCCCGGCACCACGGTGACCGAGATTCGCGCCAAGAGTCGCCGCATGCTCCACAATAAGGAGAAGGCCATCATCATCCTGGACTACCTGCAGCTGGTGAGTCCTCCGCCGGGACGTCGCTCCGAGAGCCGTACCGTCGAGGTCTCCGAGATGTCGCGTGGTTTAAAGATCATGGCCAAGGAGCTTAAGATCCCGCTCATTGCGCTGTCGCAGCTGTCGCGTCAGGTCGAGTCCCGTACCGGCAAACGCCCGCAGCTGTCCGACCTGCGTGAATCGGGCTCCATCGAGCAGGACGCCGACATCGTTATGTTCTTGGACCGCTCCGCCGATGAGGCCGAGGCCTCGCGTGACGATCGACCAGACGAGGGCGTTACGCGTATCGTCGTGGCCAAGAACCGTTCGGGCCCGATCGGTGACGTCGACCTGATGTTCCTGCCGGCATCCACCAAGTTCTATGAGCTTGATGGGGCGCATACCGAGGAGTAGGACAGGCGCCCGTTGCACGGGTATACTGGGAATGTTTTGTGCTTCTGCGTGCCAACGTGGCGCGTAGACAGTCCATGAATGTAAGGAGTAAACATGCCGTCAACCGTTTTGGTCGGTGCCCAGTGGGGCGATGAGGGCAAGGGTAAGATCTGCGACCTGGTCGCCGGCGACTTCGATGCCGTCGTGCGCTATTCGGGCGGTAATAACGCCGGCCACACCATCGTCGTCAACGGCAAGAAGTACGGCCTGCACCAGGTGCCCTCCGGCATCATGTATTCCGACCATATGTCGGTGATCGGTAACGGCTGCGTTGTCAACCCCAAGGTTGTCCTTGAGGAGATTGACATGTTCGAGGCCGACGGCATCACCACTAAGAACCTCAAGATCAGTGGCAACGCGCACATCATCATGCCGTACCACATCGATCTGGATGGTGCTTTTGAGCAGAAGCTCGGCAAGAAGAACATCGGTACCACCAAGCGCGGCATCGGTCCGTGCTACCAGGACAAGATGGCCCGCATCGGCCTGCGCATGCAGGACATGCTGGACGAGGCGCTGTTCCGCGACAAGCTGGAGACCGCTCTTGCCCGCGTGAATCCCGAGCTGGAGCTCATCTACCACCTGCCCACCTACACCGTGGACCAGATCTGCGACGAGTACCTGCCCATGGCCGAGCGCCTGCGTCCCCACATCACCGAGACGAGCCTGCTGCTCAACAACATGATCGACGAGGGCAAGGACCTGCTGTTCGAGGGCGCCCAGGCAACGCTGCTCGACATTGACCACGGCACCTATCCGTACGTGACGTCTTCCAACTGCACCGCCGGCGGCGCCATTACCGGCTCTGGCGTCGGTATGAAGAATGTCGACCGCGTGCTGGGCGTCATGAAGGCCTATATCACCCGCGTCGGTTCGGGCCCCATGCCCACCGAGCTCTCCTATGAGTCCGAGGCCGGCCATACGCTGACCGAGGAGGGCTATGAGTACGGCGTGACCACCGGCCGTCGCCGTCGCTGCGGTTGGTTCGATGGTCCCATCGCCAACTACGCCTCGCGTGTCAACGGCCTCACCGATATCGCCATGACCAAGCTCGACGTGCTTTCGGCCTTCGAAACCATCAAGGTGTGCGTTGCCTACGACGTCGACGGCGAGCGTTACACGAGCGTGCCCGAGCATCAGGTTCGTTTTGAGCACGCCAAGCCCATCTACGAGGAGCTCCCGGGCTGGAAGTGCGACATCACCGGTTGCCGCAGCTTTGAGGAGCTGCCGCAGGAGGCTCAGGACTACGTGGCATTTATCGAGGATCTGGCACACACCCGCGTGACGTTCATTGGCGTCGGCGCCGGTCGCGAGCAGATCATCAACCGATTCTGGAAGTAATCGGCACTATTCGGTTATTGCGATATACCCCTTTGCAGCCCGGACGGGCGGCCGAGGGGTATATTTGCTTGCAAAGGGCTCGCGCGGAGCGGGCCGTTCATCCATAGAGGAGGCACCCTTGAAGGCGGACACTCAAACCATCGACATCCTGTTGTTGGGCAGCGGCGGCCGCGAGCATGCTTTGGCAGCTAAGCTCGCTGCATCACCGCGCGCCGGCAAGCTCTACATTGCGCCGGGTAACGGCGGCACCGCGAGCTGCGGCGAGAACGTGGTTCTCGACGATTGCGATCCTGCGGCCGTGGCGGCGTTTGCCCAGAGCCACGGATGCGGACTCGTGGTGATTGGCCCCGAGGCTCCGCTCGTGGCGGGCGTTGCCGATGCCGTGCGCGCGGCGGGCATTCCCTGCTTTGGCCCGGGTGCCGAGGGCGCTCAGATGGAGGGCTCCAAGCTATTCTCCAAGCAGCTCATGGAGCGTGCCGGCATTCCGACGGCCGCCTACGGCTCGTTTACTGACGAGGCTTCGGCTCTTGACTACGTGCGCGAGCAGGGCGCACCGCTGGTCGTGAAGGCTGACGGCCTGGCCGCAGGCAAGGGCGTCATCGTGGCGACCGAGCTCGAGCAGGCCGAGGAGGCCGTGCGCGAGTGCTTTGGCGGCACCTTCGGCGATGCCGGCAATACCGTGGTCATCGAGGAGATGCTGACCGGCCCCGAGTGCTCGCTGCTGGCCTTTACCGACGGCAAGACCGTGCGCCCCATGGCCACCTCGCAGGACCACAAGCGTGCGCTCGAGGGCGACCTTGGCCCCAACACCGGCGGCATGGGCGTCTACAGCCCGGTGCCCATCGTGACCGACGAGGAGCACGCCACCATGGTGAAGGTCATGGAGCAGACCGTGGCCGAGCTCGCCGCCGAGGGCATCGACTACCGCGGCTGCCTGTACGGCGGCTTTATGCTTACCCCCGCCGGCCCCAAGGTGCTGGAGTTCAACGCCCGCTTCGGCGATCCCGAGACGCAGGTCGTGCTGCCGCGCCTCAAGAACGACCTGGTCGAGGTTATGCTCGCCTGCGCCAACTGCGAGCTTGATCAGATTGAGCTCGACTGGCGTGACGAGTGGGCCGTGGCTGTTGTCCTGACGAGCGCGGGCTATCCCGGCAGCTACGAGAAGGGCAAAGTCATCACCGGCATCGCCGACGCCGAGGCCATGGAGAACGTGACCGTGTATCATGCCGGCACTGCCGTGGTGGACGGTCAGCTCGTGACCAACGGCGGCCGAGTGCTTGCCGTGACCGCGCTGGGCGACACGTTCGAGAACGCTCGCAACCTTGCCTACGAGGCCTGCGAGAAGATTGATTTTGAGGGCAAGACCCTGCGTCATGACATCGGCCTGCGCGCGCTGCGTGGCCGCGACGCCTGGGATGCCTAAAGTCCGAGAGGGATGAGACGGATGGACGAGAAGAACGAAGAGCTCGTGGACGCGCAGATCGTCGAAGAGGACAGCCGCATGTATGGGCACGCCGAAGGCGAGCCTGGTGGCGAGGTCGCTGACGAGCCGGCGCTGGTGCTGGGCGACGACGACCCGCACGATGCCGAGCTGCACGAGAAGATTCTTTCGGAGGAGTGCGCCTGGAAGGGCAAGATCCTCGACGTCCACCGTCTTGAGGTTGAACTGCCCAACGGTCGCCGTAGCGCCCGCGATATCGTTCGCCATCCGGGTGCGGCGGCCGTTGTGGCACTGACCGAGAGCGGCAAGATCGTACTGGTGCGTCAGTACCGCACCGCCATCGACCGCGTGACGGTCGAGGTTCCCGCCGGCAAGCTCGACCCAGGCGAGGACCCGCTCGATTGCGCCAAGCGCGAGCTGCATGAGGAGACGGGCTTTAGGGCCGGTCGCATTCGCTTTTTGACGTCGATTGTCACGTCCTGCGGCTTCTGCGACGAGATCATTCACATCTACCTGGCCACCAAGCTCGAGTTTGATGCGCCCAACCCCGATGATGACGAGTTCGTCAACGTGGATCTGGTGCCGCTGCACGAGCTGATCGACGCCGTGCTCGACGGTAAGATCGAAGATGCCAAGACCGTCGTGGGCGCCTTGGCCTGCGATAGCATCGCGCACCGACTAGGCGGGGCCGAACTTTAACGAGCGGGAATGATCCCGCAGGTTTGTGTAAGTCAGCGAAAGTGCTCCATTTGAGACAAGGTGGCCTAAAAGAGGAGGGAAGCGTATGGATATACGCGACCGACGATTGAAGGCCAGATTGTCCAAATGGAGCACTTGCAGCGTCGAGACGAAACGCGGTTTGGTAAAACCGCGTAAGGTGATTATGCTGAAGAGGTTTCTTTCTTACTACAAGCCCCAGATGGGGCTTTTTGTTGCCGATACTGTTTGCGCCCTGGTGCTTGCCGCCATTGACCTGGCGTTTCCTATCATTCTGCGCAATCTGACCGGCGGGCTCTTTACCCAGGGTCAGGCTGCTATTATGCAGGCGCTCGGTATGATCGCGGTCGGCCTGGTACTGATGTATGCCATCCGTTGCGCCTGCCGCTACTTTGTGAGCTATTGGGGCCACGTGATGGGCGCGCGCATGGAGTCCAAGATGCGCGAGGACCTGTTCGATCAGTACGAGCGCTTTAGCTTTGCGTACTTCGATCGCAACAGCTCGGGTGACATGATGAGCCGCGTGGTCAACGACCTATTTGATATCTGTGAGGCAGCGCATCACGTACCCGAGTGGATCATCATCTGCGGTATCGAGATTATTGGCTCGTTTGTGATCCTCTTTACCATCGCCCCGGTGCTGGCGCTTGCCATGGCCGTGGTGACGGCAGTGTTTGCGGTCATCATGTTTTGGCAGAACTTGCGCATGCGCGAGGTCTTTAGCGACAATCGCAAAAAAATCAGCGGTATCAATGCGCAGCTGCAGGATTCGCTGGCGGGCATGCGCGTGGTCAAGAGCTTTGCCAATGAGGAGACCGAGCGCTCTAAGTTTCGCGCCTCTAACGACCGCTATCTTTCGTCCAAGGAGAATATGTATCACGCCATGGGCGTCTACACAGCGACGTATGGCCTGCTCTCGGGCGTGTTGTACGTGATCGTGGTGCTGCTGGGTGGTTGGCTCGTTGCCCAGGGTCAGCTGCAGGCGGTCGATATGGCGACCTTTGCACTCTATATTTCGCTGTTCTGCACCCCGCTCGAGACGCTTGTGAACTCGGCTGAGACGTATCAGAAGGCCATCGCCGGCTTTAAGCGCATGGACGAGGTACTTTCGACCGCGCCGGATATTCAGGATAAGCCGGGTGCCACGGACCTGCAGGTGACGGCTGGCGCGGTTGAATATCGCGACGTGTGCTTTAGCTATGAGGATGTTGAGCTGGGCGGCGGCGAAGAGGCTCGTCCCGTGATCGACCATATGAATCTGTCCATCAAGCCCGGACAGACCATTGCCCTGGTTGGCCCCTCGGGCGGTGGCAAGTCCACAACGTGTTCGCTGCTGCCGCGCTTTTATGACGTGGCTGCTGGATCCGTCAGCATTGACGGCCAAGACGTGCGTGACGTGACGCAACAGAGTCTGCGCCGCGCCATTGGCCTGGTGCAGCAGGATGTCTATCTGTTTGACGGTACGATTGGCGAGAATATCGCCTACGGCAAGCCAGGCGCCACGGCAGAAGAGGTCGCCGAGGCCGCCCGCCGCGCCAATATCGATGCCTTTATCGAGTCGCTGCCGCAGGGCTATGACACGGTCGTGGGCGAGCGCGGCAGCCGTCTTTCGGGCGGCCAGAAGCAGCGTGTAGCCATTGCGCGCGTGTTTCTCAAGAACCCCAAGATCTTGATCCTGGACGAGGCGACGAGCGCCTTGGATAACGAGAGCGAGGAGGCGGTGCAGGAGTCGCTCGAGCGTCTGGCGCGCGGTCGCACCACGATCATCATCGCCCACCGTCTCTCGACCATTAAACATGCCGACGAGATTGCGACCGTCGAGCATGGTCGCGTTGTGGAACGTGGTACGCACGAGCAGCTTCTCGCCCGTGGCGGCACCTATGCCCGTTACTATCGAATGCAGTTCGAAGGT
Organism: uncultured Collinsella sp.; assembly: GCA_902496775.1. Taxonomy (GTDB): domain Bacteria; phylum Actinomycetota; class Coriobacteriia; order Coriobacteriales; family Coriobacteriaceae; genus Collinsella. The sequence continues at coordinate 11,869 of CABVCF010000011.1, forward strand.
GCGCGTGCGCACGAGCTCGACTGATTGATATGACAGGAAGTATATGGCTGAGAAGAACCCTTTGACTCCGGAAGAAGTGACGGAGTTATTCTCCGAGATCGACGCATCCGGCGTTTTGGATCCGACGCTTGCCAAAAAGCGCACCGAGCGCATGCGCGAAAAAGAGGCTGCGGCCAAGCGCGGCGACAAGGCGGCGCTGGCGCAGCTTCGCAGCGAAGATCGCGCAAGCCAGACAAAGCAGATTGACCCACTGTCCGAGGACGATCCTTCGGGCTCGCAGGTGAGCCATACCATTACGAAGACCGCTATGGCCGTAGTTATCGGCATTCTGGTGTTGATCGTGGGCATGCAGATTGGCTACGGCGTGATGCGCCGTCTGAATACCGCCAATCTGTCCGAGAGCGTTTCGGTGGATACGGTTTCCACGGCACTGAAGGGCGGCCTTGAGTGGGGTAACGGCTTTACGCAGTTCCCGCTCGACTTTAGTGTCGACGAGGCGGACGAGCGCACGGGTACGGTAGAGGTGACGGTGTTGGACACGTCGTCTGCCAACGAGCTTGAGCTGCTGTCCAACGGGCAGATTCAGGCCGCGGCGCTTGCGACCAACGCGTTGCTCAACGATAAGATCGACCGCGTGGTGTATAACGTGCACGCCTATATCGACGAGGACAGCAAGATCCAGCACGACTCTTTCTTTGGCATGTTTCCCGCACAGGGCCATCAGAGCGCCATTCTGACGTTCGTGTGGACCAAGAGCTCGTCAAATGCCACGAGTATCGACTGGAAGATGCGTATCGTGAGCATGGACGACACGATTGCCGAGCGCATCCAAAAGCAGGTGAACTCGGTGTCGTCACTGATTGAGGACCCGGCGGTAAGCCAGACCAAGATTACGGAAGAAAAGGCCGAGCGCGACTTGGAACATCGCCTGCACGGTCGCGAGATCTTCCGCGGTGGCAAGCCCGACCGCACGCCGTCCGATCTGCTTGAGCAGGATAAATAAGACGCCATCATCCCGCGTGAGTTACAAGCCCACGCGGGATGATTTTTCTGGGACGGGGAATAAAAAATCATCCTGAGAACGGAGCCTTGTCGCTGAGTAGTCAATTTGGGACGGGGCTATTTTAGCTACCCACGCTGTCGATTAACCTAACCGGCGTGCCAACAGCCGGGGTAGCTAAAATAGCCCCGTCCCAAATTGACTACTCACCAACTGCTTACATGACAGAATGATTTTTTAATCCCCGTCTCAGAAAAATCATTATGCATGGAAAGTCATAATTATCATTTCGTAAACATTTCGATGAAATTAACGCCATGGCGCATACTTGCGGTTAAAATACCGCAAGGCCTAACTACCAACCTTTAAGCCGGTCCGGAGAGACCGGGAAGGAGAATTATGGCGAATAACCATACTGCGGGCACTGCTGCCCGCACCTTCGCGCCCAGCGAGCTTTGCCAGCGCATGCTGGCCAAAACCAGCAAGGGCACCTGCGGTCCCTGCATCCTGTACCTTGAGGATGGGACCATTTTTTATGGCCGTGCATGCGGTGCCGAGGGCACTGCGACCGGCGAGGTCTGCTTCAACACCTCGCTTGAGGGCTACTTTGAGGTCATGACCGACCCGAGCTATGCCGGCCAAATCGTAACCATGACCTATCCGCAGATCGGTAACTACGGCATCGACGAGACCGACGTCCAGTCGGCCTTCCCCGGTGATGCTACCCGTCCCGCGAGCGCTCCGGCTATGCGCGGCATGATCGTCCGCGACATGTGCGCCACGCCTTCCAACTGGCGCTCGGCCGTCAGCGTGCCGGAATACCTGCGTGCCCACGGCATCGTCGCTATCGAGGGCATCGACACCCGAGCCCTGGTGCGCCACCTGCGCGACAACGGCTCCAAGATGGGTATTATCTCGACGGAAATCTTTGACGTCGCCGAGCTTGCCGATCGTCTGGCCGCAGCGCCGACGCTGGTTGGCGAGAATCTGGTCAAGACCGTGAGCTGCCCTGAGCCCCACGCTTTTGCCGCGTGCGACCTGCCTGCTACGCATGGCTTTGCGCTTGCCCCTGCCGCTCCTGCCCGCCACAAAGTGGTCGCCTACGACTGCGGCGTCAAGCGCGGCATTCTGGAGGGCCTCGTCCGCGCCGGCTGCGACCTTACTGTCGTGCCGTGGGATACGCCCGCGAGTGAGGTGCTCGACATGAATCCCGACGGCGTCTTTTTATCCAACGGCCCCGGCGACCCCGATGCCGTGGTGGAGACCTACGAGCAGGTGCAGCAGCTGATCGGCAAGGTGCCGGTCTTTGGCATTTGCCTTGGTCACCAGATGATCAGCTTGGCGTGCGGCGCCCAAATGGAAAAACTTAAATTCGGTCACCGTGGCGGTAACCAGCCGGTTATGAACCTGGTGAGCCGTCGCGTGGAGATCACCGCGCAAAACCACGGCTTTGGCCTGCTGTTCCCCAGTCTGGGCAAACTGATCCCGGAGCTTTCCGGCGGCGAGACCGAGCATGCGGCCGATGGCGACCTGCGCGCCTGGGTACGTCGCGGCATCGCGCCAGTCGTGATGAACGAGCGCTTCGGCCGCATTCGCCTGACGCACGTGAACCTCAACGACGGCACCGCCGAGGGCATCCAGCTGCTCGACGCCCCGTGTTTCTCGGTCCAGTACCACCCCGAGGCCTCGCCCGGCCCCACCGATGCCCACTATCTCTTTACCGCCTTTACGCGACTCATGGACGGCGAGGAGAACTACCTGGACATCGACACCGCGAAGGACCGCCTTGCCGGCTGGAATTTCGCCGAGACCGCCGCGACCGAGACCGAGGAGAACTAACATGCCGAAACGTACTGACATCAAGCGCATCCTCGTCATTGGTTCGGGCCCCATCGTTATTGGCCAGGCCTGTGAGTTTGACTACTCCGGCGCCCAGGCCTGCAAGGTGCTCAAGGAGGATGGCTTTGAGGTCATCCTGGTCAACTCCAACCCGGCGACCATCATGACCGACCCGGGTCTTGCCGACCGCACCTATGTCGAGCCCATCACCGCTGAGTTTATCGAGCGCGTAATCAAGAAAGAGCGCCCGGACGCGCTGCTGCCCACGCTGGGCGGCCAGACCGGTCTGAACGCCGCCGTCGAGCTGGCGAAAGACGGCACACTGGACAAGTACGGCGTCGAGATGATCGGCTGCGACCTGGCCGCCATCGAGCGCGGCGAGGACCGCAAGCTCTTTAACGAGGCCATGGCCGAGATTGGCCTGGAGGTCGCACGCTCGGGCTATGCCTACAGCGTGGCCGACGCCGAGGCTATCGCCGAGCGCGTGGGCTATCCCTGCGTACTGCGCCCGAGCTTTACCCTCGGCGGCGCCGGCGGCGGCATCGCTCACACCCACGAGGAGCTCGTCTCCATCGTGAGCCAGGGCCTGGAGCTCTCGCCCGCCCACGAGGTGCTGGTCGAGGAGTCCATCGAGGGCTGGAAAGAGTATGAGATGGAGGTCATGCGTGACCACGCCGGCAACGGCATCATCGTGTGCTCCATCGAGAATCTCGACCCCATGGGCGTGCACACCGGCGACTCCATCACCGTGGCGCCGGCGCAGACCCTCTCCGACCTTGAGTATCAGCGCATGCGCGTGGCCTCGCTCGCCATTCTGGAGAAGATCGGCGTCGAGACCGGTGGCTCCAACGTGCAGTTTGCCGTGAACCCCAGCACCGGTCGCTTGATCGTCATCGAAATGAACCCGCGCGTGAGCCGTTCGTCCGCGCTAGCCTCCAAGGCCACGGGTTTCCCCATCGCTAAGGCTGCCGCTCGCCTTGCCGTGGGCTACACGCTCGACGAGATCGTCAACGACATTACCAAGGCAACGCCTGCCTGCTTTGAGCCCACGATTGACTACTGCGTGGTCAAGGTGCCGCGCTTTGCCTTCGAGAAGTTCAAGGGTACCGACCCCACACTCACCACGCGCATGAAGGCCGTGGGCGAGATTATGGCGATCGGCCGCACCTTTGAGGAGGCCTTCGGCAAGGCCATGCGTTCGCTGGAGGACGGTCACCAGGGTATCTGCGCCGGTGGCAAGGAGGGTGCCGACAAGCTGAGCGACGATGAGCTCGCTCAAGCCGTGGCAACCCCGACCGAGCACCGCATCTTCTTTGTGGTCGAGGCCCTGCGCCGTGGCTGGGATGTCGCGCGTATCCATGCCATCTGCGGTATCGATCCGTGGTACCTCAACCGCATCAACGACATGGTGCAGGTTCAGGAGAGCATCCGCGGCCTGCGTGTGGAGGATATTGACGCCGACGCGATGCGCCTGCTCAAGCAGTACGGCACGAGCGACGCCGAGATTGCCGCGCTGACCGGCTCGGACGAGCGCTTTGTGCGCGCCTATCGCAAGGGTCTGGGTGTGGTTCCCAGCATGAAGACGGTCGATACCTGCGCTGCGGAGTTCTCGAGCGCCACGGAGTACCACTACAAGACGTACGAGAACATCTACCGCACGAGCCCGGATGCCAAGAAATGCGTGGCTCCCGACGAGACCACGCCGGCGGACAAGCCCAAGGCGATGATCTTGGGCGCCGGCCCCAACCGCATTGGCCAGGGTATCGAGTTCGATTACTGCTGCGTGCACGCGAGCTACGCGCTGGCGGCCCGCGGCTTCGAGACCATCATGGTCAACTGCAACCCCGAGACCGTCTCGACTGACTACGACACGTCCGACCGCCTGTACTTTGAGCCGCTCACCTACGAGGACGTCATGGATGTCATCGATGTTGAGCGACCCGACGGCGTCGTGGTGACGCTCGGCGGCCAGACTCCGCTTAAGCTGGCGCGCATGCTCGAGGAGAGCGGCGTGAACATCATGGGTACCAAGCCCGATGCCATCGACTTTGCCGAGGACCGCGAGCGCTTCGCCGCCCTGCTCGACAAGCTGGGCATCATGTATCCGCCGGCGGGTCAGGCCACCTCGTTTGAGGAGGCCGAAGCCGTGGCCGCGCACATCGGCTACCCGCTGCTGGTGCGTCCGAGCTACGTGCTGGGCGGCCGCGGCATGATGATCGCCTACGATGCCGAGCATCTGCGCGATTACATGGCCGAGGCTGCGCGCATTAGCCCCGACTACCCGGTGTATCTGGACCGCTTCCTGGAGGGTGCGATCGAGTCCGACGTCGACGCCTTGTGCGATGGCGAAGAGGTCTACATCGGCGGCATCCTGGAGCATATCGAGGAGGCCGGTATTCACTCCGGCGACTCTGCGACCTGCATTCCGCCGTTCAGCTTTAGCGAGAGCCTGCAGGCGAAGCTTCGCGAGACCACGCGCCGCATCGCTATGGCGCTGGGAGTACGCGGCCTGGTCAACGTGCAGTACGCCATCAAGGGCGAGACCGTCTACGTGATCGAGGCCAACCCGCGTGCCAGCCGTACCGTGCCGTTTATCTCCAAGGCCACCGGCGTGCCGCTGGCCAAGTGCGCGGCGCGTATCATGGCGGGCGATTCCATCGCGAGCCTGGGCCTGCCGAGCGACGAGCGTCAGCTCGATTGGTTCTGCATGAAGGAAGCCGTTATGCCCTGGGGCCGTTTCCCCGGTGCCGACGTTATCCTGGGGCCCGAGATGAAGTCGACGGGTGAGGTCATGGGTATTGCCAAGAGCTATCCCGAGGCATATGCCAAGACGCAGTTGGCGATTGACTACGAGCTGCCCGATCCGAGCTGCGGCAAGGTGTTCATCAGCGTGTGCGACCGAGACAAGCGCCACATCCTTTCGGTCGCGCGTATCCTGCGCTACCTGGGCTTTGATATCTGCTCCACCGAGGGCACGGCGCGCGTGCTGCGCGGCGGCAACGTGACGTGCGAAGTCGTGGAGAAGATCAGCGGCCCGCACGACGGCGAGCGTCCCAACATCGGCGACCTCATCGCCGATGGCAAGATTGCGGTAATCATCAACACGCCGTACGGCCCGGGTTCGCGCGGCGACGGCTATCTGCTGCGCACCGAGGCCGTCCGTCGTGGCGTGACCTGCGTGACGGCGATGTCTGCCGCCAACACGTACGTGAGCGCCATCGAGGCCGTGCGCGAGGACCAGCAGGGTCACGGCAGCGCCAACGACATGGGCATGGACGTCATCGCCCTGCAGGACCTGCCGCAGCACACGGTGTAGTGTGACCTGGTCGGCCGGGGCGGAGGGGGCCGAGTTTCCCCCTTCGCTCCGGCTGCAAGCAGAGTCGCTCAGTGGCAAATTCGGCCCCCTCCGCCCCGGCCTGTGGTGACTTGGCTGCACCGTGTGCTGCCGAAGGGGCTTTGCGCGATGACTAGGGCTGAATAGAAAATGAGTGTGGGCTCTGTCGTTCGAATGAACGACAGAGCCCACGTTAATATTTCAGCCAACGTACGTCATAGCAATCCCCGGTAGGTCGAAGGTGCTCTGCGGCGGCCCGGTGTTTTCATCTGAACGACTTTGCGTAGCAACCGGAGTGAAGATGAAAACACCGGGCCGCCGCAGAGCACCCACAGACCGCAGGGACGGGAGCAGCTATACTACTCTCAGTAGTTAAGGGTCGCGGGTTGGCCGCGTCACCGCTCTCAACAGGAGGTCTTTGTTTATGGCAGATCAGAAGCCGGTTGTCGGGATCATCATGGGCTCCAAGTCCGATCTGGGCGTTATGGAAGGTTGCACCGCCGAGCTCGAGGCACTGGGCGTGCCCTATGAGCTCGTGATTGCAAGCGCACACCGCACGCCGGCGAAGGTCCATGAGTGGGCCTCGACCGCTGCCGACCGCGGCATCAAGGTGATTATCGCTGCCGCCGGCAAGGCTGCTCACCTGGGCGGTGTCGTGGCTGCGTTTACGCCGCTGCCGGTCATCGGCGTGCCTATGAAGACGAGCGATCTGGGTGGTATGGACTCGCTGCTGTCGATGGTGCAGATGCCTTCGGGCGTGCCCGTTGCCTGTGTGGCCATCAACGGTGCCAAGAACGCTGCCATTTACGCCACGCAGATTCTGGGCGCCTGCGACCCCGAGTACCGCAAGGTTATCGAGAAGATGAAGCAGGAGATGGCTGACGCCTAAGCGCTCTGCCAGTCCATTTGCAGCATAAGGAGAGCCATGTCCGACTATCAGGGAAAGCGTTTTTCGGCTTCTCGGATTCCCGATTCAGCCAAGTCGGGAGCAGCCCGCGCGCCGCAGCAGGGCCGGACATCCTCTCCTCAGCAGCCGCGCGCGCCGCGCCCCGTGACGCCGGCGAAGCATCGCCGTCAGGATACGCCGGCTGCATATCGTCCTTCGTCATACAGTACGGCCAAGAAGTCACCTCGCTCTTCGGCGCATGCCGCGCCATCGAGCTATACCGAGCCGCCGCGCAAAAAGCGCCGCTCCGTCATTCCCATTTTGCTCATCATCATCGGCATTGGCCTGATCGTTGCTGCGGCCGCCATCTTTATCAACGCGCAGATTGGCTACAAGCAGGCGAGCGAGTCGTATCAAAAAATCGAAAAGCAATATGTGAGCGACAAGGACGCCAGTGGCGTGCCAATTGTCGACTTCAATGCGCTGGCCCAGACAAATCCCGAGGTTGTGGGTTGGATCTATGCGCCCGGCACCAACATCAACTACCCCGTGGTGCAGACCAACAACAACTCCAAGTACCTCAACACGCTGTTTGACGGTACGGCCAATGCCTCGGGAGCCATCTTCCTGGATAGCGACGACACCGCGCCGGGCATGGTGGATCAGCAGACCACGATCTACGGCCACCACATGAACGACGGTTCGATGTTCAACGTGATTTCGGATACGACCGATCAGGCGACGTTCGACAGCATGGAATACGTGTACTACATCACGCGCGATGCGACGTATAAGTTGCGCCCGCTGGCGACCAAGGTGGTCGAGGACACATATGCCAAGGCGCGCACGCCCAACTTTGAGGGCGATGACGGACTGAAGAATTACCTGTCCGAGATGCTCGACGGCGCCTCGGCCGTGGCGAGCGATGCCACCGATCGTGCCGCTTCGGCAACCAAGGTCGTAACGCTTGTGACTTGCCGTTCGCTGTCATTTAGCAATACGCGCGCCGTCATGGTGCTCACGCCGGTCGAGGAATAAGTGGTTCGAGAGTAGCTAAAAGAGCCCCGTCCCAAATGAGCTACTCGACGACAGTAAAAAGGAGAAATGATGCTTGAAAGTGGCAAATCGATGCCTTCGGTTGATGCCTGGCTGCGCGAAGCCAAGGCCGATGTTTCGGCGGCTGATTGTGGGATGTACCTGACACACAATGGCGTGGTGCGTGCGACGCCTAAGTCCGAGGTGCGTGGGGTCGAGACAGATGGTGTGGCGCCTGGACATAAGGTGGGCGGCATGGTGTTTGGCTTCGATGCCGAAAAGGTGCAGGCTGCTATCGAGGCAACGCGCGCGATGCCGGGTATCGGCTATGTGCGCGTGTGGCTGGCGAGTGGCGAGCTTACCGTGGGCGACGACATCATGCTCGTGCTCATTGGCGGGGACATTCGCCCGCATGTGGTCGATGCGCTGCAGGCGCTCGTCGGTACCATCAAAAATGAGTGTGTGAGCGAGGTCGAGCGCGAGGCGTAAGGCCGGCAGCGGCACTCGCCAACAAAAAGCCCACTGGCAGTTCATCAGTCTGCCAGCGGGCTTTTCTGTGCGTTGGATAATCTCGGCATTGCGTGACGCTACACGCGCGTCGCATCCTTGGGGCTCATGGTCATGCTCTGGAAGCGGTTCTCCATGTAGTCGTTATCAAAATACTTGCCGTAGAACTGCGCGACGGGAATATCCGGCTCCGTGCCGTTGACGCGCTGGTACCAGTAGTCGAGCGACTGCAGCGTCATGACGCCGTCGACCAGCATAATGACGGTAAAGATGACGGTAGCCGAGTAGCGGCTCTTCCACGGAATCATGTTGATGAGCTTGAGCAGCCTCGGCAGCAGCAGCTTGATCCAGATAAGGCCACCTAGGCCCCACAGGCAGGCAAAGCCCGTGCAGGTGCGTCCGCCCGTAAGGACGGCGAGTGGGTCGGGCATGCCGAACAGCTTCATGTGCGAGTAGCTCCACGAGACCACGCCAAATGAGGTCTGCATAAACCAGCCCACGAACACCTCAAAGCTCGCGCCGAGCACAGCGCTTACCAGGAAAATGATGATGGGGTTCTTTTTATAGAAGCGGTTGAGCACCATGGTCATGAGTACGGCGCCAAAGCCATAGATGGGGCTGAAGGGACCAAACAGCATGCCGGCGCGGTCCTGGTAGACGCCTGGGTCGTCGACCGTCATATGCCAGATGTCCTCGGCGATCAGGCCGAGCACGCAGCAGACGAGGAATACCCAGAACAGGTTGAAGTAGTTGAGCTTGATGTAGCCCTCGCCGGTTTCATCGCGGCCGAGCATGCCCTCGGCGGCGGCGTCGCGGTCGAGCATCTCCTGCAGGCGGCGCTGCAGTTCGCGCTCCTGGCGCAGTGTGGGGTCGACGGTTGCCGAAAGCGCGATGAGGATACCGAGCTGAATAGCGGGACGAAGCAAGAAAAGCCCGATACCCTGGAGCATCACGTCGACCAAAAGCTCGATGACGGTAAATGCGATAAGGATATAGGACAGGCGCGCGGCGTTGCGGCGCTGGTTCTTGATGAGGTCCAGGCCAAAGATGATCAGGATGACGGCACTTGCCGCAGAGAGCATGATGCCAGCGACGATAAGGCCGACCGCGACGAGCGTGTTGTCGCCGAGCTTGGCGGCGGCGTTGCCGTTAATGAGCGCGGTGATGACCTGCCACATAAAGGCGGCGACCGACGGGAGCGTGCCCACGCCGGACAGGATGCACAGGACGGCGTACACCTTAATGATGAGTGGGATCTTCTTGACCTCCGTGGCGCTGGGGACGCTGGGGTCGAGTTCGTTTCGATCCATACAGAACCTTTCTCGCTTTGTTGTAGGTTATAAGGATACGCCGCCGACCTGCCAAAAGACAGGACGAACGTCCCAATTGCAACTTTGTAATCCCCAACGGTGGGCGCGGCGGCCATCTGGGAGCGCGGGTGCTTGCACTGGACAGACCGATAAAATGTTTGGCCGCAAAACGGATTATTAGCTCGGTGGGCTTTTAAAAAGCGCTGCTCATGCGCTGGGGAGCGTGTCGCGCCGTGCGTATAATAAGGCGGGTAACGCCAAAATACGAGGCTCTGAGGGGATGCCATGTCTCAAGAAACCATCCGCGCGGCCGAGCGCGCCGCGGGACAGGTGAACGCCATGTCGACGTATGATCCGGACTCCGACCAGCTGCATGAGGAATGCGGCGTTTTTGGTGTCTGGGCGCCCGATCGCGACGTGGCTCGACTGACGTACTTTGGCCTGCGTGCACTGCAGCACCGTGGCCAAGAATCGGCGGGAATCGCTGTTGGTGACGGCGGTACGGTTATGGTCCGCAAGGATCTGGGCCTGCTCGACCGCGTGTTCTCCAATGCCGACTTGTCGACGCTCTCCGGTCAGCTGGCCGTGGGTCATGTGCGCTATGGCACCGCCGGCGCCAAGAGCTGGGAAGCCTCTCAGCCGCACCTCTCTACCATCAATAGCGTCATTATCGCGCTCGCGCACAACGGCACCCTCGTCAACACCGACGAGCTGCGCCGCCAGCTGATCGAGCTGGGCGTGCCGTTCCTCTCCAACTCGGATTCCGAGGTCGCGACCAAACTCATCGGCTACTTTACTCAGCGTACAGGCCATCTGCGCGAGGGCATTCGCAAGACCATGGAGCTCGTGCGCGGCGGCTACGCCATGACGCTCATCAACGAGCAGGCGCTCTATGCATTCCGCGATCCGCACGGCATTCGCCCGCTCGTGCTGGGCAAGCTGGTGGACGAGGGCCTGGACCAGGCCGATGCCGCATCCGTTTCGAAGCTGCCGTCGCAGGACGGCGCCGCGACGGTCGACGCCACCACCCGTGTCACCCGCGCCGGCGGCTGGGTCGTCGCCTCCGAGACTTGTGCGCTCGACATTGTGGGCGCCGAGTACGTCCGCGACGTCCGTCCCGGTGAGATTTTGCGCATCAGCGCCGAGGGCCTTGTGTCCGAGCAGGGTGTGCCCGCTGCCGAAGAGCCTGCTAACTGCATCTTTGAGCAGGTCTACTTCGCCCGCCCCGATTCCATCATGAACGGCAAGAGCGTCTACGCCTGCCGTTATGACATGGGTCGTCAGCTGGCACATGAGGAGCCCGTCGAGGCCGACCTGGTCATTGGCGTACCCGACTCCGGCCTGCCGCCCGCGGAGGGGTATTCGCACGAGAGCGGTATTCCCTTTGGCGAGGGCCTCATCAAGAATCGCTATGTGGGCCGCACGTTTATCGAGCCCACGCAGGAGCTGCGCGCCATGGGCGTGCGCATGAAGCTCAACCCGCTGCGCGACAACATCGAGGGCAAGCGCCTGGTCGTCATCGACGACTCCATCGTGCGCGGCACCACCATGGTGCAGCTCGTCAAGATGCTGCGCAACGCCGGCGCCAAGGAGATTCACATCCGCATCAACTCGCCCGAGGTCATCTGGCCGTGCTTCTACGGCATCGATACCGACGTGCAGTCGCAGCTCATCAGCGCCAACAAGACGGTCGACGAGATTTGCGAGTATATCGGCGCTGATTCGCTGGCCTTCCTTTCGGTCGAGGGCCTGCTGAAGGTCATGCCCAAGGGCGGTTACTGCGATGCGTGCTTTACCGGACGCTACCCCGTGGCGATTCCCGAGAGCTTTGGCCGCGATAAGTTCATGGAGGGATTTAAGCCCCGCAACCTGGACAAGCCGCTGCACTTTGACGACGACGCCGTGGTCGAGAAATACGACGACCGCAGCTGGGAAGAGGAGCACGGTGAGGCCTAAGACCTGCCACGTGGGGACAGGTTTATTGTGGTAGGTTTCACCTGCTGTTTTGTTGATATGACGGCGCGTGCTGTTACGGCGTGCGCCGAAATGAACGCAACTATGAGCACCGTTTGGCGCCCGCGCGGCGCCACGGTAGTGGGAGAGGAAGGCTCAGATGAGCGACAGCAAGCATGTGACGTACGAGGACGCTGGCGTCGATACCGCCGAGGGCGGCCGCGCCGTCGACGCTATTAAGCAGATGGTCAAGGACACCAACCGCCCCGAGGTTATCGGCGGCATCGGTGGCTTTGGTGGCCTGTTCTCGGCCGCCGCGCTCAAGGATATGGAAGACCCGATCCTGATCAGCGGCACCGACGGCGTGGGCACCAAACTCGTGCTCGCCCAGATCATGGACCGTCACGAGACGGTGGGCCAGGACCTGGTTGCCATGTGCGTCAATGACATTTTGGCTTCGGGCGCCGAGCCGCTGTTCTTCCTGGACTACGTTGCCATCGGCCACATTGAGGCCGAGCACATGGCAAAGATCATCAAGGGCGTGGCCGACGGCTGCAAGCTCGCGGGTTGCGCGCTCGTGGGCGGCGAGATGGCCGAGCACCCGGGCGTCATGGCCCCCGCCGATTACGACCTCGCTGGCTTTACCGTGGGCGTCGTCGACCGTCCCAAGATGCTCGACCCCGCGAACGTTCGCCCCGGCGATGTGATCCTGGGCCTGCCCTCCACCGGTGTGCACTCCAACGGATACTCACTCGTGCGCAAGGTTATCGGTGTCGACGGCATCAAGCCGGGCACGCCCGAGGCTGCTGCTAAGGCCGAGGAACTGAGCCGTCCGCTCGAGGAGCTCGGCGGTGCTTCGCTGGCCGACGCTCTGCTGGCCCCCACGCGCATCTATGTCAAGCCAATTCTGGAGCTGCTCCGCGGTGGTGCCAACGTGCACGCCATTGCCCACATCACCGGCGGCGGTATTACCGAGAACCTCAACCGCGCGCTCGCCGACGACGTCGACGCCGTGGTCACCCGCAACGGCGCCGAGATGGGCTGGGATGTTCCGCCCGTCATCACCTACGTGTCGCGTCAGGCCGAGCTCGCGCCCAACGAGGCATGCAAGACCTTCAACATGGGCGTCGGCCTGTGCCTGATCGTTGCCCCCGAGGACGAGGCCGCGGTTACCGAGGCCCTGGTCGCGCTGGGCGAGAAGCCGTTCCGCGTGGGCGAGTGCGTCGAGGGCTCCGGTAAGGTCGTGTACTCCGATGAGCGCTAACGAGCAGATGGCTGATGCCGAGGGCCTGGGCTTTGTGCCCTACACCCGTCCGACCGGCACCGATACGGCCGAGCCGCTTAAGATCGGCGTGCTTATCAGCGGTTCGGGTACCAATCTGCAGGCGCTGATCGACCTGATCGCCGCCGGCAAGCTCAACGCCTCGATTGAGCTTGTGGTGTCGAGTCGTCCTTCGGCCAAGGGCCTGCAGCGTGCCGAGCGCGCGGGCATCCAGACACTCACGCTGTCCAAGGATGTTTATGCCGACCCCATCGCGGCTGACGAGATTATCGCGCATGAGCTGCTCGAGCGCGGCTGCGAGTACGTGGTGATGGCCGGTTACATGCGCATGGTGCACACGCCGCTGCTGGCAGCGTTTCCCAATCGCGTGGTCAACCTGCATCCGGCGCTGCTGCCGAGCTTTACCGGTGCCCATGCGATCGACGATGCGTTTGCTCGCGGCGTCAAGGTGACCGGCGTGACCGTGCACTTTGCCAACGAGATCTACGACAACGGTCCCATCATCGCCCAGCGCGCGCTGGCTGTCGAGGAGGGCTGGGATGTCGACACGCTCGAGGAGCACATCCATGCGATTGAGCATGTGCTGTATCCCGAGGTCGTGCAGATGCTCGCCGACGGCCGCGTCCACGTGCTGGAGAGCGGCAAGGTCGCAATTGACGCGCCTCGCGGCTAGCGGCGCACAGTACAATTTAGCCGAGTAGTCAGGGTGGTCATTGGCGCCAAGGCGCAAGTGGCCACCCTTTGTTTTAGGTAGTCATTGGTAGTCATTGGGGACGTTCTTGAATGACTAGTCGTTTAAGAACGTCCCAGGTGACTAGGTGAGAGAGGTGAGCGCATGGCGGATAACGAAGCGCTGTTTACGCCTGAGCTGGTGTTTTTTGATTGGGAGTGCGCGATGCCGGGCGAGGTGTTTGCGCGGCTCGAGGGCGAGCTTGCCCCACGCGGCTACATTGCCGAGGGTTGGCTCAACGCCGTCCGCACGCGCGAGGACGCCTATCCCACGGGTCTCGCCATGCCGGCGGCAAACATCGCCATTCCGCATACCGATCCGGGATTTGTGGCCAAGCCCTATATCGCGGTGGTAAAGCCCACCGCGCCCGTGACGTTCAACGCGATGGCGGGCATGGGCGCCCCGGTGCCGGCGCAGATCATCATCAACCTGGGCATTGCCGAGCCGGGCGGTCAGGTCGAGGCGCTTCAGGCACTCATGAATATCTTTATGGACACCGACGCTGCGGCCGATGTGCTTGGCCAGACCACGCCCCAAGGCATGGTCGACGCCATCCGTCGCCACTTCTAAGTCCGGCACTGGGGGACTGTCCCTAACCGCCGGCAGAAAAGGAGCGCCCTGGCATTAACCTGCCAGGCCTGTCCCCTTTGCACCAAAATGGTGCAGATTAACCTGTCCCCTTTGCACCAGGTGTGCCGCGGGGGCTGCGTTGTGACACAATGGCGTTTGTTCGATTCGTGATGCGAAAGGCCAAACATGGCAAATAAGAAAAAGAACCCCGAGGTCGCGCCGACGCCCGAGCAACGGTCCCGCGCCGCCTCCAGCTCTCGCAAGAAGCAGCGCAAGACCTATGTGTCCAAGACTGTCAAGATTGTCCTGGTGGTCATCGGCGTGCTGGCGATGCTGCTCTCCGTCTCGGCCATGGCGTGCTCCGGCCTGATGTCGCAGACCGAAAGTGCCAGCTCGGGCTATAAGCTTACTGGTGGTGTGGCTGCCACTATCAACGGCACCAACCTCACCGAGGACACCGTGACCAAGCAGATCATGAGCATGCGCACGTCCTATGGCTACACCAAGGACAAGGACTGGGCGCAGTACCTGGTCGACAACGACCTCACACCCAAGAAGTACCGCAAGCAGCTCATCGACTCCTACGCGCAGCAGATCCTGCTTCAGCAGGCGCAGAAGGAAAACGGCGTGACCGTCTCGGACGAGGAGGTCGAGAAGGCTTGGAAGGACGCCTGCAAGAGTGCCGGCGGCGCCAAAGCCTTTAAGAAGACGCTTAAGACCTATGGCTACACCGAGGACACCTACAAGGACTCACTCAAGGAGAGCCTGGCGCAGCAGAAGCTCAAGGATGCCGTGGCACCCACCAGCAAGCCCAAGGACAGCGAGATCGTCGATTACATCAACGAGAACCTGTCCAACTACAATGACGCCCGTCGCTCGTCGAATATTCTGATCAAGGTCGATTCTGACGCTTCCGACGAGGACAAGGCCGCCGCCAAGGCCAAGGCGCAGGAGTGCCTGGACAAGATTAACTCCGGCGAGCTGAGCTTTGAGGACGCCGTGAAGCAGTATTCCGACGACACCGGCTCCAAGGACAAGAAGGGCGATGTGGGCTGGGACAAGCTCACCACCTTCGTCGACAGCTACCAGGCGGCGCTCGAGGGGCTCAACAAGGGCGATGTGAGCGACGTCGTCGAGTCGACCTATGGTTACCACATCATCAAGTGCACCGACTACTTCCATGTCGATAATCAGGTCGATGACATTAAGCAGGTGCCCAAGGACATCAAGAAGTACGTCTCCAACGTGGTGAAGACGCAGGCGGCAAGCACCGCGTACAGCGAGTGGCTGGAGCAGTACAAGAAGGACGCCGACATCACCGTTAACCCCATGCCCAAGGACGTGCCGTACAACGTCAGCCTGAAGGGCGTCACCAAGAGTTCGACCGACGATTCGTCGACGACTGAGTAATCATGGGGCGGCGCTCGTGCGAGTGCCGCCCGCACTATTGAGGAGGATTTGCAGATGACCAACGAAGAGCTGCAGAAGGAAATGATCGCGGCCATGAAGGCCAAGGACAAGGTTCGCCTGTCTATCATTCGCCAGGTTAAGGCCGAGGTGAAGAATATCGAGGTCAACGAGCGCCGCGATGTGACCGAGGAAGACGTCAACAACATGATCAAGCGTCTGATTAAGCAGACGAGCGAGACGTTGGAGATGTCCATCAAGGCCGGCACCGACCAGGAGCGTACCGACAACCTGACCGAGCAGGTCAAGATTCTGGAAAGCCTGCTGCCCGCGCAGGTTTCGGGTGAGGAACTCGAGGCCCTGATCGAGCAGGTCATCGCCGAGCTGGGCGCTACGTCCAAGAAGCAGATGGGCCAGGTCATGGGCGCGCTCGGCAAGGCCACCGGCGGCAACTTCGACAAGCCGGCCGCGGCAAAGATCGTCGGCGCCAAGCTTGCGTAATTTGTTACGCGGTTTTACCAAACCGCGTAACGGCTCGACGCTGCAAACCCGTACACGCGGCAATCTGACGTTCAATTTCAAGGGCGGTTGTATTATTTTCGGGTTTTGAGGGGCGTGACCATTGCGGTCGCGCCCCTTTTTTCTGGGGCTGGGTACTCATTGGGGACAGGCTTAAATGAGTACCCACTCATTGGGTACTCATTTAAGCCTGTCCCCAATGAGTGGGTTAAAGGTTGCGGGTTCTTTACGGGGATGTAGCGTGGGCTGCGGAAACGTGGTTCTTTCCGTACAATAGTTCAACTCGTGTAAACGCAGGGAAGGGACATTCATGGCAGACATGATCGAGATCAAGCATCTCAACAAGTACTTTGGCGACCTGCATGTGCTCAAAGATATCAATCTCACCGTCAAGCGCGGCGAGAAGCTCGTAATGATCGGGCCTTCCGGTTCGGGTAAGTCGACGCTCATCCGTTGCGTCGATTATCTGGAGGAGCCCACGTCGGGCGAGGTCGTCATCGACGGTACGCCGCTCACCAAAAAGAACCACCTGGAGATGGCTCGCAAGTACAGTTCCATGGTGTTTCAGCAGTTCAACCTGTATCCCAACATGACGGTGCTAGGCAACCTGACGCTCGCGCCCATCAAGCTGCAAAAGAAGAGCAAAGAGGAGGCGACCGAGATCGCCATCGCCGCGCTCAAGCGCGTCGGCATGGCGCATAAGGCCGGCGAGTATCCGCAGAATCTCTCGGGTGGTCAGCAGCAGCGCATCGCCATCGCCCGTGCCCTGTGCACCAAGCAGCCCATCATCCTGTTTGACGAGCCGACCTCGGCGCTCGACCCCGAGATGGTCCAGGAGGTTCTGGACGTTATGATTGAGCTCGCGCAGGAGGACATCACCATGATCTGCGTGACGCACGAGATGGGCTTTGCGCGCCAGGTGGCCGACCGCGTCATCTTTATGGAGGACGGCCGCATCCTTGAGGAGGGCACGCCCGAGCACTTCTTCGATAACCCCGAGAACCCGCGCTGCCGCGAGTTCCTGTCCAAGATTCTGCACTAGGCGCGGTGATGGACATGACGGATATGACGAGGGCGGCCGTGTCGCGCCGTCACTTTTTGCAGCTGGCGGGCGCCGGCATGCTTGCGCTGACGGGGACCGCGCTTACCGGTTGCGGCAACTCCACCAGCGGCGAGGGCTCCGACAAGGGGTCCAAGCTTGCGGCCATCAAGTCGCGTGGCCATCTGAATGCAGGCGTTAAGAAGGACGTTCCCGGCTATGGCTATTACGACACCGCCAAGGGCCGCTTTGAGGGCATGGAAGTCGATTTGTGCTACCAGATCGCCGCTGCCGTCTTTGGCGTGAGCTACAAGGAGGCCCGCGCCCAGGAGCTTGTCGAGTTTACCGACGTAACGCCCAAGACGCGCGGCCCGCTGATCGATAACGGCCAACTCGACGTGGTCGCGGCGACCTACACCATCACCGACGAGCGCAAGAAGAGCTGGGATTTCTCGACGCCGTACCGCACCGACTACGTGGGACTCATGGTCAAGAAGCGTTCGGGCTTTACCTCGATTGAGGACCTGGACGGCAAGGTCATCGGCGTGAGCCAGGGTGCCACCACACAGGGCCTGATCGAGCAGATGATCAAGGACAACGGCTTTAGCTGCAAGCCCGAGTTTAGGGCCTTTAGCGGCTATCCCATCATCAAGAGTTCGCTCGACGCCGGCAATATCGACGTCTTTGCCATGGACCGCTCCACGCTGGCCGGTTACATGAACGAGACCGTTGAGCTTCTGCAGCCCGAGGTCAAGTTTGGCGAGCAGGGCTACGGCGTGGCGACCAAGAAGGGCTGCGACCTTTCGGCTGTGGTCGATCAGGTGATTTGCGATCGCCTGGCCGACGGCTGGCTCGACCAAGAGGTCAAGACCTGGGGTCTTGTATAGGCGCATCGTCCAAGGAAGGAATCAAATGCTCGAAGGATTATTTGACGCCGACCGTTGGTCGACGACATTTCAAAACATGGGGCCCTTCTGGGAGGGCTTTGGCGTGACGCTGCAGGTGGTCGTTGCCGGTCTGCTGCTGTCGCTGGTGCTGGGCACGCTGCTGGGCGTGTTCTCTACCACTCGCTCGCGTGTGCTGCGCGCCATAAGCCGCGTGTACGTGGAGTTTTACCAGAACACCCCGCTGCCCGTGCAGGTGCTCTTTATGTACATGGCCGGTCCGCAGTTTTTGCAGGCCATAACCGGTGCCGACCAGCCGGTGCGCATTGCGCCGTTCGTGCTGGGCTTCTTGGGTGTGGGCCTGTACCACGCGGCCTATATTTCGGAGGTCATCCGCACCGGTATCGAGGCCGTTCCGCGCGGTCAGATGGAGGCGGCGCAGAGCCAGGGCTTCACCCGTGCGCAGGCGTACTGGTACATCGTGCTGCCCCAGACGTTCAAGATCATTCTGCCGCCGCTGTGTAACCAGGCGCTCAACCTGGTCAAGAACACGTCGGTGCTGGCGCTTGTGGCCGGCGGCGACCTTATGTACCGTTCCGACAACTTTGTGAGTCTGTACGGTTACCTGCAGGGATACATCGTCTGCTGCCTTATGTACTTCATCATCTGCTTTCCGCTCGCCATGCTGGTGCAGTGGCTCGAGCGCCGCTCCAAGGAGCGTCCGCGCGGCGTGAGCCTGGCCGAGCTGGGGCTCGACAACGTAGAGGAGGCCTAGCGCATGGAAATCTTCAACGCGACCAACCTGCTCTACATTTGGGGCGGCTTTGTTAAGACCATCGAGATCTCGGCGCTGTCGATTTTTTTCTCGCTCATCTTTGGCACGGTGCTGGCGCTCGTTAAGAGCTATGCGCCCCGCCCGTTCCGTATTTTGGTGAGCGCCTATATCGAGCTGTTCCGTTGCACGCCGAACCTGCTGTGGATCCTGTTTATCTACTTTACGGTGCAGGGTTTGGACATTGTGATTTCGACCATCGCCTTTACGCTGTTTACCAGCGCTGTTATGGCCGAGATTGTGCGCGGCGGCCTCAACTCGATTCCGCGCGGCCAGTTTGAGGCAGCGCAGAGCCAGGGCTTCGGCTTCTTTGCCACCATGCGCTACATCATTCTGCCGCAGACGTTTAAGACGATCATTCCGGCGCTGTTTAGCCAGTGCACGACCGTCATCAAGGACAGCTCGTATCTTTCGGGCATTAACGTGGCCGAGCTCATGTACACGGCAAACGTCGTGATGGCTCACGCAATCGACCTGTCGCAGGTTCTTATGCTCTACGGCCTGGTGTTTGCGATGTACTTTGTGCTCAACTTTGGTATCTCGCTGCTGGTCCGAGCGTATCAGAGGCGAATGGTGGCAGCGTAGAATGTGGCAAAGGGACAGTCCCTTTGCCACATAGAGAAAGGAATCGCGATGAGCGATCTGGAGAACAAGAAGAGTCCTGTGGTCATTACCATCGCGCGCGACTTTGGCGCCGAGGGCCACGAGATTGGTCGCATGCTTGCCAACGAACTAGGGATTCCGCTGTATGACAACGAGCTGCTGGTGCGTGCGTCGCTGCGCGCGGGCGAGTCGCTCGATAAGATGGCCGCCTATGACGAGCGTCTGGCCGTGGAGAATATGGCGTTTCTGCCCGACCGCTACGATGCGCGTTCGTACTCGGACAAGTTATTCCAAAAGATGAGCCAGGTGATTTTGGATCTGGGCGAGACCGAGAGTTGCATTATCGAAGGCCGCCTATCCGATTACCTGCTGCGCAACAACCCCAACCACATTGCCGTGTTGGTGACCGCTCCCTTTGAGGACCGCGTCGAGATCGTGCGCAAGAAGCGTGGCCTTAACAAAAAGAAGGGCGCCAAGCTGGTCAAGCAGCAGCAGAAGGCGCGCGAGGCGTTCTATAAGCGCTACAGTGCCGGCAAGTGGAAGATGACGAGCGGCAAAGACATCGTCGTCAACCGCGCCAAGCTGGGCCGCGAAGGCTGCAAGGATGTCATCGCCGCTGCCTACCGCTACAAGGTAGCGCAGCTCGAAGGCTAACCGGCCGAAACCACCACAAAGGGGACAGTGAACTGCGCCCCGAAACTTGGACTGAATAAATAGCGACTACGCCGCAAGGGCC
>CABVCF010000012.1 GCA_902496775.1 uncultured Collinsella sp.
CGTCCCCAATGGCTACCCAATGGCTATTGCGCGCATGGCTCGCATGACAGCCGTCTCTTTTATGTTTCCTTTAGCCGTCGCTGTTTAGGATGGGGGTTAGTCGATAGGAAGGGAGCACCGGGATGGACGATGCGAGCGAGCGTGCGATTGAAGAGGACATGCTCGATCAGTTCAACTACTTTGATGATGAGGACGAGGAGCTGATCGACCGTCGCGAGCCAGCGCCGCTTGATTCCTTTGATCTGGTCGATGAAGAGACTGATGAGATTGAGGGCGAATCAACGGAGCCCCCACAGTCTTCGCGCCTTAACTCGCTGCTTTCGAGAGCCCCCATGCACCACGGTGTTCGTGCCGGCGCGCTCCATATGAAAACTGACTGGCACCAGATCGTGACGGCAGGCGATGAACTTGCCGTCGATGCGCCGCTCACCGATAAATCATCCATCATCTGCCGCACCGGTATGCTTATGCTCGCGAGCGGAACGGGTGCCTGGCGTGTTCGCGATACCATGAATCGCGTCGCCGCCGTACTCGGCGTCACGATTCACGTCGACTTGAGTCTCCTGTCGTTTGAGTGTACCTGCATCGAAGATGGCCACTGCTTTAACGAGGTCGTCAGCCTGCCCACAACGGGCGTCAATACCCATCGCATTTGGATGATGGAGAGTTTCCTCAAGGAAATCGAGACCTATGGTCGTCGCTTCACGGTGCACGAGTATCACGAGATGCTCAAGACCGTTGAGAGTTCAAAACCTGATTACGCGCCTTGGCAACAGGGCCTTGCGGCGGCCTGTGCCTGTGGCGCCTTTGTCTTTTTGCTTGGTGGCGGTCCTATTGAGATGGCATGCGCGTTCGTGGGCGCGGGTGTCGGCAACTTTGCCCGCTCCCATATTCTCAGGCAAGGCCTTGGTCAGTTCAGCGCGCTGACGACCGGCGTTGCGCTCGCTTGCGTTTCGTATCTGCTGGCATTGCTCGGCCTTGGCCAGGTCATACCGGGGGCAATGTCGCACCAAGAAGGCTATATCGGCGCGATGCTCTTTGTGATTCCCGGCTTTCCGCTCATTACGGCAGGCCTCGACATCGCTAAGCTCGACATGCGAAGCGGTATCGAGCGCCTTTCATATGCCGTATCGATTATTGTGATGGCGACGCTCGTAGGTTGGATGGTTGCCGAGTGTGTTGGCCTGGCGCCGGACGACTTTGCCCCACTGGGCCTTTCGCCGCTTGCCCTTACGCTCCTGCGCGTGGTGATGAGCTTCGTTGGCGTATTCGGCTTCTCGGTGATGTTCAACAGCCCGGTAAAGATGGCCGCGGCAGCTGGGTTGATCGGCGCCGTGTCCAATACCCTGCGTCTGACCCTTGTCGATGCGCCGACGATGATTCCCTTCCTGGGCCTCAGCACGGGAATGCCTCCCGAGGCAGCAGCGTTTATCGGCGCGCTGGTATCGGGTCTGCTGGCAAGCTTGGCCGAAGTCAAGCTCACCTACCCGCGCATCGCCCTCACGGTGCCTTCGATTGTCATTATGGTGCCGGGCTTGTATCTGTATCGCTCGATGTATTACATGTGCACCTTCGACACGGTCAATATGCTCGGCTGGTTTGTGCGCGCAGTGCTCATCGTGGCGTTTCTGCCCGTTGGCTTGGGCGTGGCGAGAACCCTCACCGACCCCCGCTGGCGCCATACCAGCTAATTGGTGCAAGGGGGACATGTTACTTTGCACCAAATGAGTTGCGGTGAAATAGGGACTGAATTGCTGCTTAAAGGGTCAAAACAGTCCGTATTCCACCGCAACTTATGGGGTCGGGGGTTTTGGTGCCCTGCATCTTCATAAACTCAACGCTTACGAAGCGCATGCGTTTCGTGCTAGGTTGGTTCCACCACATAAGTAGTCGCAGACGCGCGTATCACGGGCGGGCGAGATGAAGTTCCAACAGCTCCATCTTGCCCGCCCGTTTTTGTTGCGTGGCGCCGCGGCACAACACAGAGAGGAATCTGCCCTTTATGCCTATCAACAAACGAGAGAGCCTGCTGTTCACCTTTATCATGTGCTTTTGCATGGTGCTCTGGATGAGCATCTACAACGTTGCCCTGCAGCACGGGGCCATCAACGGCGAGGTCGTTGCCGCCGCGTGGCTCGGCTTCCCCGTTGCCTACATTTTTGCCATGTGCTGCGACTGGTTCGTCGCCAGCCCGCTCGCCAAGGGTTTCGCCTTTAAGTACTTGGTCACGCCGGGCAAGAGCTCGCCGCTTGCCATGACGCTCGCCGTCAGCTCCTGCATGGTCGTCCCCATGGTCATCATCATGTCGCTGTACGGTGCCTGCGAGGGTCTGACGCACATGCCCGGCGGCATCCTTGCGAACCTGTATTCCGTGCCCGCGATCTGGATGATCAACATCCCGCATAATTTTGTGATGGCGCTGCCGTGGAACCTTTTGGTAGCCGGTCCGATTTCCCACTTCGTCTTCCGTCGCGCCTTCCCTGTGGGGACGGTTTTCGAGGAGGAGCATGCCGAGCTCTTGGAGCAGGCTATGGCTCCTGAGTGCGAGTAGCTCGCTTAGGGATCTGCTGAGCGCGGGCGACTTGCTTGGTTGGAGCCCTAAGCGTGGATAGCTCTCTCGGCGACATCGCGGGCGTGAGCGGTGCGCATGACCGGAGGGCCCGTGCTGCTCCGTTGCCCGACGTGCTAGCGCGCAGAACAATCTGTTGGTGCATTCGGCGGCTGCTGAAGCGTTTCGGCAGCCGCTTTTTATACGGAGTTTAAATACAACAGTCTGTTGTATTACGTAGAGTGGTATATCTCTAGCAGGAAAAATGCGAGAGACGGAGCATTATGGCGTTGCTAGTAGGACTGGACGTAGGGTCGACGACGACCAAAGTTTACGCGATGCACGAGGATATGACCGAGGCGTGGTGGGGATATCGCCGCCACGGGGCGTGTCAGACAGCGAGCGTGCGCGCCATGCTCGGCGAGCTCGCCGAGCGCTTTCCCCATGAGTCGCTGCGCGTTGCGGTGACCGGCTCGGGTGCGCGCGATATCGCGACCGCGCTGGGCGCCTCGTACGTTCAGGAGGTGGTCGCCAACGCGCTCGCGATCAGCAGGTTCTATCCGCAGACGCGCTGCGCCATCGAGCTGGGCGGCCAAGACGCCAAGATGATCTTCTTCCGCACCAACGATAAGGGAGACATCGAGGTTGCCGACATGCGCATGAACGGCTCGTGCGCAGGCGGTACCGGTGCATTTATCGACGAGATGGCAAAGCTCATGGGGGTCGGCACCGAATCGGGCGAGTTCGAGCAGCTCGCAAGCCGGGGAACGACCGTCCACGAGGTCTCGGGCCGCTGCGGCGTGTACGCAAAGACCGATATCCAGCCGCTGCTCAACGAGGGCATTCCTACCACCGACCTGGCGCTTTCGGCGCTTCACGCGGTCGCCCGCCAAACGATCGGCGGTCTGGCCCAGGGTATCGACATCGAGCCGCCGGTAATCTTCGAGGGCGGTACGCTCGCCTACAACCCCACGCTGGTCCGCGTGTTCCGGGAGCAACTGAATCTATCGGACGATCAGGTTATCGTCCCGCGCGATCCGCAGATCATGGTCGCGCGCGGTGCCGCCCTGTCGCTGACCGACATGTTCGCATCGTCCCAACCGATCGACCTTCCCGACGCTTTTGTCCGGCTGGATAAGCTCGAGACGGTCGCGCCCGCAAGCGGGGAGGGACGTCTTGCCCAGCCCTTTTTTGCCACACCTGCCGAGCAGGCGGATTTTATGGCACGCCATGGCAAAGAGACGCCGGCAAAGGGTCCGGATGCGTATGCGCCCGGAGAGACGGTGCGTGTGGCGCTCGGTATCGATTCGGGGAGCACGACGACCAAGTTCGCCCTGGTCGATGAGGCGGGTGAGCTTGTCGATTCGTTCTACGCGTCTAATAACGGCAGACCGCTCGACGTCGCCCAACAGGGTCTTGTCAGCTTGAAGAACCGCTGGGAGACAGCGGGAGTCACGCTTGCGATCGATGCCGTGGGCACCACGGGATACGGCGAGGAGCTTTTCGCGCGCGCGTTCCACGCCGACTACCATACGGTCGAGACGGTCGCGCACGCCCGCGCCGCGTGCGCATGCGTTCCCGATGCGACCTTCGTGCTCGACATCGGCGGACAGGATATGAAGGCCATCTGGCTCAACCACGGCGTGCTGACCGATATCGTCGTCAACGAGGCGTGCTCTGCGGGCTGTGGCTCGTTCCTCGAGGGTTTTGCCAAAAACCTCGGAATAGCCGTTGAGGATATCGCGACCGAGGCATTTTCGTCCAAAGCCCCCGCCGTTCTCGGCAGCCGCTGCACGGTGTTCATGAACAGCAGCGTCGTTTCCGAGCAGCGGCGCGGTAAGGGTCCGGGCGACATCATGGCCGGTCTCTGCCGTTCGATTATCGAGAACGTGTTCACCAAGGTCATTCGCGTTTCAAATCTCAACCGTCTGGGCGACAAAGTCGTCGTCCAGGGCGGCACGTTCCGAAACGACGCGGTGCTGCGCGCATTCGAGCAGTATTTGGGCAAACCCGTCACGCGTGCGCCCCACCCGGGGCTGATGGGCGCTATCGGTATCGCCCTGCTCGCGCGCGAGGAATGCCGCAAGGGCGACGCCGGCACGTCGTTTATCGGGCTCGATGCCGTGGAGCGCTTCGAGCATCGCGAGTTCGGCGGCGTTACCTGCCGTCGGTGCAACAACCGCTGCCAGCGCGCGGTCGTGGCATTTGGCGACGGCTCGCTTTACGTCACGGGCAATCGCTGCCCGCGCGGCGGCGCCATCTCATGGGATGAGCTCGTGCGCGAGGTTCCCGCGGCGGAGGAGCTGCGTCCGCAGGGTGCTTGCGAGGCACAGGCACCCGGCACGGTGCGCGACCGGACCGCGGCTGCCCCCAATCTCTTTGTCGACCGCGAGAAGCTGCTGTTCGAGTCGTGCCCCACGGTTCCCGTCTGCGGGGGGCGCGATGTCACGATCGGCATTCCCCGTGTGCTCGAGTTCTGGGACACCATGCCGTTCTGGTCGACGTTCTTCAGCACGCTCGGCTTTAAGGTGCGCGTCTCGGGACGCAGCACCAAGGCGATGTACGAGCGCGGTCTGGCGCACGTCACATCCGACACCGTGTGCTTCCCGGCCAAGCTCGTCCACGGGCACATCCGCAATCTCGTCGACGCTGGCGTCGACCGCATCTTCATGCCCATCATCACGACGGTGCCCACCGAAAACACCGCCTCTACCAGCGAGTGGATGTGCGCCGTCGTAAAGGGATACCCCTACGTGATGCGCAATTCCGATAACCCGGAGGAGCGTTTCGGCGTTCCGTTCGATACGCCGCTGTTCCACTGGTACGACGAGGGCGACCGAAACCGCCAGCTCAAGGCGTGGTGCAAGGAGACCTTCGATATCGATGCCGACCTGGTTGCCAAGGCGACCGAGCAGGCGGACCGCGCGCAGCAGACGTTTGAGAACCAGCTGCAGCTGCGCGGCAGGCAGGTGCTCGAGAACCTGCGCGAGGACGGCGGCTACGCGGTGGTGATCGCTTCGCGCCCGTACCACAACGACCCGCTGGTCAACCACGGGCTGCCCAAGCTCTTCTCTGAGCGCGGCATCCCCGTGCTGACGCCCGATGCGGTGCCGGGGGTCTGCAACGTCGACCTTTCCAACAGCCGCATCGACATCGTGAACAACTACCATGCGCGCATGCTGTCGTGCGCGGTCATCGTCGCATCGACGCCCGAGCTCGAGCTCGTGCAGATGGGCAGCTTCGGCTGCGGCCACGATGCGTATCTCACCGACGAGATCGCGCGCATGATGGGCGAGATGGGCTCCAAGGTTCCGATGATGATCAAGCTCGATGAGAGCGACGTCGCCGGTCCCATGGGCATTCGCGTGCGTTCGTTTATCGAGTCGGTCAACCGTCGTCGCGCGGAGGAGCGTGCCGAGGGCGCCCGGGTGCACGCGGTCCATCCGCTCGACGACCCGTATAAGGTCAAGTACACCAAGCGCGACCGGCACGACAAGATCGCGCTGGTCCCCAACACCTCCCATGCGTTCTGCAGGCTCATGACCGCGGCGATGCGCAATCAGGGCGTGCGCGCCGAGGCCCTTGATATCGGGCGCGAGGATGCCATCCGCCTGGGCAAACGCTATGTGCACAACGACATCTGCTTCCCCGCGCAAATCGTGATCGGCGAGGCGCTCGCGGCACTCAAGAGCGGTAAGTACGACCCGCACGACGTCGCCGTGGTGACTGGCAAGTATATCGGCGACTGCCGCCTGACGCACTACATGCCCCTGCTGCGCCGCGCGCTCGACGACGCGGGATACGACTATGTCCCGGTGCTCACCAACGACGACGTCGATGCCCACAATGCGCATCCGGGCTTCAAGCTCGGCCTTGGCCCGAGCATCCAGATCGCCTACGGTCTTCCCATGATCGATGCCCTCGAGGCCATGCTTAGGCGCATCCGTCCCTACGAGCTCGAGAAGGGCGCGGCGGACGCTGCGTTCGACCGCGCGCTCGATGAGGTTATCGAGGGCATGGAGCGCTCCGGGCTGAGAGGCCAGGTGACGGGCTTCAAACGCGCGCTTGCGATCATGGACGCCGTTCCGTACGACCGCTCGAACCCGCATCCGACCGTTCTCATCGTGGGCGAGTACCTGCTCAATTTCCATCTCGGCGCCAACCACGAGATCGAGCGCTACCTCGAGGACAACGGGCTCGAGGTCATCGAGGCGCGCATGACCGACGTGATCCGCAAGACCTATTTCTACAAGCATGCGCAGTCGCGCGAGTTCCACGTCGACCTGTCGCTGCCCGAAAAGGCCTGGTACGCCACGGCGGACAACCTGTTCGAGCTCGCGCACGACCGTTGCGACCGCCTGGGCGCGGCGAGCCCGCTCTACGAGCCGCCGACGCGCATGCCCGAGCTCGTGCGCGCGAGCGATAAGATCCTGCACCATACGTTCGATGCGGGCGAGGGCGTGCTGATTCCGGCGGAGATCCTCGAGCACGCCAAGCGCGGCTGCCGCAACTTCGTGATCCTGCAGCCGTTCGGGTGTCTGCCCAACCATGTCGTGGGGCGCGGGCTCATCCATGCGCTCAAGGAGCAGTATCCCACGGCGCAGTTCCTGCCGCTCGACTACGATCCCGACGTGAGCTTCGCCAACGTGGAGAACCGTCTTCAGATGCTCATCATGAACGCCAAGGCGCAGGGGTGCGGTGAGGCGCATGGCGAGACCGCGTAAGGACGCCGATGCGCCCGATGCGCGCACCCGTATTATCGAGGCGTTTTGGGAGCTCATCGAGAACAACAGCATCTTCGAGCTGTCGGTTGGCGAGGTGACCCGCGCCGCCCAGTGCAATCGCGGAACGTTTTACTACTATTTTCACGATTTCGATGAACTCGTCGCCATCGCCATAGCCCAGCTGCTGCAGGATAACGAGCTCATCACCGATGCCCTCTGGCATTTTTCGAGCGAGGGCGACCTTTCGGCGTTCGACCGGCGCGACGTCCGCTGTCTGCTGCGGCGCATCGTCATCACCATGAGGGCGGGTGCCGCCGAGCAGGTCGTGCAGGGCATCCATACGATCATCATCGACCGCGTGAGAGAGATCGTCCACCCCGACGGAGAAGAGCTCAAGGCAGATTCGAGCTTTGCGGTGGGCTTTCTGGTCTCGGGCATCATGGGCTTTGTGATGGCGGTCGGCTTTGCCCGGGGGGGCGGCGAGGAGATAGACCTCGAGCAGCTGGGGGACAGCGCGTGCGCGTACCTGAGGGCGGTCGCCATGCAGACGGTGGAAACGGTCGCGCAAGTCGAGGGCGTCGATACATCCGAGCTGCTCGAACGCGTCTCCAAGGAGGCCGATGCCTATCGCGCATCGCGTGCGACGAGTCCCGACGTGGTGAAAGACGCCTAGGGTTTCTCTTGCGGGGCGCCTGTCGCGCATCGCGCGGTGAGTCCCGCGATGCGGTCATAACCTGCATTCATGTGAGCCGGGTTTATAGATATTCCTCCAGCTGTTAACATAGACAACCTGTGGGTAAAGAGACAAAAGCGCCGCCGACGGGCGGGCGTTTTGATTTCGATGAACTCATGTAAGGAAACGAGCATGTTAGATAGATTTACCGATCGCGCGCGTAAGGTCATGTCCATGGCCAAGCAAGAGGCGCTCGATCTTCATTCAAATAAGGTGGGCACCGAGCACCTGCTGCTCGCGCTTGCCAAGGAGGACGAGGGCATTGCCGCTGAGGCGCTGCGCTCGCTCGATATCTCCTACGATGACATCATGGATACTCTCAAAGAGGTCCAGACCACGGTCCCCGAGCCCAGTGAGGAGACCGAGGCGGCCAAGCTCGCCTTTACGCCGCTCGTCATTAGCGTGATGGAGCGTTCATTCCGCGTGGCGCGTGAGAACAACCAGACCTACGTGTCGACCGAGCACTTGCTGATCGGCATCGTCGAAGAGGGCAACGGCATGGCCATGGACATCCTCATGCGCCTGGGTGTGTCGTCCGCCTCCATCAAAAAGGCTATCGAGAAACTCACCGCCAAGGACCAGGACAAGAAGCGTCCGCTCGCCGGCGCCGGTGCTGGTCGTCCCGGTGCGGGCCTGCCGTTCTTTAGCGGCTCGGATGCCTCTCAGCAAAAGGGGAGTGGCACCGATACGCTCAAGCAGTTCGCCACCAACCTCACGCAGAAGGCGCGCGATGGCGAGCTCGACCCTGTAATTGGTCGCGAAAAGGAAGTCCAGCGTATGATGGAGATCCTTTCGCGCCGCACCAAGAACAATCCGCTTATCTTGGGCGACCCCGGCGTGGGCAAGACGGCCATCGTCGAGGGTCTGGCTCAGCAGATTGCAGCTGGCAACGTGCCCGAGAACCTCATGAACCAGAATATCTGGACGCTCGACCTGCCGGGTCTCGTTGCGGGCGCCAAGTATCGCGGTGAGTTTGAGGAGCGCCTCAAGAACGTGATCCAGGAGGCCACCGAGGCTGACGACGTCATCCTGTTTATTGACGAGATGCACACCATCATCGGTGCCGGTTCTGCCGAGGGCTCCATCGACGCGAGCTCCATGCTCAAGCCCGTGCTTGCACGCGGTGCCTTCCAGATTATTGGCGCCACCACGGCCGAGGAATTCCGCAAGTACCTCACCAAAGACCCAGCCTTCGAGCGTCGCTTCCAGACTATCGATGTCGAGGAGCCGAGCGTCGAGGACACCGTCAAGATCCTGACCGCGCTTAAGCCGCGCTACGAGGAGCACCACCATGTGCGCTACACGCAGGGCGCTATCGAGGCTGCCGCGAACCTTTCCAACCGCTACATCCAGGATCGCTTCCTGCCCGATAAGGCCATCGACCTCATCGACGAGGCCGGTGCCCGCGCTCGCATCGCCGCGAATCGTGCGCCCGAGCCGGTGCGCGAGGCCGAGCATCGCATAGAGGAGCTTAAGGCCGCCGCGCAGGAGGCCACCGAGAGCGACGACATGAACAAGGCCGCCGAGATCACCGAGCAGCAGAAGGCCGCCGAGATTGAGCTCGCCGAGGCCAAGGCCGCCTGGACCGCCGAGCTCGACGCCAACCCGCTCACCATCGACGTGAGTCAGATTGCCGACATCGTGTCCGTGACCTCTGGCGTGCCGGTTTCCTCGCTCACCGAGAGCGAGAGCCGGCGCCTGCTGCAGACCGAAAGCGTGCTCAAGACCCGCATTATCGGCCAGGACGAGGCCGTCGAGGCCGTCGCCAAGGCCGTGCGCCGCAGCCGCTCGCCGCTCAAGGACCCGCGTCGTCCCGGTGGTAGCTTTATCTTCCTTGGTCCCACCGGCACAGGCAAGACCGAGCTCGCCAAGACGCTCGCCGAGTACCTCTTTGGCAGTAAGGACGCGCTCATCAGCTTCGACATGTCGGAGTTCGGCAGCGAGTTCGAGGTCTCCAAGCTCATCGGTAGCCCTCCGGGTTACGTGGGCCACGACGAGGGCGGTCAGCTTACCAAGGCCGTTCGTCGTCACCCGTACTCGGTCGTGCTGTTCGACGAGATCGAGAAGGCGCACCCCGACATCTTCAACATTTTGTTGCAGGTGCTGGAGGAGGGTCGCCTGACTGATAGCCAGGGCAAGACGGTCGACTTCCGCAATACCGTGATCATCATGACGTCCAACGTGGGCGCCCGCGAGATCGCGCAGGATGCGAGCGTTGGCTTTGGCACCACCGGCGAGCAGGGCCTCACCTCGAGTGAGATCAAGGGCCGTGCGATGGGCGAGCTCAAGCGCCTGTTCCGCCCCGAGCTGCTCAACCGTATCGACGACATTGTGGTGTTCCAGAAGCTCTCGGGCGAGAACCTGACCAAGATCGCGCACCTGCTGGTGGACGACCTGCGTCAGCGCCTGATTGCCAACGGCATGAACATCAAGCTCACCGATGCGGCCTATGACAAGATCGTGGCCGAGGGCACCGACCTCACCAACGGTGCGCGTCCGCTGCGCCGTGCTATTCAAAAGCTCATCGAGGACCCGCTGTCCGAGGAGCTTCTGGCCGGTGAGTGGGGCGAGGGCGATACCGTCCTGTGCGACGTGGCCGATGGCAAGTTTGTCTTTAGCCACGGCACGGGCGAGATCCCGGCACCGCGTCCGGCGGGCACGCTCGGTGGCGATACCGCCCCGGCGGCACCGCACACCGGCAACGCCGCGCCCGTGAGCGGCGGCGTGACCTCGGGCCCCGGCGGCATGATGCAAGCCGGCTCTGGCGCGCTGTAGGGATTAACATAGCTTTGCGAAGGGGCACTCCTGTCGGGACGCCCCTTTTTTATGAGTAAATGGTGCTATACTCGAAATACAAATATGTATAGCAGAAGGAGCTAGCATGCCTATATCGGTACTCGACTCACGGCCGGTCCAGATGAATGTGCGCATGGATCGCCAACTCAAAGAGGCTGGGGACGCCGTGCTGGCGCATATCGGCATGACGCCGTCTCAAGCGGTGCGGACACTTTGGGAATATCTGGTCGTCAACGGATGCATGCCCTCGAGATCGGGGGTTGCGGTACCGAGCTCTAACGTGCCAGCGACTGCGTCGGTGGAATCAAGGGTTACGCGGGGCAGCCACATCGTGCACGATGCGTGCCTCAAATACGGCATCCCTGTTCCCGACCTCTCGGGTGACTACGATGACCTCTATGAGGAAGCAATGGCGGAGCGCTATCCCGAGTGGGTGGAGCTATGAGTGCAGACGGCATTCTCAAGTTGCTCATCGACACCAACGTATGGATGGATTACTTTTCTGGAAGGTCGGACCGGACAGCGGATGTTGTCCGTCTATTCGAGATTGCCGATGTCTCGGAGCAGATTGCCCTGTTTGCTTCGTCTCTTTCGGTCAAAGATGTCTCGTATCTTGTCTCGGCGGCGATTAAGAGGGAGTGCCGAAGGAAGAATGGTTCGCTGAGCGATAACGCCATTGCGGCGGCGGACGAAACGGCCTGGGCATGCGTTCGGCAGATGCGCGAGCTCGCCCTCATCGCGCCGGTCGGTGCAGACGAGGTCTTCGACTCCTTTGTGTTCAAGTATCATCACAACGACTTCGAGGACGACCTGATGCTGGGCGTCGCCAATCGCATTGATGCCGATTACGTCGTGACGGAGGACAAAAACCTCATTAAACATACCAATGGCGTATGCATAAACGTTGATCAAGCTTTGAGGTTGGTTGAAGGGTCCAACGTCCCTTCGGCGCAGTCCGTCTAACCTGCTTTATCTTAATAAAGTGGCGTTTCCCCGCCGTTAGCCGATGATGCGAGGGCGCTCGGCGTTTTCGACTGGTTTATGCACGTAAAGTCTGGGAATATACAAGGCGCATGTCTTACTGTCTAACCAGTTGCGCCAAGGAGGCACCATGGACTACAAGATTACCGGCTACGAGCCCGCCCAGCTGTTCCATTTCTTTGAGGAGGTCAGCGCGATCCCCCGTGGGTCTGGCAACGAGAAGGGCATCAGCGATTTCCTGGTTGCGTTTGCCAAGGAGCGCGGCCTCGATGTGTACCAGGACGAGGTCTACAACGTTATCATTCGCAAGCCCGCATCTGCCGGTGCCGAGAATGCCCCGACCGTGATGCTGCAGGGCCATATCGATATGGTGTGCGACAAGCTGGGTTCCGTCGAGCACGACTTTACGACCGATGGTATCGATCTGGTCGTCAAGGACGGCGTCCTCACCGCTAACGGCACCACTCTGGGCGCCGACAACGGTATCGCCGTCGCGCTTATGCTTACCGTGCTCAACGACGATTCGATTGCCCATCCGGCCCTCGAGTGCGTATTCACCACCGACGAGGAGACTGGCCTGGTCGGCGCCGAGACGCTCGACAAGTCCCAGATTAGCGCCCGCACCATGATTAACCTCGACTCCGAGGAAGAGGGCGTTGCCACCGTTAGCTGCGCCGGCGGCGTTGTCGTTACCTACACCTGCCCGATCGCGCGCGAGCACAAGACCGGTAGCACCCTCACGCTCGACATCTCCGGCCTGCTGGGCGGCCATTCCGGCAGCGATATCCACCTGGAGCGCGGCAACGGCAACCTCATCATGGCCCGCATCATCGACCGCCTGATGGTTGCCGGCGAGCCCGCCATCGTTAGCTTTAACGGCGGCACCAAGGACAACGCCATCAACCGTGAGTGCAAGGCTGTTCTGGTCTACGCCGACCACGCTGCCGCCGAGGCCGCGGCCGAGATCGCCCGTGGCATCATCGCCGACGTCACTGCCGAGCTCGAGGTCTTCGACCCCGGCTTTACCTGCACTGTCGAGATTGCCGACGACGCCGAGGTCGAGGCCATGGACCAGAAGTCCGCGCTTGCCCTCATCCGCGCCCTGCGTCTTGCCCCTAACGGCGTGATTCGCCGCAACGTCGCCACCGACGGTTCTGTCGAGGTTTCCTCCAACATCGGTGTGGTTGCCACCTCTGACGACCAGGTCAAGATCATGCTGTCCCCGCGCTCCTCGATCACCTCGCTGCAGAACGAGTTCAAGGACCGCCTGCAGACGCTGGCCGATGTCCTGGGCTTCGACGCCAAGTTTGAGTTTGAGTATCCCGGCTGGAGCTATGCCGAGCATTCGCCGGTCCGCGACGTCTTTATCGAGAGCTATCGCGAGCTCTTTGGCTCCGAGCTTCGCATCGAGTCCATTCACGCCGGCCTTGAGTGCGGCCTGTTTGCCGAGGCTCTGCACGGCCTGGATGCCATCGCCGTGGGCCCGACGCTCTCCGATGTCCACACCCCGGACGAGAGCATGGAGCTCGCTTCTGCCGAGCGCTTCTACGAGCTGCTCATCGACGTCCTCAAGCGCCTCGCTGCGTAAAGGTCGCGCTAGCAGCAGTTCGAGCCACGTGCTAGCAGATTGCAAATGACATTACGAGAGGGGGCATCCGAGCTTTTGCGACGGGTGCCCCCCTCTTTTTTGTTTGATAATTGCGAAATTACGGCCACCTAGTCCATTTCTGCCCTGATGAGGTCGAGGGTGCGCTGGCAGTTTTCGCGGACGGGGCCGAGCATATGCTCGCGCAGGTCCGCCATGCCGGGCAGGTCGGCGTATTCGTCCATGACCTCTTCCATGCAAATGGGCACCTCGTAGGCGAGGTCCATCATGGTCGCAAAGCAAAACTTCTCGGATAGCCCGGCATCGGTGAGCGTCGCCTCCAGCGCGGGGTCTCCCATACCGTGGTATCGGCGGATAGCACCTGGACCGATGCACCCCACACGATTTTCGCCGCCAACGCTCATGGCAAGGCGCGCCCGGCGGCGCATGCGCTCGTATGCTAAGCCCGATGCGACATCGTACATGGGTGCGAGCGCCGCGTTTGTGCCTTTGCCTAGGATGAGCGAGTAGTTTTTAGCGTGTGCGTCAGGCGCTCCGATAATGGCGTTATAGAACAACATATAGGTAAAAAGCACAAGATTCATGTGGTGGGGGACTGTGTTAATCAGTCGTTCTTGGATGTCTCGTGTAGTTGGTCCTCCGTCGGCGGTGTATTTCTGGGTTGGCAATACACCGAGCGCCTGGCAAAAGTCCTCCTGATGCAGCCTTTCGATATTTCCGCTGCTATTGACCATTCTGTCGTACCGTTCAACGACGAGCGCGGCTTCGTCTTCAAATGTGCAATAGGAGACGTTGGCAGTTGGAATGCCAACACGCCGAGCTG
Source organism: uncultured Collinsella sp. (assembly GCA_902496775.1). Lineage (GTDB taxonomy): Bacteria > Actinomycetota > Coriobacteriia > Coriobacteriales > Coriobacteriaceae > Collinsella. The sequence goes on from CABVCF010000012.1 coordinate 14,212, forward strand.
TTTTCATGCAGACGAATTCGTTTAAGGCCTGATGTTTGAACCCAACGACACCATTTTTGAAGATATGGGTAGTGGGGGATGACCCTAGACATTCGCACCATTGTCCATCATGCCAAGCTAGTGCAAATTTGCCTTGGTTGCCGCCCAGGGACCAGCTTTCGTTGGAGCCCATCCATGTCTCTCTTTCGTCATCGCGAATTGCTTTGAGCTTGTGAGCGATTTGAGAATTGGTAAGCGGGCGGTATGCTGAGACCCTGCCGTGGGCGGCATCTAATTGATCGGCTCGACAAAACTGAACGGCCCCCGCGCAGTCAAGACCGATATGGCACAAGAGGGCGACGGGGTTGTTGGATGCAACGTCATGCTCGGCGGCAATAGCGCGACGCTGCTCTTGGCTGTCGGGCAAAAGGCCAAATAGGAACGGACGGACGATGTTATGGCCATATGTGCGATTGGAAAGCGGCATTGTTAACGATAGCGGTGCTCCGCGATAGGTTGGGGCGTATACAAAGCTGCAGAGTCCATGCTCGTCTTGCCGGAGAGTGCCGGCGATTTCGCCACAAATGAGGGTCGCAAGCTCCATTTCTGCCATTTATTTCACAACCTTACAGCCAAAGGAGAGGTCTGAAGTGCCGGAAAGGCCTTGCTCGGCTGCGATTTGGGCCAGCAAGGCACCATAGAAAGCTGGCGTTCCTTGTCGAGCGGGTCGTCTGCCTACGCTTGGCTTTGGCAGGGCATTCGAGTTCGCGATAGGGAGGTCCGCTATCGTCATCGGATGTTCGGAGGGCGATGCGATGGAGTCGTTATCGCTTTGCGCAAAGAGACCTATGCCGAGTGCGTTAAAGACGGTCAACAGCTTGTCGAGCCGAATGCCGGTGGCATCTCCCAGCTCGAGCGATGCGAGCAGGCGTTCCGAAACACCGGCTTTTTTAGCGAGGGCGGCACGGGTGAGACCCTGAGCCTCGCGTGCCTGGCGCACGTAGATGCCAGCTTGGCGCGGTGTGGTGATGGGAAGGGTATCCACGGCGATCTCCTAACGTGCAGACTTTTGCATCATAGTATGACATGCAAAAGTCTGCATGAAAAGGCCTCATGCAAAACTCTGCATGAGACCCCTACATTGACGTTGGCTTATGAGAGGCGTTTTTATATCGCGAGAATCCCCAGATGCTCAAGCAAGATCTTAAGCCCGATGAGGATGAGCACGACGCCGCCCACGATGGTGGCAAGTTTTTCGTAGCGCGAACCAAAGGTATGACCGATTGCCACGCCGGCGACGGAGAAGATAAACGTTGTGACGCCGATAAGCGATACAGCGGGAACGATGTAAACCGAGAGCGCAGCAAATGAGATGCCCACGGCCAGGGCGTCGATTGAGGTGGCGATGGCGAGGATCAGGTACTCGCCCAGGTCAATCTTTTCGGCATCCTTGCCGTCGCCTTCATCCTCGTCCTCGGTAAAGGCTTCCCACAGCATTTTGCCGCCGATAAAGGCCAATAGGATAAAGGCGATCCAATGGTCGATGGGTCCGATGATGCCCATGAATTGACTGCCGAGCGCCCATCCGATTACGGGCATGCCGGCCTGAAAGCCGCCAAAGAACAGGCCGAGCACCACGGCGACTTTAAGGTTGATCTTCTTCATGCCAAGGCCCTTGCAGATGGAAACGGCAAAGGCGTCCATCGAAAGGCCAACGGCGAGCAACGCGAGCTCTGTGAGTCCCATAGTCTGGCTCCCTCTCTGCGGGCGAACCCGCGTGTACTTCTGCCGGGGGAGCAACAAAAAAGACCCGTGGCGTACGCGTTGCGCGCACAACCACGAGTCTCGTTCATTAAGGCAAGCCAGGCCGCATCGGCCAGTATGTTGACTTGCCGCGCCACCGGAGGCGAAACCGGCCACGCGACTACTCCCTCATTTATGCGAATCCCGATGCTACCACATAAGCAGCTCATTTGGATTGGGGCTCTCAGCTGTGTTCGCTCATTCTGTAAGCATCGGATTTTGCGGGCGTCACAGGGACAAACCGTGAGAAACTATTTAGCGTTTATGGAGCGTACACGATGGGAGCGATGCCTTGGATAAGAACGAGCTGCAAAAGCGTATGGAACAGGCTATTCGCCTGACTGCCCCCGGCCAGCCGATCCGCACCGCCCTCGACATGATCATTGCCGGTCACCTGGGCGCCCTTATCTGCGTCGGCGACACCGAAAACGTGCTCGCTGCCGGTAACGACGGCTTCCCGCTCAACATTTCGTTTACTTCGAACCGTCTGTTCGAGCTCTCCAAGATGGACGGTGCCATCGTCATCGACGGCGACCTCACCCAGATCCTGCGCGCCAACTTCCACCTCAATCCCGATCCCTCGCTTGCCACGAGCGAGACGGGCATGCGCCACCGCACCGCCGCTCGCATGTCGGTGCTCACCGACGCCATCGTGATCTCGGTTTCGGCTCGTCGTGCCGTCGTCAACGTGTACGTCCACGGTAAGAGCTACGAGATTCAGCCTGTCACCACCATCATGAGCTCGGTCAACCAGCTCGTTGCCACGCTCCAGACCACCCGTCAGTCGCTCGATCGCTCCCTGCTGCGCCTGACGGCCCTCGAGCTCGACGACTACGTTACACTCGCCGACATTACCGGCATCTTCTCGAGCTTCGAGATTATGCAGCAGGCAAAGACCGAGCTTAAGGATTGCATCGTCAAGCTGGGCAACCAGGGCAAGCTCGTGCAGATGCAGCTCGAGCAGCTCGCGGGCTCCAGCATGGATACCGAATACGACTTGATGATCCGCGACTACGCAAGCGATTCCTCTGAGGCCAACGCCGAGAAGATCCGCGCCGAGCTGAGCCGCATGACGCCTAAGGACCTGTCCGACCCGCAGCACGTGGCGGCAGTTCTGGGTTATGACGACCTGGACGAGGACTCCGTCATGACGCCGCTGGGCCTGCGCACGCTTTCGCGCGTGTCCGTCGTGCGCGACGGCGTGGCCGAGAAGATCGTCGACGAGTACGGCTCGCTGCAGGAGCTCATGGACGACATCAGCGAGGATCCGGAGCGCCTGGGCGACTTTGGCGTCAACAACCCTGCCATTCTTGCGGACTCGCTGTACCGCATGAAGGGCACCAAACAGGGGAACGCATAATGGCGCCCGTATGCGCCGTGGTCGTTGCCGGTGGCAGCGGCCAGCGCTTTGGTAACCCCGGTGGCAAGCAGCTCGTCAATGTAGCGGGCCGTCCGCTTATGAGCTGGTCCATCCGCGCGTTTGACCGTAGCGATAAGGTCGGCCACATCGTCGTGGTTTGCCCTGCCGAGCGTCGTGCCGAGATGCGCCGCCTGGCCATCGATCCGTTTGACTATGACACGCCCATCAGCTTTGCCGATGCCGGCGATACCCGTCAGGATTCCACCCGTGCCGGCGTGCATGCGGTTCCGGCGGGCTTTGAATACGTCGCCATTCACGATGGCGCTCGTCCGCTCATTACGACCGAGGCCATCGACCACGCTATCGACGTGCTCGTGAGCGACCGCTCGCTCGACGGTGTCGTGTGCGGCCAGCCCGCGATCGACACGCTCAAGATCGTCGATGGCGACAATATCGTCGAGACGCCGCCGCGTGAGCTTTATTGGGCTGCACAGACGCCGCAGATCTTTAGTGTCGACGCCATGAAGCGCGCCCATGCCGCGGCGATTGCCGAGGGCTTTATCGGTACCGACGATTCATCGCTGGTCGAGCGCATGGGTGGGCGCGTCCGCTGCGTCCAGAGCCCGCGCGATAACCTTAAGGTGACGGTGCCCGAGGACCTGCGTCCCGTAACCGCGATTCTGCTTGGCCGCATGGCCGAGGGAGAGGACCTTCCCCATGTTCAGTAACCTGCGCATTGGCCATGGCTACGACGTCCACCGTCTGGTGGAGGGGCGTCGATGTATCATCGGCGGTGTCGACATTCCCTACGAGCGCGGCCTGCTGGGCCACTCGGATGCCGATGTGCTCGCGCACGCCTTGGCCGACGCCATTCTGGGTGCCTGCCGCGGGGGAGACATCGGCAAGCTATTCCCCGATACCGACCCCGCCTATGAGGGTGCCGATTCGATGGTGCTGCTCGCTCGCGTGATGGACTATGCGCGCGAGCTGGGCTTTGAGTTTGTCGATGCCGATTGCACCATTGCCTGTCAGCAACCCAAGATCACCCCGCACCGCGATGCCATGCGCGCCAACCTTGCCCATGCCCTGGGCGTTGACGTCGAAAACGTGGGCGTCGCCGCCACTACGACCGAAAAGCTCGGTTGGGAAGGCCAGGGCGAGGGAATCGGCGCCTGGGCCGTCTGCCTGCTACAGAAAACCGTTAAGGAGTAACGAATGCGTATCTACAACAGCGCTACCCATAAAAAGGAAGAGTTCCAGCCCATCGAGTCCGGCAAGGTCCGCATGTACGTGTGCGGCCCCACGGTCTACGACAACATCCACATCGGCAACGCCCGTACGTTCATCAGCTTTGACGTGATTCGCCGCTGGCTCATCGCGAGCGGTTACGAGGTCACGTTCGCCCAGAACCTCACCGATGTCGACGACAAGATCATCAAGCGCGCCAACGAGCAGGGCCGTACGGCCGCCGAGGTCGCGACGGAGTTCTCCGACAAGTTCATCGGCGTCATGCGCGCCGCCAACGTGCTCGATCCCGATGTGCGCCCCCGCGCCACCAAGGAGATCGGCCCCATGATCGCCATGATCAAGACGCTTATCGAGCAGGGCCACGCTTACGCAGCCGATAACGGCGATGTGTACTTTGCCGTGCGCAGCGATCCTAACTACGGTCAGGTCTCGGGCCGCAATATCGACGACCTTATGGTTGGCGCGCGCATCGAGGAGAACGAGGACAAGAACGACCCGCTCGACTTTGCCCTGTGGAAGGCCGCCAAGCCCGGCGAGCCCAGCTGGCCGAGCCCCTGGGGCGAGGGCCGTCCCGGTTGGCACACCGAGTGCGCCGCCATGGTGCATCGCTACCTGGGTACTCCGATCGACATCCACGGCGGCGGCTCCGACCTTGCCTTCCCGCATCACGAGAACGAGTGCGCCCAGGCCACCTGCGCCTGGCACCAGGGCTTCTCCAACACCTGGATGCACACGGGCATGCTGCTGGTAGACGGCGAGAAGATGTCCAAGTCGCTCGGCAACTTCTTTACGCTGGCCGAGGTCCTCGAGCAGCACTCCGCTGCCGCCCTGCGCCTGCTGATGCTGCAGACGAGCTATCGCTCGCCGCTCGACTTTTCTTGGGAGCGCCTGGAGGGTGCCGAGAACTCGCTCACGCGTATCGCCGGTACGGTCGAGAACCTGCGCTGGGCCGCGAACCATGCGACGGCCGATGCCGATGAGGCAGCATCCGAGGCGTTTGCCGCCAAGGCCGCCGAGACCCGTGCCACCTTTAAGGAGTGCATGGACGACGACTTTAACACCGCCGGTGCCATGGGTGCTGTCTTTGGCTTTGTGACCGAGTGCAACCAGTACCTGGAGCAGGCGGGCGATGCTGCCGACAAGGCCGCAGTCCTGGCTGCCGCCGACACGCTGACCGAGCTGCTCGATACGTTTGGCGTTGAGCTTCCCGAGCCCAAGGTCGAGTTGCCGCTGGGCCTGCTGGGCGTTGCCGCCGGTTTGGTTGCCTACACGGGCGACGACGTGGACGAGGCAGCTTCCAAGATTCTCGAGGCCCGCGCCGAGGCCCGTGCCGCCAAGAACTGGGATCTGGCCGACGCCATCCGCGACCAGCTCAAGGACCTGGGCCTGACGATCGAGGATACTGCCGCCGGCACCCGTATCAAATCTCTCTAATCCCCGCGGGTTTCCCAAGCACCCGACCTTGCCGTTCAAACCGTCGCTCGCGTACTCAAGTACGCGTCGCTCCTCTTTCACGGCAATCTCGGGCACTTGGAAAACCCGTACCGACCGCTTGGGCTATTCGTCTTAAGCGGTCGCTTCTTTTGTTCTGTTTGAAATTTTTTTAAAGGAGGCCGTTTTATGGCCGACAATCGCAAGCGTGCGCCTCGTGGCGGCAAGCAGGCTGCTTCTGGCTCGCGTTCGATTCGCCGCAATGACCGCGCTGCCGCTCCCAAGGGCCAGCGCGATCGCACCCAGGCCGCACGTCCGCAGCGCGATCGCAACCGCGACGCTGTCCAGGCTCCCAAGGGCGAGTTTATCGAAGGTCGTCGTGCTGCCGCCGAGGCGCTACGCACTGGTTTTCCCATCAAGTGCGCGCTCATTGTCGAGGGCGGGGAGCGCGATGCCGCCTTGTCGCGCCTGGTCGACGACCTCAACGCCGCGGGCGTCCGCATTAAGTATGTGCCGCGTGCGCAGCTCGATGCGCTGTCGAGCCATGGCGCTCACCAGGGCATTGCGCTCGAGGTGGGTAATTTCCCCTATGCGGACGTCGCCGACATCCTCGGCCGCGCGGGCGATGGCCCGGCACTCGTCGTTGTGCTCGACCATGTGACTGACGACGGCAACTTTGGCGCCATCGTGCGCTCCGCCGAGGTTGTGGGCGCGGCGGGCGTCGTCATTGCCAATAAGCGTGCCGCCGGCGTGACCGTGGGCAGCTATAAGACCTCAGCCGGTGCCGTCATGCATCTGCCTATCGCGCAGGTTCCCAATATCGCCCGTGCGCTCGACGACCTCAAGGCCGCCGGCTTTTGGGTGGGCGGCGCTTCCGAGCATGCCGAGGGCAGTTGCTGGGATGCTCCCTTCGAGGGCCGCGTGGCGCTCGTCATGGGCTCCGAGGGCGACGGCATCTCGCGCCTGGTGCTCGAGAAATGCGACTTTTTGACCAAGCTTCCCCAGCGCGGCATGACCGAGAGCCTCAATGTTGCCCAGGCGACTACGGCCCTCTGCTTTGAGTGGCTGCGCCGCAACGCCGGCGAGCTCATGGGGGAGGAGTAACGCATGTCCAAGAAGAACCGCGCCAAGTCCAAGGCCAAGCGCTTTGGCGAGGGCTCGGCCAAGCCGATTGTTTCGGCCGCGACCTACGGCGTGGGCGGCAATGCGTTTGCGCAGGCTATCGCCGACCCAGTCTCGACGGTGCACTCCAACAAGCCCGAGCTGCTGGTGGTCGACGGTTACAACGTGATCCACTGCACGCCGCGCTACGAAAAGCTCGTGTACGACCATTCCGACGATCCGTATTCCAGCGACGTCCACGATATGGCGCGCACGGCGCTCATTAATGACGTAGCTGCGTTTGCCCAGGGCCGCTACGAGGCCGTGATCGTGTTCGACGGCGCGGGCAATATCTCCAGCGAGCGCCCCAACCTGCCGGCCCGCGGCGTGCGCATCGAGTTTTCGCCGACGGGCGTCTCTGCCGATACCGTGGTGCAAAAGCTCTGCATCGAGGCACGCGAGGAAGGCCGCGCGTGCTCCGTGGTGTCGAGTGACGGCACGATCCAGGCCGTCGTCATGGGCAAGGGCGTCACGCGCATCTCGAGCCGTATGCTGGTGGACGAGATCAAACAGATCGACAACGACGTTCACGAGGCAGAGGAAGCTCCGCAGATCAAGATGACTCTGGGCAGCCGCCTGAGCCCCGATGCCTTGGCCAAGCTCAAGGCCCTGCGCGGGAGGTAGGGAAGTTGGCGGGGCAATGCTGCCTCGCTAACTCCATTCAGCGATGTCGATCATTCTTTCGAGGCGCCACGTTAGCGCCTCTTTTAGATATGGCAGCCTTGCCGTGAGCGCGTCGTTTCTGGAAAGAATCTCGATTGCCTCGTCAACGAAGCCTTCGAGTTTGTCGCCGTCAAACCAGCCCATGTCCTCGACGAGCAACATTTGTTTGGCGGGGCTTGAATGAAATTGTGCGCTGGTAAAACTGTGCTCTCCCGCCCTAAGCTCCTCTAGTGATATGTTACACCAGAGCGATGAGCCCGAATCGAAGATGGGGGCAGGTCTGCAAGCTTGCGTGTTTACGTTTCGCACGAGGCCGAAGTTGCGCCAATGACGATCGTAGTTGGCGATGATGTCGTCACACACGATCATGCGGTCAAGGGCATCCTTGACGCCTGTCACCCCGAGTTCCTCGCAGTTTGCTACGTATCGCTCGTAGTCGGTTAGTCGTTCATCTGCGTTTGCGTGCTGGTTTACATAGAACGCGGGGACATACTCTTCTTCATCAGTTAAGAAGACATCGCATATGCTCAGGGCGGAAGTGCCCGTGCCCTCGAGCGAGTAAGGCACATAATCGCAGGCGTTTAGGATGCGACGGTGGAGCGCGGTCGCCACCAGCTCGTTATAAGGTTCCTGGTTCAGGTGCGCTCCTGCCTTATGCAGAATTCGACGCTCGCCCTCGCACGTCCAGTACTTTTGAAGATTGCCGTCCGAGGTGTAATCGGGCTTTGCGGCAGCCGCTTTTCCCTCTGGGGCAAAGGGCGCAATGGACAGCGAGACGTCATCAAAGGTGTTATTGAAGAAGTTGATATCCTCCCAGGCGAGACCGGAATCTTGGGGTCTAATCCAATACTGGTCGGATAGGGAGAGGCCGAGATTTCGCTGGACGAGTTCATCGGGAACATCGACTGCGGCTTCTGCAAGCAGGGAGGCTAGCCCAATGCGTGCGAGCGGGATACCGCGGCCGCGCCACCAGATGCGGAAGGAGTCGAGCGATATGGGGCTATTAGGGCCAAATACTCCAATAGGGGCGTGGGCGTAATCGATGTCGGCACCGATGTGGGTAAAGTCTTTTCGCGATGTGCTGTAGACCAGCTGAGCGACTTCGTACGTGCGGTTCATGAGGGTGAACGCGATCTCGCCCTTACCGTGGCCGCGGCGGGGACGTCCCCCCGTTTTGGTCACGGAGCGGAGTCGCGTGTCGACGCTGTCTTTGTCGATGAGCCATACACCAGAAGCCTTGCGGGCGGTCAGCGCGCCGTTCTTAATGAGCTCCTGCACCCTGCGCGGGGTGATGCCGAGCAGCTCGGCGGCTTCCTTGGTAGTAAGCATCGCGAAACCCTTCGTCAAAACGAATAGTTTTATATATAGCAATTGTAATTAAAACTATTCGTTCTGGCGAATGGTTTTAAGATTGAGGGCGCACTGACAGAAATGAACGGGCCTGGTACGCGTTGTTGCTGGATTTTGCATATTTGTATAACGCCGTGCGGCCTGTTGCGCCTCGTCCGCAATTCCTTTATTCTTAACTGGCTTCGCGCGAAAGCGCCAAGTGTGCCAGTGTGGCGCAACGGTAGCGCAACTGATTTGTAATCAGTGGGTTGCAGGTTCGATTCCTGTCACTGGCTCCATGAGAGTTTCGGGCTCTGTTCCCTTGTGGGACAGGGCCCGTTTCTATTTATGTCAATAAGTCAGCGGGTTTGGCACCGGCCAAGCTTCAGATTTGTCTCGATCTGTAACACGAAGGGGCGGAAAACCGTTCGTACTGTTACAGAATGAGACGTAAGCTGGGGTCTCTGCGTAATATCTCAACCTGTAACAGATAGGGAAGAAAATGTTCTCTATATGTTACAGATCGAGACAAAAGCCGTGTCGAGCTCGGTTGCCCCCCTGAGCGTGGATTATCGGATGAACGAACGTGGATAATCTGCCACTTTGGCCATGGGGACACGCCAAAAGTGGCAGATTATCCACGCTCGATTTCAAACGGAAGAAAATCCACGCTCGATTTTGCCTGGGAAGAGCAATCTTCTGTCTGGGAAGCCCCGATCTCGACCTATATATAGGTGCAAATAAGCCGGTATCGAAGTTCGATCCTGAAGGTGTACTCCACTACACCAAAGTGTTACCTCGGGAAACGTCACCTCAGTATCCAAAACCACCGTCCTTCATATCCAAACTCAACAAAACCGCAGGTCACAGCTATATAGATACGCCCGGCACCGTGTATCTAGAGGTTTTCGTTGACAGCCCCCAAGGTTGCATCGTATTATCTTTTTCGTTCGCGGGGGCGGCGGTCCAAAAGACCAAAGGACCTGCGGATACTTGAACGATTGGGAGTTTGCCCGAGTGGTTAATGGGGACGGGCTGTAAACCCGTTGGCTCTGCCTACATAGGTTCGAATCCTATAGCTCCCACCCGTCAAGTGCCTGTATAGCTCAGTCGGTAGAGCACTTCGTTGGTAACGAAGAGGTCACCAGTTCAAGTCTGGTTGCAGGCTCCATCCGGCGGTGTAGCTCAGTTGGTTAGAGCACACGGTTCATACCCGTGGCGTCACTGGTTCGAATCCAGTCACCGCTACCATAGGTAACACGGTGGCTTCTCAATAGTATGTTGAGAGGCCACTATGGTATAAAGGCAAAGTCCCGTCCGGGGACGACCTGTTTAGAGGAGGGCTTTATGGCCAAAGAGAAGTTTGAGCGCACTAAGCCGCATGTTAACATCGGCACCATTGGTCACGTCGACCACGGCAAGACCACGCTGACCGCTGCCATCACCAAGGTTCTCTCCGAGACCGAGGGCTGCAAGGCTGACTTCACTGCGTTCGAGAACATCGACAAGGCTCCCGAGGAGCGCGAGCGCGGCATCACGATCTCCGTCTCCCACGTTGAGTACGAGACCGCTGCCCGTCACTACGCTCACGTTGACTGCCCGGGCCACGCTGACTACGTCAAGAACATGATCTCCGGTGCTGCTCAGATGGACGGCGCTATCCTGGTCATCGCCGCTACCGACGGCCCCATGGCTCAGACCCGCGAGCACATCCTGCTCGCCCGTCAGGTCGGCGTTCCCTACATCGTCGTCTTCCTGAACAAGTGCGACATGGTCGACGATGACGAGCTCATCGACCTCGTCGAGATGGAGACCCGTGAGCTCCTCTCCGAGTACGATTTCCCCGGCGACGACATCCCCGTCATCCGTGGTTCCGCTCTGGGCGCTCTCGAGGGCGACGCCAAGTGGATGGATGCTATCCGCGAGCTCATGAAGGCCGTCGACGAGTACATCCCGACGCCTGCTCGTAACAACGACCTTCCGTTCCTGATGGCCGTTGAGGACGTTATGACCATCTCCGGCCGTGGTACCGTTGCTACCGGCCGTGTCGAGCGCGGTGAGCTCAAGCTCAACGAGCCCGTCGAGATCGTCGGCATCAAGGATACCCAGAACACCGTCGTTACCGGTATCGAGATGTTCCGTAAGTCCATGGACTTCTGCGAGGCTGGCGACAACGTCGGTCTGCTGCTCCGCGGCATCAAGCGTGAGGACATCGAGCGCGGCCAGGTTCTCTGCAAGCCCGGTTCGGTTACCCCGCACACCAAGTTCACCGGCGAGATCTACGTTCTGACCAAGGAGGAGGGCGGCCGTCACACCCCGTTCTTCGATGGTTATCGTCCTCAGTTCTACTTCCGTACCACCGACGTTACCGGTACGGTCAAGCTCCCCGAGGGCACCGAGATGGCTATGCCTGGTGACCACATCACCATCGAGGGCGACCTCATCCACCCGATCGCCATGGAGGAGGGCCTGCGCTTCGCTATCCGCGAGGGTGGCCACACCGTCGGTTCGGGCATCGTCTCCACGATCATTGAGTAAAATTAGCTCTTTGATATAGCTGACTTAGAGAACCCGGCACTTATATGGGTGCCGGGTTCTTTTCTGCAATGGATATTGAGCCGTTGCTGGTGTCGAGAGGATCGATAATGGTCCTGGATGCACCGTCGATTAGCTCTCGATGGCTCCATTGATGTGTTCCAAATATGAATGGATCCACCGAGAACCAATTGATTCGAGGTTTTCATTGACAGCACTTACATAGAGCTGATAAAGTACCATCTCGTGCCCGTACGGGGCGGAAATGAAAGGTTCAGGATACATGCGTACTCTAGTTACTCTTGCGTGCACTGAGTGCAAGCGCCGCAACTATACGACCACCAAGAACAAGTCCACCATGCCTGATCGTATGGAGATCAAGAAGTATTGCCCCTGGTGCCGTCACCACACGCTGCACAAAGAGACTCGCTAGTCTCTAGTCACATACGCCAGTAGTTCAATTGGTAGAGCATCGGTCTCCAAAACCGAGTGTTGAGGGTTCGAGTCCTTCCTGGCGTGCCAGTCATTATTCCGTAAGCTCCCATTTGGGGGCTTACGGTTTACTCATGTATAAGCGCATTGCGCGGAGGTAACCCAAATGGCCAACAAGAAGAACAAGAAGAAGGCCCAGCAGCAGGCGTCTGCCAACAACGCTGCCGCCAACTCCAAGGTTGAGGCCAAGAAGGCCGTTGCCAAGAAGAACGAGAAGGCTGCGAAGTCCAAGAAGAACGAGAAGCCTGGTTTCTTCGCCCGCACCAAGAAGTATTTCGCTTCGGTCAAGTCCGAGATGAAGCGTGTCACGTGGCCCGATAAGAAGGAGCTCGTGAACTACTCGGTCGTCGTTTGCGCTTCTTTGGTCGTCGTCGGCGTCGTCATCGCTCTGCTCGATGCTGGCTTTGGCGAGGCTCTTGCTCTGTTCTCTGGATTGAGGGGCTAAACCATGTCTAAGCGTTGGTACGTCGTTCACACTTACTCCGGATACGAGAACCGCGTAAAGTCTGATCTCGAGCATCGTATCGAGACCATGGGCATGCAGGACCGTATCTTTGATATCGAGATTCCTATGGAGCGCGTCACCGAGATCAAAGAGGGTGGCAAGCGCGAGACCAAGGATTCCAAGATTTTCCCGGGTTATGTCCTGGTTCGCATGGAGATGGATGACGATGCTTGGACGTGTGTTCGCAACACGCCTGGCGTCACCGGTTTCCTGGGCGGCAATGGCAAGCCCGCTCCGCTTTCCCGCGACGAGTACAATAAGATGACTCGTCGTCCCGGTAAGGGCGATTCGCCCAAGCGTACGTCGGTTGATATTGAGGTCGGTACGTCCGTCCGCGTCACCGATGGCCCGCTTACCGACTTTGATGGCAAGGTTTCCGAGGTTAACACCGAGGCAGGCAAGCTTAAGGTCACGCTGATGATCTTTGGTCGCGAGACGCCGGTCGAGCTCGACTTTAACCAGGTCGCTGTCATCGCTTAAGTTTTCGTCCGTTCGCGCGAGCGTGCTTCTTCTGTGACTGCTCATCTCAGGAGTGCTTCTAACACGTGCGTGCTTACGATATAGCAAGTACTTCACACTCGTGATTCGAAAGGAATGACCATGGCTGAGAAGAAGGTTGCCAACGTCATTAAGCTCCAGATTCCTGCTGGTGCAGCAAACCCCGCTCCTCCCGTCGGCCCCGCCCTGGGCGCTGCTGGCGTGAACATCATGCAGTTCTGCCAGGCCTTTAACGCCGAGACGCAGGACAAGAAGGGCGACATCATCCCCGTTGAGATCACTGTCTACGAGGATAAGTCCTTCTCCTTCATCACCAAGACCCCGCCGGCGGCTCACCTCATCAAGAAGGAGCTGAACCTCAAGTCTGGTTCCGCTAAGCCCCAGGCCGACAAGGTTGGTCAGCTCTCCCAGGAGCAGCTCACCAAGATTGCTGAGATCAAGATGCCGGACCTCAATGCCAACGACATTGACGCCGCCAAGAAGATCATCGCCGGTACCGCCCGTTCCATGGGCGTCACCATCGCTGAGTAGCGATTTCTTATGGTAACGACGGGTGCTCCGACCGGGGCGCCCGTTAAATGTGTGCAATAGGGCACACGATACGATGTGGGAGGGCTCACGCCCGTTTAACCACAGGAGGTAATACACATGGCTAAGCATGGTAAGAGCTATAACGCTGCTGCCGAGAAGATCGACCGCGCCACGCTCTACACCCCCCTTCAGGCTGCCAAGCTCCTCAAGGAGCTCGACACCGCCAAGTTCGACGAGACCGTCGAGGCCCACTTCCGTTTGGGCATCGATACTCGTAAGGCTGACCAGAATATCCGTGGTTCCATCTCCCTGCCCCACGGCACCGGCAAGACCGTTCGTGTTGCCGTCTTCGCCGAGGGCGAGAAGGCCCGCGAGGCCGAGGCTGCCGGCGCCGACATCATCGGTTCCGACGAGCTCGTCGCCCAGATTCAGAAGGGCGAGATCAACTTCGACGCCGCTATCGCTACGCCGAACATGATGGCCAAGGTTGGCCGCATCGGTAAGATCCTTGGTCCCCGTGGCCTCATGCCGAACCCCAAGCTCGGCACCGTGACCATGGACGTCGCCAAGATGGTCTCCGAGCTCAAGGCTGGCCGCGTTGAGTACCGCGCCGACCGCTACGGCATCTGCCACGTGCCCCTGGGCAAAAAGTCCTTCTCTGAGCAGCAGCTCGTTGAGAACTACGCTGCCCTGTACACCGAGATTCTGCGCGTCAAGCCCTCTTCTGCTAAGGGCAAGTACGTCAAGTCCATCTCCGTGTCTTCCACCATGGGCCCTGGCGTCAAGGTCGATCCCGCTGTCCAGCGTGACTTCCTGGCTGAGTAACTGCTAGTTACTGCCTGAGCAAAGCAAGCATTGCTAAAGAAACCCGGTTCCGCCTCGTGTGGGACCGGGTTTCTTGCTATCGCGTGCCAAAACCACCTCAAAGGGGTCAGCGTCCCCTTTGAGGTGGTTACCAGGGTGTTCTGGCGGTTGAGGACTCTATGGCTTCGTGGCGTTTGAGCTCGCGGCGCATGGTTTGTGAGTTGAGCCAAGCTGCTTGCCAGCCGCGGATGGGGTAGTGCGTCTGGTCGAGCTCAAACTGCGTATAGCCGCAGGCGTTGATGATCGTCGTTCCACACACATGCTGACGCTCGCGCTGAAAATCGCAACCGTAGCTTTGGTGCACATGCCCGTGCACCATGTAGTCGGGATTCCAGGATTCGAGTGCTGTGTTAAAGCACTCGAATCCTCGATGCGGCAGATCGTCCAGATCACCCATACCGGCGGCGGGTGCATGGGTAAGCAGAATGTCGCACCCGCCGACCATCCTAACCTTACGCGACAGCTTACGCATGCGCTTGGACATCTCGCGTTCGGTGTACATGTTGGCGCCGTCGCGATAACGCATGGACCCGCCAAGGCCCGCAATGCGAATCCCTCGGTACGTGTACACGCTGTCCTCTACGCAGATACATCCACCCGGTGCATGACGTGCGTAGCGGTCATCGTGATTGCCGCGCACGTAGATGAGCGGTTTGTTGATGACCGTAACCAAAAACTCAAGATAGTCCGGGTCCAGATCGCCGGCGGACAAAATCAGGTCGACTCCCTCAAAGCGTTCCTTGCGAAAGCACTCCCAAAGGCATCGTTCTTCGGTATCGGCTATGGCAAGGATTTTCATAGGGCAGGGACTTTCGGCTCATCGTCGAGCTGCGGAATGGTGCCTACCACGTTGTCCGCCAGCCAATTCATCTCGACAATCTGCGTGCTCGGCAGCGGAGGGAAGCCTTCGATCTGTACCACGCCGTTCTGGCTGTGGAGCTCGCCGCCAAAGGGGTTGATGGATCCCTCAACAATGCCGTTGCGGAGCAACTGCACGAGTTTGCGCGTTTGGTAGGGTAGGCCCGGAGCGTAACGGATGTCGATAACGCCGGAGCTCATGCCATACCAGTAGTTGACGGCGCGCACTTGGTTGTCGTCGCTGGTCTCGTCCCACGTGCCGTGAAGAAGGCTGCGAACGATGAGCTCGTAGTAACGGCCCCAGTTCCATACGGGCATGGCGATGCCGGTGACTTTGCCGTCGACCAAGCGGTGAAGCCCGTAGGCCGTTGGGTCTTCGAGCGACTTTGACATGTCAGCGCCGGTCATGACGCTTACGCCTTCGCGGCACATGGCTTCGGCAAGACCACCGGCGGGAACATCGCCCCAGGTGAGGATGACCTGCGCGCGCGGGTCGAGCAGCGAGGCGCCAATCGCAAAGGCGTTGATCTCGCTGAGTGCGCCCGAGGCGAAGACCGACGCGTGGTAACCGATGCGGTGGTTGTCCGCCATGCTGGCCGCAAGGGCGCCCAGCAGAAACTTGGCCTCGTACATCTTGCCAAAGTACGAACGGACGCTTTGATGGGGAAGGCCGATAGAGCAGTTGAGGAACCGAACCCGGGGATACTCAACGGCAGCCCTGAGCGTGTATTCCATCAGGCGGTGCGAGGTCGAGAAGATGACGTTTGCTCCATGTTTGACAGCCGTTTCCACGGCGGCGTAGAACACATCCGGATCGTGACAGTCCTCGAACGCCTCGGTGCGCACGATACCGCCAAAGTGCTCATCGAGATACTGACGCCCTTGGTCGTGCAGGCTGTCCCAGCTCGACGTCGCACAGGGGAACTCATGGATAAAGGCGATGCGCAGGGGGTTGGCCGTCGAGTAGACGGTCTTGCCCATAAAGAAGTTGAGCACGCCAGAGGTGGACTTGGCGGGCGTCTCCTCCTCGTCGACGCTCGGTGCTTCGACAAGATCGACCTTGTCCTCGTCATTTTTGCCGGCAATGACCAGCTCGCGCCAGATCTTGCACAGGCGGTTTACGACGATATCCGTCGGCGTATCCAGCAGGCGGTCCTGGTTGTACACATTGAGGTAGACGAGCATGGCGTCGGCGGGCGTAATGTCCAGGTGATCGCCGCCTGCGCGAAGGTAGGCACGCTTAAAGAGCAGGAAAGTGTGGCGCAGGTAGTCGACCTTTTTCTGCGGCCATTTTTCGATAAGGTTCTGACCGAGCATCTTCGCGAGCGTTTCGTAGCTTCCCTCACGCGAGAACTCGATCTCGTATAGGGGGCAGACGCGCCAAAACGCGCAGAACTCGCCGTACAGGCGGCTTTCGACGGAATCCCATGTGCCGGGGTAGAGACGGGTGACCTTGGCCGAAACCGTCGGGGCGTCTAGGAATTTGAGGACACTGACGCGTTTGTTGCCTTCTTGGACATAGAACCGATGCATGAACTCGGTGACGATGACGGGGTCGCGATAGCCCTCGGTCACCTGGATGTCGTAGAGGTTGGACCACTTGCGGGCGAACTCGGTGCTAAACGGAAGCAGGGGCATAAAGTTACACGAAAAGGCGGACTGACGGCCCTTGGTGACCGTGCCGACGACCATTTCGAGCGGAATATCCCGCAGGCCGACATTCTCTCGCTGACCTAAGGGGAGCTGAGCAACCAGGCTATCGAGGTCCGTAAGGTATGGATGCTCGCTTTGGCTAATGGCGCGTCGACGTCCTTGCTCGCCGCGCTTGCGTGCTTGACGATAGGCCTCTTCCATAATGTTGCTCCCTTAGTCGTTTAAACAACTATATGAACCATGGTACCACGAATGAAAACCACTACAAAGATGCCTGACCCCTTTGCGGTGGTTTAGGCGATGATGGGGGCGATGGCGCGGATGCAGGCGTCGGCTGCCGTGAAAGTAGTGCTGTCGTCGCTGACGATAAAGATGATCTTGCCCTTGATGCCAAAGTCGCCGATCTCGCTAAAGAGTACGTAGGGCTCCTTGTCAAAGCCCGAGATGGGCGAGACGGCCGTTTTGGTTGCGCTCGTGAGCTCGTCTGCCAGCACGTCAAGGGAAGCCCACTTAGACGTGTCCTTTACGGCAACGGGCACGGCCACGCGCCCAAAGGGCATCAAATGCACGAGTGTGTTCTTGGAAATGTTGGAGTTGGGGACGATGATGGTCTGTCCACAGGCATCCTCAATCGTTGTATGGCGCCAAGTGATGTCTTGGACCACGCCGGATACGCCGCCGACCTCGATATTGTCGCCGGGTTTGATGATGCCCATAAACGTCACCTGCATGCCGCCGATAAGGTTTGACAGCGTGTCCTGAAAGCCGAGCGAGATGGCGATGCCGCCGACGCCAAGAGCGGCGACGAGCGCGTTTGCGTTAATGCCAAAGCAGTTGTCGAGGATAAAGCTGCCGCCAATCATCCAGATGACGGCACGCGCGATGTTGATGAAGATACTCGATGCCGGAAGCGGGTTATCGTCTCGGTTAAGCAGATGATTCAGGGTCTTGGATACGACCTTGGCGGCGACGGCGGTGCCTATCGCCAAGATGACGGCCCAGATGATGTTGTGGACCCACCGTTGCTCAAAGAAATGAAGAATCGGCTCAAACAATTCCATGTAGGGAAAACCTCCTAATGATCGTCCAACCATGATACCCACCAAGAAGCCCGTCCGATCAAATTGAACTGCCTCCCATTTCTTGGACATGAGAAATGGGAGGCTTTCTTTATGCGCGT
>CABVCF010000013.1 GCA_902496775.1 uncultured Collinsella sp.
CCGGTGGCGGGTTCTTTTTTGCTTTGCGCGTATAGGAGAAGGACATCATGGAAAGCCGCAAGCCGTATCTCGCCACCCTGCCCGGACTCATCCTGGGCTGCCTCGTCTGCTGTGCACTCTGGGGATCGGCCTTTCCCTGTATCAAGATCGGTTACGCACTCTTTGGTATCCCGGCGCACGATAGCGCCTCGCAGCTGCTCTTTGCGGGCTTGCGCTTCACGCTTGCCGGCGCCCTGGTTATCGTTGGGATGAGTGCGGCCCAACGCCGCCCCCTCATTCCGCAGGCTCGCGACATCAAGCCCATCTTTGTCTTGTCGCTCTTCCAGACTATCGGGCAGTACTTCTTTTTCTACCTGGGCCTCTCGCGCGCCAGCGCCATGTCGAGCTCCATCATCGAGGCCAGCGCCAACTTCCTCGCAATCCTCTTTGCCGCCCTGGCATTTCACACCGAGAAGCTCAATGCGGCCAAAGTGCTCGGCTGCGTACTGGGCTTTGCCGGCGTCGCGCTCGTCAACCTTTCGGGCGCGGACGGCACCTTTGGCTTTACGCTCGACGGCGAGGGTTTTATCCTAGCCTCCACCGTCGCGGGTGCCCTTTCGACCTGCCTGATCGGTATCTTCTCGCGTGAGCACGACGGCGTCTTGCTTGCCGGGTGGCAGTTCTTAGTCGGCGGCCTGGTCCTCACCGCCATCGGCTTTTTGATGGGTGGCGCGCTCTCCCCCACGGCGATTGCCCCCGCCATCGCGCTCATCATCTACATGGCGCTTATCTCCGCGGTCGCCTACTCGCTGTGGTCGCGCCTGCTTGCCGTCAACCCCGTCAGCCGCGTCTCGGTCTTTGGGTTTATGAACCCCGTCTTTGGTGTGCTGCTGAGCGCGCTGCTGCTCGGCGAGGGCGCTGGCACGAGCCCCATTACCGTCATCGTTGCCCTGCTGTTGGTTTGCGGCGGCATCATCATCGTAAACAAGCCCAAAAAGGCCTAGCGAACTGCCTCGTTCCAAGAAAAAGACGAGGCGTATCTTCGACAGCCGCTACTAATCCCGCCAACGCAATAGGGGCGCACGACCATCAATGCGGTCGTATGCCCCTTTTCTAGCGTATTTGTACGCCGGCTTTCTTTTTCTCGGCCTTGACGCGATAGAGCTCCGCATCGGCAGCGCGAAGTAAGTCTTGCCAGGTATCAACACTATCGCCGACCCGCGCGCAACCGATGGACATCCGCAATGCATACGGCACCTCGGCATGCGCGAGCTCGTCGTTGATTGTCGCGCACAGATGCATGATATCCTGTTCCGCCGCTGCCTTTTGGAGCACCACGAACTCATCGCCACCATAACGCGCGATAAAGCCACCAGACGCCGAGCAGACATCCTTGAGCGCCGTCGCAACAACCTGAAGAGCATGGTCGCCCTCCACATGTCCATAGCGATCGTTAATCTGCTTAAAGCCGTCAGCGTCCATCATAAGCAGATATACATCTTCGGCCTGATCCACATTTGAAAAGAGCGACAGCATATAGGTCTCAAAACGGTTGCGGTTGTTGAGTCCAGTCAACGGGTCAGTCGAGATCAGTTGCTCCTGGCAGATGATATAGAGCAGCAACATGCTAATCATTATGCCGACACAAAGGCCAGGCACCGAGTATACGATCTGAAAGGTACCGCCCACCAGGGCCGGAATGGCGAAAAATGCCAAGGTTCGATAGATAGCCTTCGTCTGCAGGCTCTCGACCCTACGAGATTGCACAAACGCATGCAGGGACGTATGTATAACGTAACAGTAGCTGACAATGGGCTGGATCATATAGGCAAAGCCGCGACGATACACGCCCTGCGAATCGATATAGAACAAGGCGTGCGTCCAGTAACTGGTAAAAGCCAGCACGACCACCAGAGCCGTAGGCAACGTTACAAGCACCACCCTATAGCGCGAGGTCACAAGGCGAGAGCCCTGCATCGTCTCGGAATAGATAAACCAAATGAGACACGCGATGGCAAAGAGCGAAAACGAAACCGCGTTGGAAATCCAGTTGGCAGCAATACCCAACGTGCCGTCCGCACCATCCGAAAGCGTCCAGATCATATCGAATAATATGTACGCGGCAGAGGTGTAGCCAAGCATGCTAAACAATAGTTGCAGGGTACTCGAGAACAAGGAGCGACGACTTCGCGCGGCAAGCCCGATAAGAACAATCATGCATAGCAGGAATATCTCAATCTTGAGTGCCTTAACCACTAGACGCCATCCCTTCAATATCCGAATGGTCAGAATCGCCCAATTCGAATCAGGGCAATAAACACCCCTTTACTCCGCAGGGGTAAAGGGAATCATAGCAAAGCGCCCGAACATCACTGCAAAACAGTTTCTGTTCGGGCGCTCGGACGGCGCGAATTGCACGCCGGCATCATTGATTGATAGCGATTGCTACTCGCCATCGATGTCGGTCGCGACGGCCTCCTCGATGGCCTCGACACCGGCAGGCGACAGGTCCTCCTTGCCCTGGCAGAACTTCTTGTCGACCCAGCCGGTCAGAATCGGAGCTATGATTGCCGTGATGATAACGGCAGTGGCGATCTGGGCGTACGCGGTGGGTGCAAGCTCGGCGTAGCGCGGCGCGACCTCGGCGAGAGCAACCGGCGTGGTCATAGCCGTGCCGGCGATGGTGGAGCAAGCCACGGCAGCCTTGCCGTTACCACCGCACAGGCGCTCGAACGCAAAGGTGATGGGACCGACGACAAACAGCGTGACAAGGCCCAGCAAGATGCCGGAAATGCCACCGGTGATAAAGCTCGACAGGCTCATGGACGCACCGAGCTGAAATCCGATGACGGCAATCGCAGGGTTGGCACCGGGAACTAGCAGGTTCTTGATAAACGGGAACAGGTTACCCAGAACCATGCCGATAACGAGCGGCAGGATGGATCCGATGATGGTGCCGACGGGGATGTTGGCGAGACCCGAGACACCGAGGATGATCATGGTGACGGCGGGGCCGGCCGTAAAGAACAGGATACCGACGGCGCCCTGCTCGGACTCGTCGCCGAACTCGCCCATGATGCCCGTGTAGAGCGCCATGTTGCAAAACGTGATGCCGCCGATGATAGACACGGAGCTCAGGCCCAGGAAGTTGTCGTTAAAGAAATATGCCACACCCAAGCCAAGGGCGGCCGCAACAACAAGCTTGGGAATCAGCACGACGATGCCGGTCTTGATGGCGCCCGGCGTGGACTTAAAGCTGATGCCGGCGCCCACAAACAGCAGAATCGCGGCGACGATGGTATTGGAGCCACCGCGGCAGGCAGCCGTAAAGAAGCCGCCGATCTCAAAAACCTGTGGGCAGAACGTGTTGAGCAAAAGACCGACGATCATCGGGTAGATCATGATGTCGCCCGGGATGCGCGGGACCTTGAATTTCTTTTGCTCGTTGGCGGTTGCTTCCTGTGCCATGAAACCCCCATTTCCGCTGACGGGGTACAAAAGCCCACGTCATACTTTGCTACAGTAAAGTTTGAACATGGTACCAGAAGAAGCAGACAGGCTCGGTGAGAAATTCGATTCACTGTGCCGGGACGCTAAACGTGCCCCGCTCTTATATGAGGCTCAAAACGATATAGAACACGATGCCCGAGACGCAACACCACAACATCGACTTTGTCTTGATTGCCACCGCCACGACGCCGGCGGCCGCAATCCAGGGAATCAAGCCCTGCCACAAGCCGACGTCAAAAGCGCCAGGGCTTACCAAATCGTTGGCGACCAGCGCCGCGAAGGCGGCAGGCGGAATATAACCCAAGGCCTCGGTAACGCGGGGCGACAGCGTTCTCCCGCGCAAGGCAAACGCCGGGGCAATACGGAAAAATGCGATGGCCGCCCACGACGACAGCCACAGGACCAAAAACTCATTGACGGGCATCGCGAGCGCCCCTTCCTTCGGCGAGGACATCGCACGCGAGCGCCGCGGCAACGCCGACGAGCACACTTGCCGGCACGGCAATATTCGTCCACCCCAAGAACTTGCATATGGCGACGGACACCGCGCCCGAAACCGCCGCGACAACGTTGCCGCGCGACAGCCGCTGCGAAAAGAGCAGGCAGATAAAGAGTGATGTGCAGACAAACCCTGCAATAGCGGTGGGAACATCGACAACGGCGCCGACGATGGCGCCCGTCGTACACGAAACGCCCCATGTTGCGATGAGGATTGCGTTGAGCACAAAGGACTCGAGCGGACCCCAATCCTCCCCCTCAACCAACTTGGCAAGTGAGATGCCATATGCCTCCTCGGTAAGTGTCGCGGCAACAGCCAGCGTCTGACGCTTCGAGGCACCCCTCAAATGCGGTGCGATCGATGCCGAATAAAGCGCAAACCGCGAGGAGATTGCGGCGACGCTCGCGACGATCGATGCTGCAGGCACACCTGCCAGCCACAGATTGCAGATCATAAACTGCCCGCTGCCCGTCACAAACGTGCTGCTCAGGGCAAAGACCATCCAGGGCTCCATTCCCGTCTGCCCCATGATCATTCCGCACGGCGCGCCTATTGCAACATAGGTAAGCATCACCGGCCAGACGGTTCTAACGATTTTGAGCACCATACGCTTCTCATCCTGACAAGGTCTCCAAGCCGCATGTAGCGATACGGCAGAATCATCATCCGACAGCAACCGAGTTCACCTACAATTGCCACCGGATCGAAAGACACAACTTTTTAGGAAGTCATTATGACAGCTATCGATCGAGACCGGGCGCGCGCGGCCTTCAAAAGCTACACCGATGCCTACGACGCCACCAACCCACGCATCGCGCTCAAAATCGAGCATACGTACCACGTTGCCGTGGCATGCGATGCCGTGGCGCGCGAGCAGAGCTGGTCGTCAGAAGATATTGACCTAGCATGGCTTTGCGGCCTGCTGCACGATATGGGCCGCTTTGAGCAGCTGCGACGCTGGGACACGTTTAAGGATGCCGAAAGCATGAGCCACGCGGCGTTGGGCGTCGAAGTCCTCTTTGGCGAGAATCCCGCCGATGCACCCGCCGTAACGAGCATCCGCGACTTTATCGATGACCCGGCAGAAGATGAGCTCATCCGAGCGAGCATTGCCTATCACAGCGATTTCCGTCTACCCGCGCAGCTCGACGAGCGCACGCGGAGCTTCTGCGATATCGTGCGCGATGGCGACAAGATCGACATTATGCGCACCATCGCCGACAGCACTGTCGACACTATCCTCAAGGTGGACGAGAAGACGTTTCTCGGCAGCCGTTTCTCGTCGCCGACACTTGCCGCCTTTGACGAGCATCGGTGCGTCGCGCGCGACGAGCGCAACGAGCCGGCGGACTACCTGGTGGGGCTCATCTGCTTTATGTTTGAGCTCGTCTATCCAGCAAGCCGCGCGCTGGCGCGCGAACAGGGCGATATCTACCGCCTGCTCGACGCGCCCTTTGGCATTATGCGCCCCTTTACCAATCCCACCACGCAAGCGACCTGGGAGTGCCTAAAGGACGAGATGCGCGACTGGCTGGCGCGCGCCTAGCGCTCAAGCTGGGCCAGCAGCTCCTCGACGACCTCGGCGGCGTCCCCAACAACCTTGTACTGGGCAGCACCAAAAATGGGGGCATCCGGGTCCTCGTTGATGGCGATAATGCACTCCGCCCCACCGATGCCGGCAAGATGCTGGATGGCGCCCGAAACACCGATACTCACGAGAAGCTTGGGCGAAACCGATACGCCGGTCTGGCCAATCTGATGGCGATACTCCAACCAGCCGGCCTCCACGACAGGTCGCGTGCAACCAAGCTCGGCTCCCAGAGCCTCGGCGAGCCTTCGCATCAGGGGCAGATTCTTCTTGGAGCCAATGCCGCGGCCCACCACGACCAAGCGCACGGCATCGGCGATCGAGGCCTGCTGCCCCCACTCCTCGGCGGGAATCGAGATCTCGACACGAGCCTTAGCATCATCCGCAAGCGATATCTGGGTGATCGTGCCGGAGCGGCCGTAGTCAAAGTCGGGCGCCTTAAAGATGCCGGGACGAACCGTTGCCATCTGGGGACGATGATTGGGGCAGACGATGGTGGCCATCAGGTTGCCGCCAAACGCCGGACGCGTCTGCTGCAGCAGTCCCGTCTCCGCATCCATCGAAAGCACGGTGCAGTCAGCCGTAAGGCCCGTCTGCAAACGCACGGCAACGCCGGGTGCAAGTTCTCGACCAAAAGCGGTCGCGCCGTATAGAATGGCCTCGGGTTTGCGTTCGGCTACCAAATCGCAGATCAAGCGGGCGTAGACCTCCGCATCGTTTTGGCGCAGGCGCTCGTCGCGACAGGCCAGGACTTCGTCGGCGCCCGCGCAAACCAGATGCTCCAGGTCACCGAGAGAACCCTCGGGGCCCATACCGACCAGTGCCACCAGACGGCAGCCGCGAGCATCGGCAAGCTCGCGGCCCTTGCCCATAAGCTCGTAGGCCACGGGAGCCACCGTATCGCGCTCGTCGGTCTGCGCGAATACCCAAATGTCTCGATATGCATCGAGGTCCACCGCACCAGCAGCCTCGTCACGCTCGATCGAGATAGCGTTGACGGGGCAGGCGTCGACGCACCCACCGCATAGGATGCAGCCGTCGGTTACGCGGGCGCATCGGCTGGGTCGCTCGCCTTCCACTACGATGCCGCCCGAGGCACAGGCGCGAACGCAGCGACCGCAGCCGATACAGGCTTCGCTATCGATAATCAGTCCGCTCATCTATGCCATCCCCTCGATAATCTTGGCAAGTTTTACCGCCTGCTCGGACGCCGTTCCCTCAACGGCCTCGCACGTTTGATCACGGTCGGGTACAAACGAGCGCACGACCTGCGTCGGTGATCCGGCAAGACCGCAACGCGAGGGATCGGCGTTCACGTCGGCGGCACTGACCACGCGCACGTCCGCCTCCTCTGCCGCGCGAATACCGGCAATACTCGGCATACGCAACTGGCCAATCTCCTTGGCGGTCGTCATCGCGCACGGCATCTCAAGGTACACCGTCTCCTCGCCGGCATCGCATCCGTGAACGAGCGCCAGCGAGCCACACGTCGTAAAGCCCGCGCTTTGCACGCAGCTCACGTCGGTCACGCAGGGGATCTCAAAGGCACCGGCAAGCTCGGGACCGATCTGGGCCGTATCGCCATCCACCGCCATCTTGCCGCAGATGAGCAGGTCGAAGTCCTCGTCGAGCGCTTCGATGCCGCACTTGAGGGCGTAGGTGGTTGCCAGGGTATCGGCACCTGCAAAGGCGCGATCGGTCAGCAGCAGCGCGTCGTCGGCACCGCGGGCGATGCAGTCGCGCAGCAGTGACTCGGTCGCGGGGATGCCCATCGACACCACCGTCACGCGCACATCCATGCCAAAGCCGATAAAGTCGTCCTTCAGCGCCAGCGCGCATTCCAAAGCACTCGCGTCAAAGGGATTAATGACCGCCTGCTTGCCATCGCGCACGATGGTATTGGTCTTGGGGTCCATCTTGACCTCGGTGCTGCCCGGCACGGCCTTGACGCACACCACCATATGGAAATCGCTCATCTTCACGCGCCCCCTTTCTGGACGAGCTCATCCAAGAGCTTCTCCGAAAACAGGTTACCGCGACCCAGCTGCCCGTCGGGATCGAGCTGGAGCTTGAGCCGCGCCGACTCGACCATGGCCTCGTGACCGTACATCGTCTCCAAGAAGCCCGCCTTGATCTTGCCGACGCCGTGTTCTGCGGAGACGGCGCCGCCCATGACCGTGACCTCGGAAGCCCACTGGGCAAAGAGTTCTCCGCCGCGGCGATAATCCTGCGCATCGCGCGGCAGAATGTTCACATGCAGATGGTTGTTACCGATGTGCCCCCAGGCGGCAGATTCAAGCCCACTTTCGGCCAACGTGCGGCGATAGAGGGCCACGACATCGGCAAGGCGTGCATTGGGCGCCGACATGTCCGAACCCAGTTTGGTGATGGTGGGATCCGTGCGGCGACGCTCGTCGATAAGCATATTGACGCTCTCGGGGACCGCATGGCGGAAGAACCGCTGGCACTCGCGATCGACCTCGGTGCGCGCGACCCATGTCGCATCGGCGCTGCCGCCCGCAAGCTCCAGTACCCACCCCAAGTGATACAGCTCCTCAGTCGCCTGAACTTCGTCGTCGCAGTCGAGCTCCACGTAGACACAGACCTTGGCCTCTTTGTCGAGCGCCGGCAGCGAGGCGAACGCGGTCGACTGCTCACGCTGACGACGCAGGATATCCAGGGCGCCAGCGTCGAAGTACTCGATGGCAGCCGCGTGGGACAGGACGGGACGCACAGAATCGGTGAAGGACACGGCCTTGTCTTCGCTGTCAAAGAAACAGCTCACGCCCCAAACGACCGCAGGCGCCGCCTGCAGGGCAATCTCGAGCTCGGTGATGACGCCGAGCGTGCCGCAAGCACCGATAAAGAGGTCGATGGCGTCCATTTCGTCCGCAACGAAATAGCCTGAGGCATTTTTTATCTTGGGCATGGTATAGCCGGGAAGATCGAGCTCGAGCGTACGGCCCGCTGCCGTCACGAGCGACAGGTGGCGGCCCTGGGCAAAAGCCTCGCCGCGCTGAAGCTCAAGCAAATCGCCATCAGCCAGTGCGACGTGGAGTCCCGTGATATGTGGGCGCATGGGACCGTAGGCGTAGCTGCGGGCACCAGAGGCGTTACATGCCGCCATGCCGCCCAGGCAGGCAGACGTCTCGGTGGGATCGGTGGGAAAGAACTGCTCGGGGGCCTCTTGAAACTCATCGTAGGCCTTAAGCGATGCCTGGTCCCAACCAACGGTCGGCAGCACCTTCTTGCTCAGCTGCTTGCGCAGCTCCGAGAGCACAACACCCGGCTCCACGCGCAGTAGAAAGCGGCCTTGTTCATCGCGGCGAAGGCCCAAGTAGCGATTCATACGGGAAGTATTGAGGATATGCCCGCCGTGGGGCACGGCACCGGCGGCAAGGCCGGTTCGGGCGCCCTGAACCGTTACCGGGACACGCTCGGCATGGAGCTTTTTCAAAATGGCACGGACCTCGTCTTCCGTTGTCGGAAACGAGATGCTCGAGGCCTCGCCCGATGCGCGAGATTCATCGCGGCCATACTCTTCGAACTCGTCGGTGAAGGGTTTGATGGTTGCAGACACGCGAACTCCCCCTTTAGCTAACTACAGTGTTTGCAGGGAGATGTTACCGCATCGTTTCGTCGACGTGTTCGAGACCGTCTCCATAATTGGCGATTTTTACGTTCGTGCAATTCGGCGAGCGGCTTGATTTCCTCGGCAGACGATGCTTTTGACACATATGGCCCCGCCGCCGTCGACCGCGCGATTGTCGCTTGAAAAAAGTTGGGGTATTTTTTGCCGCCTTTTACCTGCGGAGACACCAATCCGTCAAGCATTTGGTCAGCAATTGGTCAAGTAGCGGCTGATACCGTCGGCATCGACAGCCAAAACCGATAGAAGTTTTGGCCCAGAAGCAGGGAGGTTCCCATGGCATATTACTGGCCCCAGTACGGCATCGCCATCGAAGTCGACGACGATCCCCATCTCCTGCCTTTCGACGAAGAGGCATTCCCCGATACGACGGTCTACCACGTTACCACCGATGTGATCTGCGACCCCGAGTCGTTCTCGGCGCTCGCCCACCACATCGCGCATATCCACGACATCGAGCTCCCTCCCGACTTCGAAGAGCTCGTCTACTCGCGCCGCCTGATGCTTCACATGCTCTTTGGAGCGGACCCGTCCACCTTTGCGCGCATCTATACCGCCAAGGATGCCGCATGAGCGCGAAGAAGCCACCCCGCTTTGCAGGCCTGGGTCGTCGCAAGAAGCTCATCGTTGCCTGCTTGGCCATCGTCTGTGCCCTTGTCGCCGTAGGACTATACGCTTGGCAGTCGCAGCCCGTACCCGAGGCGGGCGCTTCGGTTACGACGGCCGAGGGCAAAACGCGTCAGGAAATCCAAGATGAGCTCGACGCCATCGTCCGCGACAACATGATGACGATTTCGGTCGCACCGGTCGCTCAGCTGCAGGAGGACGGCAAGCTGCGCGTCAACGTGCAAAACGTCCAAGACAATAAATTTCCCCAGCGATTCCGCGTCATCCAAAACGACGAGACCATGTACGAATCCGGTGTGGTCGAGACCGGCAAGACAATCGAGACGTGCCCCGCCGGCGACATCAAAGAAGGCGAGGCGTACATCGAGATCCAGGCACTCGATGCAAAGACCCTCGACAGCCACGGCAATCCGACACGTGTCAAGGTACGGGTTGAGCAAGCCGAGAACTAGCTTTCCGGCCGACGCGGCACCGAACGCAATTCACCAGCATTCGTCCAATCATCGCGGGGACGGCCCGCGGCGAATAGAAAGGAACGACCATGGACATCACCAGGAACATGAACGGAGCCAGAGCGCTCGTCGTGGGCGCAGGGCTCGCGCTCGCGCTCGCAATGGGCGCCGCCCCGACGCCAGCTATGGCAGCCGGACGCGTTGGAACCACGAAAGTAATGGTCAGGACCGAGATCGACAACGTTGAGTTCAAAGTTCCGACGGTTATTCCCTTCGTCGCCAAGGCCGACGGCACGCTTCAGGGCCCCTCTGAAGACGCGACCACCATCGACAATCATTCGGCCTACGGCATCCATGTCACCAACATGAAGATCGACGCCATGAACACCTGGACCATTGCTGCCGACGCCAAGGCCGGAACCGCACAGAACTCCATCGACTTTAAGGTCGGCCCCGACGGAGCGCTCCAGAACGCCAGCACCGCAATGCAGGGGACGGGCCTCGATCTTTCCAAGAATGCAGCCTTCGACATGGGCTACCAGGGCATTGCCGGCGGCACGGACAAGATTAAGCTCAAGACAAGCGGAAACGTCGCCCGCGTCACGCGCGACATCTTCCGCGTAACCGGCGAAGGCGATCAGGTTGCAACGATCACCTGGACGGTCGAGCCCGGTGCGCACACGGCATAAGGCCGTCGCCCTGGCCGCCGCCGTCAGCATCCTAGCGTTTGGGCCAGCCATGGCCTTTGCCCAGCAAGAACAGGCTCAGGCCGCCACGCAAGTGACGGTCGACCTCTCGGAGCTCGACCGCGGCGACCGCGAGGAACCGTTGGCGCAGACAGGCGACAGACGATGGCTCTTGGCAGCAGGCGCCACAGCAGCAGGCGCGGGAACCGCCGGCCTCGGTCTGCACATCAAACGCAGCCAGAAACAAAACACGGACAGACCGCACTAAATTAGCTAAGGAGACCCCATGGCATCGAAGAACCTTTTGCCCGTCGTCGCACTCTGCGGCGCGCTCGCAACCGGAACGCCTGTCGCCGCTTGGGCGACTCCCGCCATGGCAGACTCCTTACCAGCAGCCCTAAGTTCTGCACCAAATCCGTCGAGCGCCATTGCGTGCAAGCGTTTTTCGATCGCACAAGCCGCGATCTCAACCTCGGGATGCCTTCGTCGTAATACGGACGGCTCGATAGTCGTGGATATCAAGCGTTCGAACAAGGCAAACGGCTCCCAGACGGGGTGCGCCGTCTGCACGTGGCGCTCGGTTGTGCTCGATGCGGATGGCGATCCATGCAATTTAGAGCTGCGCATCGACATCGCTTCGGTCGATGACTCGGCGAACGGAGCGAAGGTCGCCTTCGACGGTACGTTTTTCGAGAAAGGAGGCAGTATATGTCTGGGCTGCGCCGCCGCGAATGCAGACGACACGCAGCCCACCCTCTCATTCACGGCATCGTTGCGGTTGACCAAAGCCGGTACCGATGCCATCGCGGCGGGAGAAGCGTCCCTGCTGTTCTACGCCGTCAGCGCCAAAGACACAGACGCTCATTTCGAGAAGCCAGCCGGATCACTCAGCCTTACACGAGGGATAGAGGCAGACCCTATTGAAATCGATGCCCACGCGCAAAGCAGGCAACGCATTCTTGCCGACCCGGCGCTTCTCGAAATGGAGTGGAACGGGTCCGGAGCCATCGGAATTCTCCCCTCCGCGCTTGACGCCAA
Source organism: uncultured Collinsella sp. (assembly GCA_902496775.1). Taxonomy (GTDB): domain Bacteria; phylum Actinomycetota; class Coriobacteriia; order Coriobacteriales; family Coriobacteriaceae; genus Collinsella. The sequence continues at coordinate 12,029 of CABVCF010000013.1, forward strand.
GACGCTCCCCCCAAACGACGAACCCATCAACGCAACCATACAAGAAGAGAGCGCGGACAAAGAAGCAGGTGCGGGCGACACGCCGTCGCCGACAAACAGCGTCCCAGCTTCTTTCGAAGCGCCGAATGAGCCCGCTGCCGATCCAAACGATCCCGAGCTCGCGGACAGTCTGGGGCTTGCTGATCCTCAAGAGATCGATGAAGGTAACTGCTGCGTGCTTGCCGCGCTCGACCACACAGAGGTCATCGACGCTGCGAACATCGAAGTTGCCGCCGCCAATCAGCCCGTCCGCAAGTCGGCCATCATCGCATTTCCTGAATCCATCGAAGTCGTCTTTTTGCCATCGGGCGAGGTCGTGGCCCCAACACTGCTCACCTTGTTGGGCGCCAAGAATACTCGAAACGAAATTAAAAAGGTCACGGTTGTCGACCCCGCAACCACCGCCAAGCTGCGTCTATACGCCGTTACTCCAGACGGAGGCAAGACCCTGGAATTCGATGGCGACACACTTCTAGCTTGGCGACGTCTGGACATTATGCAAGACGTCTCGTACCAAATCGAGCTCGAAGGGTTTGATCGCGCCCGCGATGCCAATATCATCGCCGCGGCTATTGAATTCCCGCAGCGGCTTATGACACTGCGCTTTGAATACTATCCCTATGTCCCGACAACCACCTGAGGCTTAAATGCTGCTCGTCGTTGCTAATACCACTTATATAACGTATTAGATGAGTCGCGATGTACCTCGCATTCCACTCTGCTACGATTGCCACGTTGGCATCAATACAGGAGGGCTCATGCCGGGCTTGGGAACAATCATCAACGTTGTGCTTTTAGTTGCGGGCGGTCTTTTAGGATTAGCGGGCGGCCGCTTCATTACACCGCGCATCCAAGACACGCTCATGAAAGCATCGGGGCTGTGCGTCCTGTTTATCGGCCTGGGCGGCACCATGCAAAAGATGCTCATCATCGATGGAAAGGCGCTGGCGACCACCGGTACCACCATGCTCATCGTCTCGTTCGCCCTCGGCTCGCTCATCGGCGAGGCCGTCAACTTGGAGGCCGCCATCGAGAACCTTGGCGAATGGCTCAAGCGCAAGACTGGCAGTGAGGGCGATAACGAGTTCACCAACGCTTTTGTCTCGACTTCACTCACCGTCTGCATCGGTGCCATGGCTATCGTGGGATCAATCCAAGACGGCCTGCTCGGCGACTGGTCCACGCTCGCCCTCAAGGGAGCGCTGGACTGCATCATCGTCTGCACCATGACGGCCTCACTTGGACGCGGCTGTATTTTCTCCGCCCTGCCCGTCGCCGTGTTCCAGGGGACGATTACGCTGTTTGCCGGCGCGCTCTCCCCCATCATGACCACAGCAGCCCTCAACAGCCTTTCGCTCGTAGGCTCCATGCTCATCTTCTGCGTCGGCGTCAACCTCATCCGTCCTCAGACCTTCCGCACGGCCAATATGCTTCCCTCCGTCGTCATCGCCGTCATCTACGCCCTCCTGTTCTAAATCTATCAACGCAGCAGTATCTCGAACATCTGTTTGATGCTGTGCTATGATATGAGGTCACCGTAGCTGCGTTCGAGAGGAGGAGCGGTGGCCGACCAGGACATCAAGATGCTCATCGAGCGCATTATGGCCGAGGCCCGGACCCATCAGTCTGCCCGCTTCTCACATGAAGTCTACGCAGACGAGCCGATTCTCAAAACCGGCCGACAGATGCAGAACTTCCTTCCCGACCAATACCGCAAGATGCGTGAGATATCGCGTTGGCAAGAAGACCCCAAGGGCGGCGCGGGCCGTTGGCTTTCGGAAGCCGAGCTTTTCTACCGCCAGGGCCTGCTGATGGCCGACTTTGAGGACGACTGTCCCTACAACGGCACCTTTAAATCGTACTTTCCCACCTACAACGCCATGAGCGACCGGCAGTTGCGCGGCTACTTTACCTGGCGTGCCCAAGTGCGCCGCGGAACCGTCGAGGAAACGTCTACGTCCTTTGCCTTTCTGTATCTCTATGAGCTGATTTGCGGCATTGGCGTAGATGACCCGCTCGATGGTTTTAACAAGATCAAGGCTTTTTGGGATGTCTATCGCGCCTTCGAGCCCGGCATCGACCGATTTGCACGCGTGTGGCTGCAGGATTACGCCGTGTTCCACGGGCTCGACCCCAAGCTGCTTCGCGACTCTAAAACCGTCATGTTCGATAACGCCCTTATCGAGTTGCGGCGCGCGGCACGAGACCTTGTACCAGCACCGGCACCGTCCGGCCAGACCCCTAAGCGTCGCAAAACCTCCGAGCCCACGCTCCCCCTTCCGCCCGATGAGGTGCGCGAGGAGCGACTCATGGCCGCCATCAACGCCCTCTCCACGTACAACCTAAGTAACTCGCGGCTCGACCGCAGCCACCACCGCGATCTGCGCCACGTGGCGTGCGCCGTGTATGTCCGTATGGCGCGCTACTATGACACGCACCGAAAGACCGACATCGTGGCGAGCTTATTTGGGGAGGAGACGGCCATGCCCTACACCATGTTTGCCTCGGCCGTATTCTTTGCGCCCGAGCGCCACGAGGACTGCGAATACCGCTTGGATCCCATCCATATCTACCGTTGCCAAAACGGCTTTTGGGAATGCATGCGTATCCACGGTAGTAGGCAAAAGAGCAGCAAGCTCGGTGAAATGATGCGCGCCTGCGACCAACGCCTGCGCCTGGCGCTGGACCCCGCCCATCCCCTTAAGGAAGAAAAGGTCCCCAAATATCTGGCCAAGATTATCGATGACGAGATTGTGGCATGGCTTTCGTGGGACGCCGCACACCAGCCCGTCAAGATCGATATCGATCTGAGTCAGCTGGGGCACATTCGGAACGCCGCTGCGCAAACGCGCGAAGCGCTTTTGATCGATGAAGAGCGCGAGGACGGCGCACCTGTGGAAGCCGAGGCAGCGGGCTCAGGGCAACCGGAAGCCGAGCCCGTAACCGACGCGATTGTCGAGGCGGTCGCGGCACCCATTCGGCAGGACTTGACCGACGAGCCAACCATTTCCACCGAACAGTTTGGTGTCGTGGCGCCGCTCCTCGCGCCGACGCCCGCGTTCGCGGCTGCTGCGCCCGCTGACGCCACAAACGAACTCGCGCCCGCCGCAGACGCCTATCTCCGCGCGCTGCTCGAGCACAACGCAGTACAGGCGGAATCGGCGGTAGTGCAATCGGGGCAGAGCGAGGACATGCTCGTCGATACCATCAACGAGACGCTCTTTGACCTGGTGGGCGACACCGTAATTGAATTTAGCGCGGCAGGGCCGCAGATTATTGAGGACTACGAAGCAGACGTGAGAGGATACCTAGACCATGAGTGATACCGCATCCGCAGCACCCCGCGTGCCCAAGCGCGTCGCTGCCGTCATTCTCAACTCGCTCAAGGGCGGCGTGGTCCCGCGCATCGGCCTTCCCTACATTACCGTAGGGCGCGAGGTCGAGATCCGCGCCCTGCTCACCGATCTGAGTCTCATCGCCGACGGTGGGGCGAGTTTCCGCTTCCTGGTCGGTCGCTACGGCGCCGGCAAGAGCTTTTTGCTCCAAACCATCCGAACGCATGCCATGGGCGAGGGATTCGTCGTCGCCGATGCAGACTTGTCCCCCGAGCGCCGTCTGCAGGGCGGGCAGGGGCAGGGCCTTGCCACCTACCGCGAGCTCATACGCAATATATCGACCAAGACGCGCCCCGAGGGCGGTGCGCTCAACCTTATTCTTGATCGCTGGGTCGCCTCGTGCGCCGACGTCGACGAGTCGGTCGTCAATGCCCAACTGGCCCCGCTCGAGGAAATGGTCCACGGCTTCGACTTCACCCGCATGCTCCGCCGCTATCGCACGGCCGTATCCGAGGGCGACGAAGAAGCCATGAGCCGCGTGACCAAATGGATCCGCGGCGAATACCGTACCAAGAGCGAGGCTCGCGCCGAGCTGGGCTCCTCGACCATCATCAGCGACGACGACTGGTACGACTACGTTAAGCTCATCGCGCGTTTTTTGGTCTGCAGCGGCTACAAGGGTATGTTGGTGCTCATCGACGAGCTCGTGAATCTGTATAAGATTCCCAACGCCATCACGCGCCAGTACAACTACGAGAAAATCCTGACCATGTACAACGACACACTCCAGGGCAAGGCGCAGTATCTGGGCATGATTATGGGCGGCACGCCAACCTCCATCGAAGACCGCCGCCGCGGCGTGTTCTCCTACGAGGCTCTGCGCAGCCGACTCGCTCAAGGCCGCTTTGCACGCGAGGACCTTAAGGACATGCTCGCGCCCATCATCCGTCTGCAGCCACTCACCTACGAGGAGCTGCTGGTGCTGATCGAAAAACTCATGCAAATTCACGCCGGCTACTTTGGCTGGACGCCCACGCTTACCGAGAACGACTTGGTGAACTTCCTCAAGATCGAGTTCGGTCGCGTGGGAGCCGACACGCATCTGACGCCGCGTGAAGTCATTCGTGACTTTATCGAGCTGCTCGACATCCTATGCCAAAACCCCGACGCCAACGTAGCCGAGCTGCTGCAAAGCGTCGGCGGCGACGCGCTGGCGCCGGCAGCCGCAACAGGCGACACCGATACCGCAGGCGGCGACCGTAACTTCGCCGAATTCACCATCTAACCTGCCAAAAAGGGACAGGTTTATTTTGGCAGGCTCTATCTGGGCAAACGTTGAAGCAGTAATGCAGCAAGCTACTGCCCGCCGCGTTGAGAGATTCGCTTTTGAAAGGAGGCCTCGTGAACGCCTTTGACCGCTACGCCCCGTTTATCCAAGACTTCATCTACTCCCACGATTGGGAGAGCCTGCGCTCCATTCAGGTTGCGGCGGCAGATGCCATCTTTAGCACACAAGACAATGTACTCCTGACGGCATCCACAGCTTCCGGCAAAACCGAAGCGGCCTTCTTTCCCATCCTGACCGAGTTTTGGGAGAGGCCGCCCGCGAGCGTGGGCGCCCTCTACATCGGCCCCCTCAAAGCGCTCATCAATGATCAGTTCGTCCGCCTCAACGACCTCTGCGAAGAGGCCGATATCCCTGTCTGGCACTGGCATGGCGATGTCTCGCAGTCGCACAAGGCTAAGCTCATCAAAAAACCGAGCGGCATCTTGCAGATTACGCCCGAGTCACTCGAGGCGCTCTTAATCCATAAGCACATGGCGATTCCGCGCATGTTTTGCGACCTGCGCTACGTGGTCATCGATGAGGTCCACTCGCTCATGCGCGGCGACCGCGGCGGGCAGACGCTCTGTCTTATCGAGCGCCTCTCGCGCATGGCAGGCGTGCAGCCCCGCCGCATTGGTCTTTCGGCCACCATCGGGGACCCGGAACGCACGGGTGCCTTCCTGTCGCAGGGGACGGGACGCGACTGCGTCATCCCCCGCTTTGAGGAGCCGCGCCGCGTGTGGCGTATCTCCATGGAGCACTTCTACAACTCGGGTCCCCAGGCGCAGCAGCGAGGATTCACGAGCACAGGTCCGCAGGAAGCTGAGGTGCTCGCATGCGAGCGCATTGAGGCGGCACCACCCGCGGCACTGCCCGTCAGCACCCAAGACATGCGCCATAGCGGGCAACTCACACAGGAGGAACGCCGCCAACGTCGCGAGCAGGCACGGGACAAGGCTGCCCCCAAGGGCAGTCGCACTTCCTCGGCCCCCGAGGGCGAAGTCGACATCCCACGAGCGACCGAGCAGGCGCTTCTCAACCCCACCGACACGGCGCCCGACAACGCCGACCCCGGTATGGGCTATATCTTTGAGCATACGCGCGGCCGCAAGTGCCTGGTCTTTGCCAACTCGCGCGAGGAGGCAGAGGCCGTGTGCTCCATGCTGCGCAGCTACTGCGAAAGTCGACACGAGCCCGACCGCTTTCTAATCCATCACGGCAATCTTTCGGCATCGCTGCGCGAGACGGCCGAGGAGCTCATGCGCGACGAGGAGCAGGCGCAGACAACCGTCACCACCTCTACGCTGGAGCTCGGTATCGATATCGGCCGCCTGGAGCGCGCCTTCCAGATTGACGCGCCGTTTACCGTCAGTTCCTTTTTGCAGCGCATGGGGCGCACAGGCCGTCGCGACCTTCCGCCCGAGATGTGGTTTGTCATGCGCGAGGAAGAACCCGAGCCGCGCACGATGATGCCCGAGACCATTCCGTGGAAGCTCCTGCAGGGTATCGCGCTCGTACAACTCTATCGCGAGGAAAAGTGGGTCGAGCCGCCCGAGCTCGATCGACTCCCCTACAGCCTGCTCTATCACCAGACTATGTCGACCCTCGCCAGCACCGGCGAGCTCACGCCGGCCGAACTTGCCCAGCGCGTGCTCACGCTCAGCTATTTCCACCGTGTCTCGGCAGACGATTACCGTGTGCTGCTACGTCACCTCATTAAGATCGACCATATCCAGGTCACCGAAGGTGGCGGGCTCATCGTGGGCCTCGCGGGGGAGCGCATCATTAACAACTTTAAGTTCTACGCCGTGTTCCAGGAAAACGAGGAGTTCACCGTTCGCAGCGAGTCGGCCGAGTTGGGCACGATCGTCAATCCCCCACCGCCCGGCGAGCGCATCGCCATCGCCGGACACTGCTGGATTGTCGAGGAAGTTGACTGGAAGCGTCATACCGTCTTTGCCACGCAGGTCAAAGGCCGTGTGCCGGCCTACTTTGGCGACTGTCCCGGTGACATCAACACGCACGTACTCGAGCGCATGCGCAAGGCGCTCAACGAGCACGCAACATATCCGTACCTCATGGGTAACGCACGGGCCCGCTTGGCGCAGGCTCGTCATACGGCCAAGCTTTCGGGTGCGGGAACTAAACCGCTCATCAACCTGGGCGGCGATACCTGGGTGCTCTTCCCCTGGCTGGGCAGCTACGCCTTTTTGGCGCTCGAGCGCATGCTCAAGATTAAATGTGCCGCTGAGCTGGGCCTTCGCGGACTCGACCCATCACGCCCGTACTTTATGCAGTTTAAGATGAAGGCCGACGAGGAGACGTTCTTTGAGGTGCTCGCCGCCGAGGCCGAGAAGGACTTCGATCCCATCGAGCTCGTCTATCCCGGCGAGGTGCCTTACTTTAATCGCTACGACGAGTACGTTCCCGAGGAGCTCGTGCGCAAGGGCTTTGCCGAAGGCGTGCTCGACATCGAAGGCATGAAGCAGCGCGTTCTCGGCTGGCGCGACCACGCCTAAGACCAGTCTTTTTGGGACGGGGAGACTTACTTGTCGTGAAGGACGGTACCGAGGAAGTCGGTGTCGAAGGGCACGGCTTCGGCAAAGGCGTAGTTGCCGTCGCTGGCGATGAGCAGGTAGTTTTCCTCGCCGCCGAACTCTGCATCGCCACATGGGACCACCCAAGCATGGTCGAACACCTCAAGCGCCGTGGCGGCACAGTCGCGCAGGAACGTCACATCGCTCCCCTCGTTTGCACTCACGATATTGGCAACGTAGACGCCACCGACATTTAGGCTGCCCCGCACCAAACGCAATGCCTCAACCGTCGCCAGCTCGCGTACGGGCTCGGCACCGCCAAAGCAATCGCTCACGACCACGTCGTAGCGACGATGGCCCACGCTCGTCACACCCAGATACGAGCGAGCCTCAGCGGTTATCACCCGCAGCCGATCGCCCGCCGCGCGCTCCAGCTCGTCTAGGCAGAACCAGCGGCGCGCCAGGCGCGTAATCTCTCCGTCATACTCGATGACGTCCATGCGCAAGCCCTCGTGCGACATCAGCGTGAACTTGGGATAGGCAAACCCGCCGCCGCCCAGCATAAGCATGCGGTCGATACCGTGACCATAAGCATCGTGCATCGCATCCTCGGACTCAAACACGTCGTCAAACGCACGATAGTACGCAAAGACGGGCTCTGCCCAGCGCTCGCCAACGTAGCTTGCGCTTTGGTAGACGCCGCCTTGCACCAACACGCGAATCTCATCGCCGTCCCCATCGTACACGCGTTTCACACGCGCCAACCCATTGCGGGTTCGCGCAACCTGCAGACAGGCAGCACGAACAGCGACGGCGGCCGCACCAAGCGCCGCGGCTCCCAGGGCAACGCCGGCAACGACGCCAGCAGAAACACTCGGCTTGTTCATCTAGAGCTCCTTTTGCAGATAGAGTCCATGATCGTAAAAACCCAAATGGCGATAGTACTCGCGCGTACCAATCGCGCTGATCACGTTGATACGCGCATAACCCGCATCCCGGGCAATCTCGCACGCACGCTCTACGAGCAAACGCCCCAACCCGTGATGCTGTGCCGCCTGGCCCTGGTCGCCCACGCGTGCCGCCATGCCATACACGTGCACCTCGCGAATCATCGCCTCGTCCGGCGTCGTCGGCAACTCGTCCGCATGTGCGGCAACAAACGAATGGTCGGGCAGCGACAACCGCAAAAAGCCCGCGATCTTGCCCTGCGGCGTCACCCACTGCAAAAAGCGCTCGTGCGTCACCGGCGTCTCGTACGCCACCTCCTCATCAAGAGATAGCTCATCCAAGTCGGCACCCGCCGTGCTGATCTCGCGATAGCGAATCTCGCGCACCGTCGCACCGTCACCCCGAGCGGCCAAGCGGTTTTCGACGAGCTGACGCAGGTTGGGTTTCTTGTTGCCCACCATGATGTCGTCGGAACTAAAGTCGCGGATCATGCGACTGATGCGGCAGAACGCCGGCGTCACCACGATGTCGTCGGCCAGCACATCGAGCAGCTCCTCCTCGGTATAAGGACGCCACTCGCCGCGCTCGTAGCAGCCCACCAGACGCGAGCCCTCGATGAGCGCACACGGGTAAACCTTGACCTCGTCGGGCATAAAGGCCCCTTCGGTCATAAAGCGTTCGTAGTCGCGCTTGTCCCCCTCGGGCGTGGCGCCCAGCAAGTTAAGCATAAAATGCGCGTGGATCTTAAAGCCAAACAGGCGCGCAAGCGAAAACGCCCGCTCGATCTGCGCTACTGAAATACGACGCTCGTTGATGTCGAGCAAATGTTGGTCGAGACTCTGAATACCCATCTGGATCTTGGTGCAGCCCAGGCGGCGGATAAGCGTGAGGGTCTGCGGCGTCACGGCATCGGGGCGCGTCTCGATAACGAGCCCCACCACGCGATGCTTCGCCGTCTCGTTGATGCGCTGCTGACGCTCAAGCTCCTCCATCGTTGCCGTCTGCCACTCGGCAACCTCGCCCCACGGCGTACCGGGGCCGTACAGACGACGCACCGCGCGGTTGTAGCCGCCCACGGCAGCATCCACACACTCCTGTTCGCCGGCAACACCGCTCGTAAGCTCGGCCTCGTCGGTCGCAATGCCGGCGGCCCGATAGCGCTCGCGACGCTCCGCCACCACCGGCGGCAGGGCATCGGCGGGAGCGTCATCGAGCAGGCGCCCCGCCTCGGCACGGCTGATGCCCGGACGCGCCAACATGGGGTTAGCCGCCACACCAGCAACGGCGTCATCGTTCAGCGCACGGAAAAGCTCCGACATAAACCACGTCTGATACCCTTGCGGATAGTCGCTCCAGGTACCGCCGAGCACGATGAGTTCAATCTTGTCGGTCGCATGCCCCATCTGCGAAAGCGCGGTCAGACGAGCGCTCACCTGCAGATACGGGTCAAAGCAATTTTGCTCCGCACGGGCGCACGCCGGCTCGGCGTGCAGATAGCTCTTGGGCATGCGCAGATCGTTGGGACAAAACAGGCAATCGCCCGAGCACGGCCAGGGCTTGGTGATGACGGTAATGGTCGCCACGCCCGAGGCCGTTCGGCGCGGCTTCATACGCAGCACCTGCAGCAGTTGACGTTCCAGATCGGAATCGACATTCCACGCAGCCCACCGAGCCGGCTCCTCACGTTTAACCCGCTGGTAGAACGGCAGCAGACGGCGCTTGGCCAAATCGCGTTTGTCGGCACCCTCACGGCGCGCCTCGGCATGTATCAATTTGACGAGCGCTTTGTCGTCCACGGTCTCGCCGCGACGCAGAGCCTCGAGTATGTTCAAGATGATCTGTTCCATGCCCCCATTGTAAAGGCAAAGGCGCCGAAGCCGACCACGGCCCCGGCGCCTCCATCAAACAGCGCATCTAAGCATCTATGTTTGCGGACTTAGCCCGCCGTCGTCACTCCGGATCAAATGACATGTCGCCCGAACCGACCTTAAAACGATACGTGGCAGACTTATCACCGTTGTCGAATTCATGATTCAATATGGTCTCGCCGTCGTAGCCAAGCGGAAGGAAATCGCTCTCGAAGTCACCGCTGCCCACAGTTAGGCTCGCCTTAAAGCCCGTCGAGTTCGGAACCGCTATCTCCACGTCGCCCGAGCCCACACTCACGTCCATCGACTTCGCGGGGGCCTGATAGAGCTCGAACGTCACATCGCCCGAACCGACCTCGGCATTCAGGGTATCGGTCACGGTGCCAGTAAACTCAACATCTCCCGAGTCCAAAGTCAGGTTGAGGTCATGGCACGCAATGCCCGCGACCGTCAGATCACCCGATCCCACCTTCGCCGTAATGCCGACCAGGTTATCGGCAACTTCGCGCGGCAGTTCGACGGTAACCGTGCGGTCAATGGCGCGCTCGTCATCGCAATCGAACTGGCGAATCTTGAGCGTAGAGCCCTTGATTTCGGCCAGGTTCTGGGTTGCCGCATCGAAGGCAACGGTCCCCGGTGCCACGCGACCGCTTTCAATTACGCGCACCGGCCCGCCGGAGACGTGTTTGACCTCGACCGTGCCCGACGTCACATCCAGGTCAAGCGATGTGAACGCGTCGGCATCAAACGTTTCGCTCGAAAGTTGCTGAGGCCGAGCGGAATAGCTGCCGTCGTCCAAGAGATTGTCCTCGTCAACCGCATCGTCCATACCAGACAAGCCGGATACGACATCGTCGAGATCCCACGGGCCATCAAAATGAATCAAAGTCCGCGAAACGCCAAAAACAAGCCCGACAATCAGTACAAACGCTCCGATGCCGACGCCCAGGCGCAGCTTGGATTCATGCGAAAGCTTCATCATTCGTCACCTTCTTTGGCACATGGCTCAGCGGTAGCCACGTCAGCATCAGGTTCCGCAGAAGTATCCTTCCCCTGGGCCCTGACCGCCACCGGTGCCGGACCAACCTGAATATCCCCGCGCGCCCAATCGCCATCGAGTGCACGCGCCACCCAGTGATAGATGGGAATCGTGAAGAAGATCAGCGCAGCAAAGGGGCCGGCACCAAACAGGAACATCAGTAAAAAGAACAGCAGCCAGCACACGGCCCAATACGGGAATGACTGGAACGGACCCTTCACCGGAGTCGGACCAGCCGCACCGGTACCCGTCACCTGAGCCGTCGCCGCATTGGCAGCCTGCGCACTCCAGCTTGCCGCCTGCGCCGCCTTGGCTGCCGCGTCACTTGCCTGCGTTGCCGCCTCGGTGGCGCGCGCCGCCGCCTCATGGGTGCGGGCGCGCTCTGCCGCCTCGGCCTCGCGCTGACGAGCGCGGTCCTCGTTCTCAAACTCGATATCGTCCTCAATCTCATCGCTCGGATTGAGCAGCTCGTCCAGACTCACACCATAGAGCTTGGCGAGCGAGATCAGGTTCTCGGTATCGGGCGAGCTCTCCGCGCGCTCCCATTTGCTGACCGCCTGGCGCGACAGTCCCAGCTTTCGTGCCAGCCCTTCTTGGCTAAAACCCTTGCTGCGGCGAAGGTCGGCGAGCCGCTGCGCAGTTTCTACATTCATGGTTCCTCCTATGTGATGCCAGCCGTGCCGCCGGACCGTTTTTGTTCTTAAGGCGCCTTGCACAGTTAAAAATCTATCCGCCACCGCCAAAAGCATGCCACCTATTCTAGTGAGATTTTTGACAACCGGCGGTTGCGGACACACATGAGCTGCGGAAATGTGTCCAAACAAAGCAATGACCCGTAGCTTGGTTGTCCCCGTTGCTGCGTTAACGGTAGTATGGTCGTACTGTTTATTCCGCACCGCCAACGGAGGGAGTTCCGCGCCGTGAACCGCGATTTCGCCTCATCGCTCATCCAGCTCAATAACACGTTCTATCGCGAGCACTCCGCCTCCTTTTCCGATACGCGCCAAGCCCCGTGGCCCGGCTGGGTGCGCACCATGGACATCGCGCTCGAACAGCTCGACGTCGCCACGATCGAGCATCCCGTCCGCGTCTTCGATCTTGCCTGCGGCAATATGCGATTCGAGAACTTTGCCGCCGGCGGCGCACTTGCCGCCAAGGGCGTCGATGGCGCAAACCCCTCGGCAGATGCCAGCTGCCCGTTTGAGTTCTATGGTGTTGACTCGTGTCAGGATTTGGCTATCGATGCGCACGGTCACGCCCTGCGCATTCCCAACCTGCACTTCCAGGAACTCGACGTGCTTGACGCCCTTATGAAGCTCAACCCCGCCGAGACGCCCGACGTGCTTTTCGACGCCCCGCTCGCCGATATCTCGGTCTGCTTTGGCTTTATGCACCACGTGCCGTCGTGCGAGTACCGCGTACGCGTGCTCGACGCCCTGGTGCGGCAAACGCGCCCGGGCGGCATCATCGCCATCAGCTTTTGGGAGTTTATGAACGACGAGCGCATGGCGCGCAAGGCCGTTCGAGCCGAAGCCCGCGCCGAGCTCACCCCGCCGTTTGAGGGTTACGATTCCGCGCAGTTTGAAGCCGGCGACCACCTCATTGGCTGGCAAAACGACCGCCACGCCTACCGCTACTGCCATCACTTTGACGATCAGCAGATCACCGACCTGGTGCGCGGCGTCCGTACGTTCTACAAGAGCGGCGAGGTCCCCGTGCGCGAGCTTGAGCGCTTCCATGCCGACGGTCGCAGCGGCGAGCTCAACCGTTATGTGATCCTCAAGCGCCTGTAGGCACCGACGACTCGCCGTCGAGCCGTACCGCATCTTTCGGGCAAATAATGCCCACCCCTTTTCAACCCATTGACGGAACGCGCAGCTATGCGTTCCATATTTATGACCAAGGAGCCTCATGGGAGCCGTCCACGTTCGCACGCCTAAGAACTTTGTGCTCGAGGAGCGCCTGGAGCGCTACGCCGATGTGATTGAGACGAACCCCGAGGCCTATGCCGGAGATTGGCGTGAAGCCTGTGCGCCAGTTGGCAGCAAGCCATTCGAACACCTTCACCTGGATCTTGGCTGCGGCAAGGGAACGTACCTTGTAGAGCGCGCGGCCCACGAGCCAAACACCCTCTTTATCGGTATGGACCAGGAGCCCATCTGCATCGCCTATGCCGCGCAGAAAATCTGCGAGCAGGAGCTGCCCAATGCGCTTGTGCTGCCCCGAGGCGCGGCATCGCTGCCACAGCTATTTGCCGCAGGCGAGCTCGATGCCATCACCATTAACTTTCCCACGCCGCAGCCCAAGGCCAAGTACGCTAAAAAACGACTCGTCCATGTCGACCATCTGATGCTCTACCGCCCGCTCTTTGCAGTCGGCGCCACCGTCACACTGCGAACCGACAGCAAGCCATTGCGCGACTACGCCCTGGGGCAGTTTGCCGCGGCAGGCTACGACACGCTTTGGGTAAGCGACGACGTTCGTCGCGACCATCCCGAGCATCCCGAGACCGAATATGAATGCCGCACGCGCGAGATGGGTGCCGCCGTCTATGGCATTTGTGCCACGCCCGGTGCGCAGCCCAGCGATGAACAGCTCGCAGCAGGCCGCGCGCAGGAGCAAAGCCTTGCCTGTTACCTGCCCGACAACCTCGATGAGCTCACCTATGTACCTCTGGGCATGGAAGAGGCCGTCGAGAACTTTAGAAACCGCGCCCGCAAAGGCAAGAAGCGCCTGCCGCAAGAGTCCTAGGGACCTCTGATGGTCGCGGTGTCGGCAAACAAGCGCAAATAGGCGTCAGCAAGCAACCCTCAAAACCTAAGTGAGTAGACTTTTTTGCAATAGCCAAGCACAGCCCGAATAACGAAAACTAAACCGCAGGTAGAGCCCTTGCGCAAAAGCCATGTGCTCGCGACATCGCAAAAAGTCTACTCACTTAGCTGGCAACCGCACCAAACGGCCGGACAGAACGCCCATTTCCTGCATTTTCTCGCGCGCTGGCACCCCGCGCCGCCGCTACGCCATAATAGTTGGCGGACAATCGCGAGAGAAAGCAAACACATGGCACAGACCACGACAGATACCGCCGCCAGCACCGTCTCCGGCGCCGGCGCCGCCAGCTCATTCTCGGGCGGCACGGGAACCGAAGCCGAGTTTGGCTCGCTCGGCGCGCTCTCCCCCACCTGGTGGGAGCCCGAGGACGGCAGCGAGCCCGAACCATGGCTCACGCCCGACCAGGCCTTCGAACGCTTCTTTGAATGGACGAGCGATCGCGGTATTGAGCTGTGGGACCACCAGGAAGAGGCCCTCATGGATCTAGCCGCCGGTGACCATGTCATTTTGGGAACACCGACCGGATCGGGCAAGTCGCTTGTCGCGCTGGGCATGCTCTTTATGGGCATGGCGCAGGGCAAACGTTGCTATTACACGGCCCCTATCAAGGCCTTGGTCAGTGAAAAGTTCTTCGATCTGGTACAGGTGCTCGGCCGCGATAACGTCGGCATGATCACCGGCGATACGCATATCAACACCAAGGCACCCGTCATCTGCTGCACGGCCGAAATCCTCGCCAACGATGCGCTACGCGAGGGCGAGGACGCCGATGTGGGCTGCGTAGCCATGGACGAGTTCCACTACTTTGCCGACCCCGACCGCGGCTGGGCCTGGCAGGTACCGCTGCTCACCCTGCCCCACACGCAGTTTATGCTCATGAGCGCCACGCTCGGCGATGTCACTGCCATCGCCGCCTCACTCGAGGAGCACACCGGCGCTGCTTGCGACTTGGTCATCGATGCCCCGCGTCCTGTTCCGCTGAGCTACGACTATGTGACGACCTCCCTCGAGGGCACGGTCGAGCTCGCCATGCGCCGCGGCGAGGCCCCGCTCTATATCGTGCACTTTAGCCAGGATGCCGCCCTTGCAACGGCACAGTCGCTCGCCAATTTTGGCATCGCTAGTAAGGAGCAACGCGAGGCCATTAAGGAAGCTGCCAAAGGCACGAGCTTCTCGACGGCCTTTGGCAAGATTCTCAAGCGCCTGCTTGGATGCGGCATCGGCGTGCACCATGCTGGCATGTTGCCGCGCTATCGCCTGCTGGTCGAGCGCCTGGCGCAGCAGGGCCTGCTGCCCGTCATCTGCGGTACCGATACGCTCGGCGTCGGCATCAACGTACCCATCCACACCGTGGTGCTCACCGCGCTCACCAAGTTCGATGGCTACAAGATGCGTCGTCTGCGCGCCCGCGAGTTCCACCAGATTGCCGGTCGCGCCGGCCGCTCGGGCTTTGATACCGAGGGCATGGTGATTGCCGAGGCACCCGAGCACGAGATCGAGAATGCCAAGCTTATGGCCAAAGCAGGCGACGACCCCAAAAAGCTCCGTAAGATTAAAAAGAAGAAGGCCCCCGAGGGCTTTGTCACCTGGAACAAGCAGACCTTTGAGCGCCTGATCGAGACGCAGCCCGAGACGCTCAAGCCGCGCCTTCGCATCACGCACTCCATGGTGATTAGCGTGGTCGAGCAGGGCGGCGATGCCCGAGCCCGCGTACACGACCTCATCGAGACGAGCTTGCAGACCCCCGAGGAAAAGGCCAAGCTCGAGGTTCGCGCCGACGAAATCTTCGCCACGCTCATCGATTCCGGCGTCGTCGTTCGCACCGAGGTGCCGCCCGCGCCCGACGCCCCGACTGACGCCGCGCCAGACATCGACTATGCACTGACGGTCGATCTGCCCGAGGACTTTGCGCTCGACCAGCCGCTCTCGCCGTTTTTGCTTGCCGCGCTGGAGCTGCTCGACCCCGAGAGTGAGACCTATACCATGGATCTGATCTCGATGGTCGAGGCAACGCTCGAGGACCCCAAGCAGGTATTGCGCGCGCAGGAGCGCGCTGCGCGCGACCGCGCGATGGCCGAAATGAAGGCTGACGGCGTCGAATATGAGGAACGCCTGGAGCGCATCCAGGATGTCACCTACGAAAAGCCGCTCGAGGACTTGCTCGATGCCGCCTTCGACAAGTACTGCCAAGAAGTACCTTGGGCCAACGACTACCAGCTCTCGCCCAAGAGCGTCCTGCGCGACATGCTGGAGAGCGCGAGCGACTTTAAGGGCTATATCCAAAAGCTCGGCATCGCCCGCTCCGAGGGCATTTTGCTGCGTTACCTGGCAGAGGCCTACCGTTCACTCGACCGCACCGTGCCCATCGAGAAGCGCGACGAGCGCCTGCGCGACATTATCTCGTGGCTGGGCTTTGTGGTGCGCTCGGTGGACTCGAGCCTGGTGGATGAGTGGGAGAACGCCGGCAACCCGGCAGCCCTCGATGCTGCGCCGCCGCAGGGCATCGACGAGGTCGTGGCGGACCGTCGCGGCTGCACGCTATTGGTGCGCAACGCGCTCTTCCGCCGCGTGACCCTTGCCGCCCGCGAGCACGTTCGCGACCTGGGCGAGCTCGACGACGACTGGGGCATGAGCGAGATCCGCTGGCAAAAAGCACTCGACGCTTACCACGAGCAGCACGAGGAAATCCTCACCGACGGAGATGCCCGCAGCGCCGCGATGTTTTCCATTGACGAGTCCGACGAGAAGACCGCGCACGTATGGCACGTGCACCAGATCTTTGCCGACGAGGATGGCGACCACGATTTTGGCATCATGGGCGATGTCGATCTGGACGCCACGCAAGACGGCGGCGAGGTCATCTTCAAAAACTACCGCGTCGGCTTTATCGAGGACCTGCTCGAGGACTAGCCGAACTTATCGGAACGAAACGGAGTGGGGCCGCTGGCAACATCGCCAGCGGCCCCACTTTTGCACTATACGCTATGCCTTACTCGGCATCCTCGACCTCATACGAATCCGCCTCGGTTGGCTCATCGTTTGTCTCTGGCACAGCCCCGCGTGCCTCGTCAAACGCCGCCTTCATGGTCTTGTTGCCCCACGTGAGCTTGCGAATGGTAAGATCGTCGGCCTTCTTGTTGGCTAGGCGCAGATTGTTCTCGGAGGACAGCAACGCCTCCTTGGTTTTCTGCAGATGGCTAATCGTCTTGTCGATCTCATCGATCGCCGTTTGGAACTTACGGCTCGCGATCTCGTAGTTGCGACCGAAATCATTCTTGAACTTTTCCATCTTGGCTTCGAAGTTCGTGACGTCGATATTCTGCTGTTTGTACTCCGCCAGCTCCTGCTTATAACGCAACGAACCCATAGCGGCGTTGCGAAGAAGTGTAATCATGGGAATGAAAAATTGCGGGCGAATCACGTACATCTTCTCGTAGCGATAGCTCACGTCGACTATCCCTGCGTTATAGAGCTCGCTTTCGGGCTCGAGCAGTGTGCAGAGCACCGCGTACTCACAGCCTTTCTGGCGACGATCGTGATCGAGTTTCTTAAAGAAGTCCTCGTTTTTGTGCTTGGTCGCGGTCTCGTCGTTCTCGTTTTTCATCTCGAACATAATCGAAATGACCTCGTTGCCGCTCGCGTCGCACTCGCGGAAGATAAAGTCGCCCTTGGTGCCCTCGGACGCATCGTTATCTTTCTCGAAGTACGCGTTAGGAAACGCCGTCATGCGCAGACGGTTAAACTCGGTCTCGCAGTGCTGCTCGAGCGACTCGCCCACCATCTTGGTGGACAGGCGTACCTTCATGTCCTTAAGGCGCTCAATCTCTTCGTCCTTGTAGCGAATCAGGTCATCGCTCGCGCGCTTGGCCTGCGCGAGCTCGAGCTCATGCGCCGCCTTAGCCTGTTCCTCGCGAGAATCGCGCACCGCCAGCTCACTCGTCAGCTTGGCACGTGCCTCATCGCGCTCTCGCTCCGCCGCGGCAACCGCCTCCGACAGGTTCATTTTTGCCATCAGTTCCTGCTCGCGCAGCTGGGCACGCAGACCCTCGGCCTCTTGCTCGGACTGTGCCTTAGCGGCGGAAAACTTCTCTTGTACCGTCGCGCGATAGTCAGTAAGCGCGCGCTCGGCCTCGCTGCGAGCGGCATCGAGCTCGCGCTGCGACTCAGCCGCAGCGGCGGCAAGCGCCATCTCCTGGGCCTTGTCCGCCGCGGCAAGCTTGGCCTGCAGCTCGGCAATCTGAGCATCACGTGCAGCTAAATCGTTTTGAGCAGCGTTGCGCGCCGCCGACTCGGCAAGCTTTGCTTCGTCATCTTTGCGCCCAAGCTGCGCACGCAGGCTATCAATCTCACGCTGGAGTTCGGCATTTTCCTTTTGAGCATTGGCTCGCGCCTCTACCGCCGCGCGCTGGCTTGCACTCTCGCGCTCTACGGCAGCGCCCTCGAGCTTAGCGCGCAGCTCGGCAAGCTCAGCATCGCGCTTGGCGACTTCTTGTGCCAGCTGCTGAGCTGCAGCGTTCTTCTGCTCGACAAGCTGAGCGTTGCGCTGAGACTCTGCCTGTTGCAAGGCAGCCGTCGAACGCGAGCGCTCAAGCTCCAGCGCCTGCTCGCCCTCGCGCTGGACAGCCTTCACACGCTCATCCAGGTCGCGCGAGAACTCGGCATCGCGCACTTGCTTGACGATATCCGCATAGCCGGACGCATCGACCTTAAAAACTTCGCCGCAATGCGGGCACTTGATCTCGTTCATAGCAGCTCCTCGATGGACGCAAATTTCAACCGCCTACACTCTACCGCGCCACGCGGACAAAAAAGGCGCCGCCGCCATAATGGCAACGGCGCCAGAACCACCACAAAGGTGCCTGTGAACTGCCTCCCATTTCTTGGACATCGGGAAATGGGAGGTTTTCCATGAGTAT
>CABVCF010000014.1 GCA_902496775.1 uncultured Collinsella sp.
TTGGAGCCGTCGCCGCCGGAGCCGCTGCCGGAGCCGTTATCTGAGCCGCCGCCCGAGCCACCGCCCGGCGTACCGGGGTTCTCGGGGGTGCCGGGCTCCTCGGCGTAGCTGTTGGTGAAGACTGGCGGCACGTTGGCGTCGCCCTCGTAGGAGACCCTCGCCGACAGGTAGCCCGTCTTGGTGCCGTCGGCCGCCTCGTCGCTCACCGTGACGACGATCTTGTGCACCGCCTTGTCGTAGGTCACGTGCGCCTGGCCGTCGTCGACCTCGCTCACCGTGAAGGTGTAGGTGCCAGCCTGCTTGAAGGTCAGCGCATCGAACGTGACGCTGCCGTCCGCGGCATTCTTGGCGGTCGACATGACCTTACCGTCCCGGCTCTTGAGCTCAAAGCCAAACTGGCCCGCCTTGAGCTCGGCGCCCTTGAGCACCTTGGCGGCGCCCAGCTTGAGGGTGACGGGTGCGGCCTCGTAGCCGTTGGTGAAGGTCACCGAGGTGTCGTTCGCGGCATTGCCCTCGGCATCCATGAGCTCGTGCTTGACGGCGAGCGTGCCGTTACCGGCGTCGACAACCGTCGTGCGCACGCGGTACGTCGTCTTGTCGTACGTCACGCCGCCCGCCGTGCCGACGACCTCGCGCAGCTCATAGCTGTGCGTGCCGGGCGCGGTGTAGGTGACGGGGCTGAGCGCGACCGTGCCGTCGGCGGCGTTCTTGCCCGTTGCCGCGACGCTCTCGCTGCCGTCGGCGGCAATCTCGACCAGCTGGAACTCGAACTCGCCCTCGGCCAGGTCACGGCCCTTAAGCTTCTTGCTCACCGCGATCCGGTCGGTGACGGAGCTCGGCGTCGGGTTCACGACGTAGGTGTTGGTGAACTCGAACGCGCCCCTGCCCTCAGGCGTGCCCTCTGCGGGCAGGACCTCCGCGGCGAGCGTGCCCGCGTTGGTGTCCTCGACCACCCTGACCGTGAAGGTCCTCGTCGCCGTCGCGTCGTTGACCACGCCGTCGACCGAACCGGACTCGCCCACCCGGTAGGCGAACGTCTTGGTACGCAGGCCGTCGCCGTCGATCTCGACGTCATCGAGGTCGCTCGGCTGCTTAAACGTGACGTGACCCAGCTCGACGTTGCCGGCGGCATCGTTGGTCGCCTCGGTCACCATCTTGCCGGAGGCGTCGACCAGTGCGGGTGCGCCGTCCAGCGGTTCAATCTTAAAGGTGTACTTGCCCGCGATGTCGGCCTGCGCCAGGCCGAGACCGGCCTGGCTGAGCGCCAGCGTCTTGGTGCCCGCGATGTCGACCGTCGCCTCGCCGGCGCTATAGCCGTTCACAAACGACAGCGTGCCATCGGAGCCCTCGGGGTAGACCACGGCCACATCCAGCCCGCCCTTGCCGTTATCGGTCGCCTTGACCGTGATGCCGAAGCTCGACGCGGTCGCCGTCACGCCCGCGGGCAGCGCCGCCGTGTCCTCGGAAACGGTATAGGGGATGGACCAGGAGCCGTCGGCCGCCTTGGTGGCGGTGCCGTCCTTCACCATCTGCTCGAGCGAGCCGGTGGTGCAAGCGATGGGCGAGAATGTGAGCGCCGCGGCCTCGCCGTCGCCGGAGGCCCGGTTGGACGCGGTCGCGACCGGGTTGCCCTGGGCATCGCGGACGGAGAACGAGAACTCGCCCGCCGCCGCGGCGCGGCCCGTCAGCGTCTTGGTGGCGTTAATTGCAACGCTGCCCTCGCCGCCGAGCACGCCGGTGGCCTCGTAGGAGTTCTGGAACGCGACCGTCACGGGCGCGGGCGCCGCCGTGGCGTCATCTGCTGTGGAGACCTCGCTGCGCGCGACCTCGACACCGTCCTTGGCAACCGTGGTCGTGACCGTGAGCTTGCCCGTCGCGGCATCGTAGGCGGGCGCGATGGTCACCGTGCGCGGCGCGGTGTCATTGGTGTAGCCCTCGCCGCCGAACTTGGTCTCGGTGACGGTGAAGCTGTAGGTCTTGCCCGCATCGGCGTCGGTGAACTTCACGTCGCTGCCCGCGGCACCGCCGATGAGGTCGACCAGGTCGGCCTCTCCGTCATCGGCCGCGGCCACGGCGTAGGCGTCCCCGCCGGTCTTGAGGCCGAGCTTGGCGGCCGTCTCGGCATCCGCGGTCACGGTGAAGGCGAACTGTCCCGCCTCCATGGCGCGGCCGGAGAGCGTCTTGGACAGGCGCACGCCCGCGCGGGCCGAGTAGTCGAGCTCGGTCGTGTAGGTGTTGACGAAGTCGCCGCCGCTCGCCTGCGCGATCGCGGGCGTCGTGGCCGTGAGGTTGCCGGAGCCGTCGTCGGTCACGGTCACCGTCATCGTGGCGACGTGGCCGTCGTAGTCCACGCCGGCGATGGCGGAGCCGTCATCGGGCCTGACCTCACGCACCGTGTAGGTGAAGGTCTTGGCGCGCACGCGCTTGCCGCCGACCTCGGCGAACCCGGCGTCCTTGATGTCGTTAAGCGTGTAGCGGATGGAGCCAAAGTCGAAGGCGACCCTATCGCCCGCCTTGGTGCCGGCGGCGGCCGTCACGCTGACGGTCTTGGAGCCGTCGGCAGAGCCCTCGGGCATGGGCGCGCCGCCCTCGCCCGTGAGCGCGAACTGGAAGCTATCGCCCTCGGCCCAGTCGCGGCCCTTGAGCGCCTTGGTGAAGAGCCCCGCGGTGGAGACGTCTCTGCCCTCGGTGGCCGTTCCGTACGTGTTGGTGAACGCGACGGTCGCGCCGTCCTCGGTCACGGCGCCTTCGGCCTTGGAGCCGTCGGCCCCGTTGACCGCGGTCGTGTAGCCCTCGGCCGCGTCCTCGGTCACGGTGTAGCGCGCGCCCACGGGCAGGCCGGCGATGGTCTTCTCCTCGCCGTCCTTAAGCGTGAAGGTCGTCTTGCCGTCCGTGAACGTCACGGCGTGCTCGCCCTTGCCGAAGGTGCCGGAGACGGGCTCGCCGTCCCCGTCGGCCAGCGCGACCGTGAAGCCGAACTCGCGCTGACTGTCGCCACCGACGACCGTCTTCTTGACGGTGAGGCTGCCGGTCTTGGCGGTGTTGGTAAAGACCGCCGCCTCGACCGTGCGCTCAGCAGCGCCACCGTCATCGTCAGTCAGCTGTGCAATCTTGGTCTTGGCAAACAGCTTACCGGCGCCGTCGTCGGTCACCGTGACGGTGGCACGATAGGTGGCCTTCGAAAACGTGAGTGACGCCTCGTCACCCGATTGCTCGGTAATCACATAGGTATAGGTGCCGGGCTTGGTGTACTCGATGGTACCGAAGTTGCCGACCTGGGCATCCTTGTTCAGCGCAATCGTCGACACGCCCTCCTTGGCGCCCTTGGGCATGGGTGCCTCACCCTGGGCAGTCAGCGTCATGGTAAAGGCGTCCGATGTTATCCAGTTGCGTCCGGAGATCTTCTTTTGCACCTTAAAAGCGTTTTCCACCTTCGTGGACTCCACGCTATAGACATTGGTGAAGCCTGCCTGCGTTGTCTGTCCGACGGTGCCCTTCTTGGTGTTCGCCTTGTCGGCAATTGCAAATCCGTCCTCACTCGTCATGAGATCGCCCTTGGAGTCAAGCTCCTGCACCTCGTAGCGAGCGCCCACGGGCACGGTAACCGTCACGGAGCCGCCGGCCTTAAGCGCGATGGTGTCACCGCTCTTGATCTGTCCACTTACATAGGTGCCGTTGGTGCCGCTGGGACGGCCAGCATACGCAAAGGTACCGGTCAGAGGCGTTGCGCAATCGGCCTGGTAGAGCAGCACCTTAAAGGTGAATGCCTTGTTGGGCGCGACAATGCCTTCGGCGGCCGTGACCGTCTTGCTCAGCGTCAGGCGGCCGTCAGACACCTCGTCGGTAGTGGTGTTGGTCTTGACGGCAGGGTTGTTGCCGACCGCCACCGACGCCTGGTTGGAGATGCCGCCCGAAGCGCCACCGCTCTTAAACGCGTCCTCGGTCACGCGAACCTTAAACTGAACCGTGCCCTCCTTGCCTGCGGGAACATCCTTCAACGTCCAGGTAAGGTTGCCGTCATTGTCCTTGGAGCCGGCATCCTTATGGTCGCCGGCGAACTCCACGAACTCGGTTCCCGCGGGAACGGCATCGGTGATCGTCACCGTGGCAGACGCGCCCTCGGTGTTCTTGTAGCCGATGGTGTAGGTGAGCTCATCACCCAGCGCCACACCCGACTCATTCGAATCCTGGGCATCGCTCTCGGACTTCTTGGGCACGTAGTTGGTCGTGGTGCCGGTATAGCTCTTGTTGCCAACCCAAACGGTGGCAGTGTTATTGATGGTGCCGACAGCGCTTTGGGCGTCCTTCACAGCATCCTCGGTAATCCTGGCCCGCACGCGCACCGAACCGTGGCTGCCTGCGGGTTGCTTACCCAGGTTCCAAGTAAGCGACTGGCCGCTCGCGGCGCCCTTATCGGCATACTCGCCCTCAAAGGCCTCGAACACGACGCCCGTGGGAAGCTCGTCGTTCACGGTCACGAAGGCATCGGCCTCGGTATTGGCCCAGTTGATGGTATAGACGTAGGAGTCACCCACAGAGAGCAGCTGCCCGTCGATGTCCACATTGGGCTTCGCGACCGTACCGATCGTCTTGACCTTATCGCGCGTATTGTGGAAGACAATCTTGCCGTTCTCGGTACCGTCGCGATAGATCACCTTGGGCGTCAGCGTGCCGTCGTTGTTGTCGGTCACCTCGAGCAGCACCCGGCACGTCGCGGACGCGTCCACGGGGCGCACGCCCGCGGGCAGGTTGGCCAAGCGCTCCTTTGCCACCAGGTTAAAGCTGTAGGTAGTGGTGTGGTCGGCATTGTGGCGCTTGGTGGCAATGCCATCGTTGACGGCACCGGCAAGGTCAATCGTCTGCTCTTGAGTTCCACTGGTAGCATTGCCAAGCTTAAAGTAAACCTTACCAAAGTCGACCGTAGCGGTACCGTTATCGCTCGCCTGGGTCTTACCCTCATCCCTCCATACGAGCTCGCCGTCGGCCTTCTCGGCATACAGGTCAAACGTATACTGGCCAGCCTCGATCTTGTCGCCGGAATCCATTACCTTCTCGGCAGTAAGACCGTCGAATTTTCCGATCGCAGCGTAGCTGTTGGTGAAGGACACCTGCGCCTTGGCGGTACCGCTCTCGGAGCTGAAGATCTTTTTCTCGTGGGGCTCTTCGGCTTCATTGGCGTCATAGTGCTTGGCCGTGGTCACGGTATAGAGCGAACCATCGCGGCGATTATTAACCGCAATCTCTACCATCCAATAGGTGGAGTCGTATGTATAGCCGCCCTTGCCGCCGCCATTCTCGACAACCTTGTAAGTAAACGTCTTACCCGCATCTTCCGTCGCAAAGGTCAGGCCACCCAAAATGCCGGTATGGGACGTGCCATCGGCCTGCGGCTCATCGTTTGTCACGGTGAGCTTGCCCTCATCTGCGCGCAGCAGCTTGTTGAGCCTATCGGTCGAGGCGGCGTCTTCGCCCGTTACCGTAAAGCCAAACATGCCGGCATGCAGGTCGTGCCCGTTGAGCGTCTTGACGATCTCCAGACCGCCCTGGAGCTCGTAGCTCGTCGAGGTGCGATACCTATTGGTGAAGATGAAGCCTTCCGAGCCGGTCGCGCCATCGGCGCGGGCCACAAGCTTGCCGCCCTCATCGGTTACGGTAATGGTCAAGGTATAGATGTGCGCGTCATACGTCCACTCGCCGAGGCCGCCATTCGGGGCCAGCTCGTTAATAGCAAACTTATACGTGCCCGGCTTGTTAAAGGTGAGCTTCGAGAAGTCGAGCTTATAGTGCTCCCCGTCCTTGAGACCCTCCTTCGTTTGTGTCTTCTCAACGTAGCCGTTGTCCGCACTCATCGAAGAGCCGGTAATGAGATTGCCGCTGATGGCAGCCTTGGTGGCATCGTCAGCCGCGGTCATGGCAAAGGTGAACTTGTCCGGAGCATCGGCACCGACAACCACCTTGGTCACGGACGGAGTGTAGGTTGCCGCCTCGGTGACCGTATAGGTGTTCTTGAATTTGACCGTTGCGACACCGGTAGACGTCGCATCCGACGGGTAGATCCACTGGCCCTCGAGCTCGTCCTTGCCATCGACCTGCTTGCTTACCGATGTCGTGACCCTAAGCGTGCCGTCGCCGTTATCCGCTACGACGGCCCTAACCGTATGGACCGTCTCGTCGTACGTATAGCCCGTCGCTTTGTCGTCAATCTCGCTCACCGTATAGGTGAACGTCTTGCCGGCATCATCCTGAGTGAAGGTCAGCCCGCCCGCAGGTACCAAACTTACGGTCTTGGGAGCGTTGGCCTCGACATTTGCGGTCTCAAAGACCTTGCCATTCGTGGAAATGCCAACCTTGCTGGCAGACGTCTCGTCAGCAGGCTTGACGATATAACGGAACGTGCTCTTAGGCGAGCCAAAAATGGTCGCGTCCTTGGGATACGTCAACGCCTTCTCGATCTGCAAACCGCCATCGGCGCCATAGTCGAGACTTGCCGTGTAACGGTTCACAAACGAAACAGTAGGCGTCGTGGCGCCGGTCTCACTTGCATCGTACTGCTGCACGTAAGTATGCGAATCTTGCTTGAGCTCGACGATCTTTTCGTCCGTCAGCGCGCTCGCGTCGGCGCCGTCGCCCAGCAGCTCCGTCACACCCGCACCCTTGAGCACGGTCGTCACGGTATAAAGTTTGGCGGGGTCGTTCTCGCGCGCAAGAACCTTGACGAGCACGATGGCGTCACCGGTATAGCCGGTGTCATAGGTGTAGCCGGCAGCCGTAGGCTGGTTTTCGCGGATGCGATAGGCAAACGTACGCCCCAGATCCTGTTCCGTGAGCTCACGGGCAAAGAGCTTCTCTTTCCCGCTTGCGCTCACCACAGCGCCGGACACGCCGGCCCCTGCCGCCTTATTGGACAGGCTGGCCTCAGAGCCATCGACCGACGTCTGAACGCCGTTGTACCAAAGGCCCGTCACGGCAAAGGTGAACTGTCCCGCGGTAGAGGCGCGACCCTCAAGGGTCTTGCTCACCGTCACGCCACCAAAGGTGCCCGACGCATGGTACGCGTTGGTAAAGGCAGCCTTGTTGGTTACGACCTTGTCCGCGTCGGAGGCGCCAGTGTTGGCGTAGGTCACGCTCGACACGCGCAGCTTGCCCGCGTGGTTGCCCGACTTGTCCAGATCGGTCACCACAACGGTCGCGCGGGCGGTGTGCTTGTCCACGGACATGCCCGCCCGGCCATCCTGCGCAGCATTCTCGGTGATGTTGAAGCTGAAGGTGCCCGCGCGGTTGAACGTCACGGTCGGGGCGGCCTCGGTGCCAAAGGCGAACGATGCCACGCGTCCCGACTCGGGCGCGGCGGCAGTAGCCTGGCTGGCGTTAAT
This sequence comes from uncultured Collinsella sp., assembly GCA_902496775.1. Lineage (GTDB taxonomy): Bacteria > Actinomycetota > Coriobacteriia > Coriobacteriales > Coriobacteriaceae > Collinsella. The sequence goes on from CABVCF010000014.1 coordinate 7,374, forward strand.
GGCAACAGCCCCATCCGTTACTGCCTTTGCGGTGGTCTTACCCAGACCAGTTGCGCTGGCATCGTCCGCAGCGGCGGTAAGGTTAAAGGCGTAGCTCTCGCCCTGATTCCAGTCACGACCGCTCACGGTCTTTTGGCCCCGCAGGGTCGCGCTCGTGGGCTCCACACTATATATATTGGTAAAGGAGGGCGTGACATTCGTGTCCAGCTGCTTTACCGAGCCGTCTTCTGCAATCTTGTAGTACTCGATCGAGGTCTGGATGCCGGCGCCCTTCTTGGCGTTGCGCACCACGGCGTAATAGATCGATCCGTCGTAGGTCATGCCCGTAACACTGCCGGGATTCTCCTCAGTAAACTTGTACACGTAGGCGCGTCCCGCATCCGCCTTGGCGGTATAGGAGATCGCCGGCCATGTCACCGTACCGTCAGCGTTGTTGCCCACGGTCGCGGTGTTGCCCTCGGTACCCTGAGGCATGGGGGCCGCCATGTTCTTATCGACCGTATCGAGGTTGAATACCGCCCTGGCATCTGCATAGCCACCCACGCCCTCGAGCTTAAAGTCAAAGGCATTCTGGGCAAGCGGGAACGTCCCGGCGTTGTCGGTCAGGTTCTTTTGGGCATGGATGATGATGCTATGTTCGTGCGTATCGTAACGGTTGGTGAAGGTTGCGATCTTATCGGCAACATCCGTCTTGGTCTCGACACCCGCGTCGTCACGCACTTGCTGATACTCCACGCTCGTAACGACCAATGCACCGGCGCGGTTATCATCCACCTTGACCGTCGCGGTATAGACGGCAGCGGAATAGCTTATGCCATCCGCCTTGGCATTGGAGCCGGGAATATCCTCCAAGATGGTATAGGCGTAGGTACCCGGCTTGGTATAGGTAATATCGCCAAACGTCGCCGTCTGGGTATTCTTGGTGAGCTCGACCGTCGCCGCCGCGCTCTTGGCACCGTCGGGCATGGGGGCGCCGCCCTCAGGCGTAAGCCGCACGGTAAAGGAATCGCCATCGGCCCAATCGCGACCTTCGAGCACCTTCTTGGCGCCCAGCCTATTCTGGGCGTCGAGCGTTACGGGCTTGGCGCTGTAGTTGTTGGTGAACTCAAGCGTGTTATCGGCGGGAATCTGTCCGCCCGCAAGCGCGACAATCTTGCCCTCGATGGTGTTGCCAGTTCCCGACTGTTCCTTGCCGCCGACCTTGCGACTCACGAGGCTAAAGCCAGCCGGAAGCACCGACTCGTCGGCGGAGCCGGTCACGGCGTTGACGATACTCGCCAGTATGTCACCGTTGGACGCCTCGCGCTTGGTGGTGAGCTCGCTCACGCTATAGCTGCAACCCTTCTTAAGGCCGTATACGCGGATGGTCTCGCCGGCCTTGATGGAATGGGTGTCGCCGTTCCTAAGCTTAAAGGAATTGCCCACAGCGTTGCCGCCCGCATCGAACACATGCGCCTCGTAGCCCTCCTGGGACTTCGGCAGGGTGAACTTAAACGTAAAGGTCAGATCGTTGTCGTCCGCATCCTTGGTGGGCGCAGTAAGACCAGCATCCGCCGTCACGGTCTTAGTCACTTGCAAGCGCGCCACACGACGGTCGGCATATTGCACGCCCGTTCCCGTGGTAAAGAGATGATTGAGCTGAAGCGTGCCCAGGTTAGTACGAGTCTTGGAGGCATCGTCTATGTATGCCGAGTCATCCTCTTGATAGAGGGCCATGCGGTTGATACCCGTATCGGCATAGATATTTGCCAATTGGCCGTCGCGCTTGCCACCATCCTCGACATAGCGCAGGATGGTCTTGGCACTTTGCGTCGTCTTGTCATAGCGCATATGCATCAAGTTGCCCGCAAGAGAAGGCGTCACGCCCTCGGCGATACTTGTCTGGCCCCATGTCAGGCTTCCGTTGGCGTCAACGGCCGCACTCTGCAGCTTACCCTTAATGTGCGTAAGCGTGTTGTCGATGGAGTCGGGAGAGCCAAACTGCGCCAGGGAGGCAATCAGCGAACCCGGGCCGCTCATGCTGAGCACACCGTCGCCTACCACGCCGGCATCCACATACACACCCGAATCGTCCACGATTACCTTGGTGATGGTGTTGTTGATCTCATGGCCATCTGGACTTACAGACTCGCGCAGGTAGTACGTGCCCTTGATAAGGGGCGCATGCTTTGCCGAATCGAGCGGGAAGCATGCAGCACCCTTAATGTCATACGGATAGGTCATGCCATTTGCCTGTACGGTGTCATACGGCGTGGCGCCGGCTTCAATGGCATACGTGCTGGGACTATCGCCGGTAACGTCCTTGGCCTGGTACAGCTCAAACGTCGCTCCGTTCACAGGTTTGCCCAGGTCGTCGACCTTTTGCACAAATAGACGATTCTGGACGTTGGTGAGGTGGATCACCGTAGAGAACTGCCTACTTGTCGTTTGATATTGAACCATAGAGGTGTTGTCGGTGGTTGCCTCTGCCAGAGATGATGCCGTGGTGTGATACACCGCCACGGTATATTCGGACTGGGACTTGTCCGTCATCATGGCGGCATACGTCTCGATATCGCCGGGCAGCGACTTGACCGTCACCTCGTAGTCACCCTTGGTGTTGACGGCAAAGACACTCGTATCCGCCGATTTGGCAGCCTCGACCGCGCCCTCAATGCCGTGTTTGGAGCACAGCTTATAGCCATCGAGCGGGTTGCCCGTGACCGGCGTCCACGCGTCTTCGCTTGTGTGGTCCTCGCCCGCACCGGTGAGCTTGAGCACGACGGCGAAGGTCGTACCCGAACTAATAACGTTGCCTTTATTGTCTTGCCTATTTTTATCTAGGGAAATGGTCTCCTTAGCGGCCAGATAGCCGCCGTTCAGCCACATGCGGCTCCCCGTCCATGACTTGTGGTCGGCTGTTGTAACCGTTGTCTGCGGTGCAACCACCACGCCACCCGTGCCGCTCGCGGCTTTCTTGTATTGCAGATGCAGCTCACCTGGCGTTGCGGTAGTCGATGAGGTCAGACTCGAGCGATATCCCGCGGGCAGGCCAACCTCTTCGAGTACAAAGTAGTCGTGTCCCTCGGCATGCTGGTTATCGAACGAAAGAACGGAATCGTCCGACTTTCGAAGTATCAGCTGACCCCCGTCTTTCGTCGTGCCCTGAGCGACGAGCTCACCCTTATTCCAGTGTCCCTCGGCATCTGGTCCATCGGACTGGTACAGCTTGAAAGTTGCGCCATTGACTGCCTCGCCGTTTTGGTCGACCTTCGCGACCTCGGACGATGGCAGCGTGGTGAGGTTGAACTTAAGTTTCATGTTCGATGCGCCCGCGCCGCGCTCCAGATAGAAGAAGCTCAGCGTATGCTTGCTGCTGTCACGGAAGGTGTTGCCGGAGAAGTTAGAGGTATCTGCGCCGGCGGCTTTGAACTTTGCCTTGATGTTGGTTTTTTCGATTTCCTCCTCGGCTCCATTCGCACCGTCAATATGACCGACCTTTACTTCACCGGTAGCAAAGTTGATATCAAGCGTCGCCTTCTCGTGGATGCCGCCCAGATCGCCCACGAGTACGCCATCGATGTACACCCAGACGTCGTCGTCACCCGAGAACTCAAAGACCATGTCGTTGTTATCGGTGGTCTTGCCGCCCGCAGGCTGGACAAACTCCGTGGTCATGGACATGCCAAAGTGATGGTTGAGGCTCGTGCTTCCATCAATGATCTGCTTAGGGGAGAGGCTGTTGCCCTTCTCATCAAAAACCTTGTCAGCCGAGTCGAAGGGGAAGAACTGGCCCAGATTTGCATCTGATACGCCGCCCTTATATACACCAGCCTTATTGTAGACGTCAAAGGAGTTAGTCGTGGTGTTATACACAGCATAGTTGCCGTGAGAACCATACGAGTCGTAAACGTAATAGCCATTCTGGAGCTGGAAGAGGCCTTTCACGTCGTTGTAGACAGCCTTACCATTCTGCTTATCGTTATTAAAGAGATAGGCCAGCGATTCATCGGTGCAATCGCCTTTCGTGCCGTATGAGGTATAGGTGCCGGCGTTGATCGCCGGATAGCCATTTACCAGCGTGTTCTTTACAAAAGAAAGGCGTCCAAAGCCGTTGATATTGCTTCTGCCCGTCCACTTGTTAATGCCCGTGCCGCCACCACCATTGAACTTGAGCTGGTGATTTTTGTTGATGCCGGTGTCGTTATTGCCATTATTGTTGTTTATGTTGACGGACTTATCATTGGCGCCATCGACGACCCAGTAGTCGAACAGATTGACCGTGGTGCCGGTGGGATTCACCGTCTCCACAGTGTGGTTGCTAAGGGGAACTGTCTGGTCGGCCGACGCACTCGTCGCACCAAACAAGAGCGCACACGCCGCCAGCGGGACGGTCAAAACCCTCAGGGCACGCTTTGCGGCATTGGTTTTCTTGCCAAAAGGCTTTAGCATTTCTCGAGCTCTCGCACACACGCGATTCATGAAGGCCCTCCCCAATCCATGAGGACGTCAAGCAGCGGCTCGCTATATATGTGTGTCGTCCCCATCGATGCAAATATACGCCCCCCCCGCGCAGAAACGCAAGGCAGGACATCGCTATATGCTTAAAATTGTAGCAATTTGGGTGACCCGAAATTTCGCCTCGGGTTGCCACTCAGGCTCAAAATCGAACCACTCGCGCCATCGGCATACCCCAGTAGAACAAATCGACCGGCAATCTTTATCCCCCACAACCCACAAAGTAGCCAATTTGGGACGGGGCTATTTTGACTACTTGGGCAATCAGATCGGCATGTAGTCAAAATAACCCCGCCCCAAAAAGACTGGTCTGACGCTGCGCCACGAAAAGGACCTATCTACTACGTTTAGGCCGCAGGGGTCAACCATAGCCGACTTTTCGAAAATCGGCAAGCTTTCTACCTGCGGTTTTGTTTTTGTAAATTCCGGGATGGTCGAGAGTGTCCGGTTTAACGTAGTAGATGGCCACGTTTCGTGGCAAACGGTCCGATCCAAGACCCAAGGCAGCCAACCTCGAATGGCCATTCTCGAAGTTGCGGTGGTATACGGACTGAATTGGCCCCTTAAAGGCAAAAACGCTCCGTATTTCACCGCAACTTATCGAGGGAATGGGTTTTAGATACGGCCAAGGTCGTAGGATCGAGCGGCTGCTTCGCCGGCGCAGATAAGGTTGGCTGTGGCTTCTTGCGGATCGAGTGCCTGCTCCAGGTCCATGGGCTTGCGACAGATCGGCAAAACCAAGTCAATACCCTGCTCATGCACCGCATCCAGGTTGTCAGCGCGACCGCCCACGACGGCAACCACCGGTTTGCCACACCGCTTGGCACGGCGCGCCACGCCCACCGGCGCCTTACCGGCGGCGGATTGCTCATCCATATTGCCCTCGCCTGTAATGACCAGGTCGACATCGCGCACGCGCTCGTCAAACCCCACGAGATCGAGCACCGTCTCCACACCCGAGCGTAGCTCCGCGCCGAGCGCCAGCAACGCCGCGCCCAAGCCACCGGCAGCGCCCGCGCCGGGCACGCCGAGCACCGAGCCAAATGTCCGCGCACCCTCGGGTGTGCGCAACAACCCCTGGGCTCGAGCTCCGGTAATTGCCGCATCGAGCAGGCAGCCGTAGCCGACCATCCAGCCGTCGTATCTGCGCAGCACCTCGGCATCATCCGCCGGCAGACCCTTCTGTCCGCCGAACACCGCAAGCGCGCCGCGACGCCCTACGAGCGGATTCTCGACATCCGAAAGCACAACGATACGAGCGCCATCCAAAGCCTGCAGCGCGGGCGCCAAATCAACGCTCGCCACCTGCTCAAGGCCGGCAAGACCGGGGGCGACATCGCAGCCCTGATCATCGACCACACGCGCGCCCAGCGCCTGCAGCATGCCGGCGCCACCGTCGTTGGTGGCACTGCCGCCCAAACCAATATAGATAGTCTTTGCCCCGGCACGGACCGCACGGAGCATCAGCTCACCCACGCCATAGGTTGTGGCCGCCAACGCCGCCGACTCCGTGCAAGGCGAATACCCAATACCCGCCGCCTCGGCCATCTCAATTACAGCCGACTCGCACTCGACATCAACCAGCATCCGGGCAGACGCACGCTTGCCCAAGGGACCTGCCACCTCGCAGGTCACAATCTCGCCACCGCAGGTGGCAACGGCATCGAGCGTTCCCTCGCCACCATCTGCCAGCGGCAATGTGCACGCCTCGGCATCGGGCCACACACGGCGCACACCTTCGGCAACCGCCGCCTCCGCCTGCGCGCTCGAAACGCTGCCCTTAAAGGAATCAATCGCCAACAGCACACGGCGGGGCCGGCGGCACGCAGGACCAAAGTCAACCGCCGTGCCAGCATCTTCACCGGCACCTGCAAGCGCTGCGGCATGAGCGGTGTGCGCTTCAAGATCGGCCCCACAACCGCAATCAGCGCCGCCCGCTCCGCGCAGACCGCCAAAATAGTTACTCAGCAGCTCGCGGCATTCATCCGCCAGGACCCCAGCCGTCACGTTAAACCGATGATTCAGGCGCGAATCGGCATTCAAATCGTATAGGGATCCCAACGCGCCCGCCTTGGCGTCGCTCGCGCCATACACGCAGCGCCCCACGCGCGCGTTAACCATAAGGCCTGCGCACATGCAGCAGGGTTCCAACGTCACATAGACCGTACAGTCGGAAAGGCGCCAGCGACCGAGCGACCGAGCGGCAGCGCACAGGGCCGCGAACTCTGCATGAGCCGAAGGATCCTGATCGAGCTCGCGCCGATTGTGCGCCCTCGCGACGATCTCACCGTCGCGCACTACCACGGCACCAATGGGGACTTCGCCCACTGCCGCGGCGGCGCGCGCCTCGGCCAGCGCCTCGCGCATGAACTTCTCGTCGATTTCGGTGATCGTCATCGTTCGCCTTCCCTGTTGCAAATTCAAAACGATGCTATCATTACGACTCACGGAGAGATGGCAGAGCGGTTGAATGCGGCGGTCTTGAAAACCGTTGAGCGCGAGAGCGTTCCGGGGGTTCGAATCCCCCTCTCTCCGCCACTTCTAGTGATGCACCGGCGTCATGGTCCGCTCAAACAGTGCATCGACCACGTCGGCTATCTCAGGTCGACGCTCAAGATCGTGGCCCGATTCCCACCATATCGTGAAAAGTCGAATAATGCCGCCGGCGACAAACTCAGACGTCGTCTCGAGTGACACGGGAGCCAGGGCATCCTCGGCAAGCACGTTCATCACACGCTCGCGGATGGAGCGGGCAATGCGGTCGCAAATAACGTTGGTCAACATACCCGACATGCTGCTTGCCAAAATGTTATCCATGAGCCGCTCGTGCGCCAGAATCAAATCCATGGCATCGTCCAAAATCGCGTGTCGAAGCGCGTGCACGTCCTCGGCAGACACTGCGCCGGCCTCATCGGGCTGTTTTTGCGGCAAGCCCGACATAAGCTCATCGATATAAAAGGCAAAGTAATCGTTCTTGTCGCGAAAATGCTTGTAGAACGTCGTGCGGCGAATCATGGCGCGATCGCACAGCATGGCAACCGTCAGGTCCTCAAAACGGTGCTCTTCCAAAAGCTCGGTGAAGGCATCGAACAGGGCGCGGTAGGTTTTCTTGATGCGAAGGTCCACTGGTATCGCCATCCTCAGGGCAAAGACAACACTCGTCAATCTGTCGCATATCTTACACCTGTACCTCGCGCGCTTTGCCCCGGTGCCAACCCCGCCGAAAACACAACGCTTACCGGAAAGTTCGGCACGGTAAAACGTTGCGGGTATACTAGTAGCGTTATACCAACGGCAGCTGGCGCATGCCGCCGCGGCCATTCGAAACGGAGACATCATGATTACCGTCATCATCGGCATCGTTGTTGTCATTGTGATTGTCTGCGCCATCGCCGGCATCTACAACAACATGGTCACCAAGCGTAACCGCATCGATAACGCCTGGCAGAACATCGATACGCAGCTGCAGCGCCGTAACGACCTGATCCCCAACCTGGTCGAGACCGTCAAGGGCTACGCCAAGCACGAGCAGGAGACGCTCTCCGCCGTGATCAGCGCGCGTAACACCGCCGTCAAGGCCACCACGCCCGAGGCCAAGATGGAAGCCGACAACGTGCTGACCGGCGCACTGCGCCAGCTCTTCGCTGTGGCCGAGGCCTATCCCGATCTTAAGGCAAACACCAACTTTACGCAGCTGCAGGCATCGCTCGAGGACACCGAGAACAAGATTAGCTATGCACGCCAGAGCTACAACGACTGCGTGCTTAGCTACAACAACGCCATCCAGACCTTCCCGGCCGTCATCTTTGCCGGCATCTTCCAGTTTAAGGAGCGCCAGGGCTTCGAGGCCGCCGAAGCTGCCCGCCAGGCACCGACCGTCAAGTTCTAACAGATCCGCAGCGTATCCTTAATCGGGTATATGCATAAACCGCCCCGTCGAATGCATACTTCGACGGGGCGGTTTCCTTTGTTGCGAAGGTCCCCCTCTAAGCACCGTGCATTTTTAGGAGTATTCAACATAACCAAGGGCTTCGGGCGCCACGATAAATGCCAAAGACCGCGAATATCCCTGCAAATCAAACGCTGTCAGCCCATAACCCCGCCCATCATTCGTAGAAAACATCGAGAAATCCCGATTTTTCGCCCGAAGTCGGTATGCAGTGGCCTTCGATTGCAGAATACTCGCAAAAATGCACGTCGCCACCACCCCCACATGGCGCGAACCAAAACAAAAGCGCGGTCAATAGGCCGCGCACCATCTTTAATTCAGATCTATATTGCCCGTAACGGCAGCGCCGAGGTAACGCAGGCCCGAGGGCGACCTTCCTTTCCGGCGCACTCCGCAGGACGAAAGAACCTCCGCCGCACGAAGTGCGCAGCGGAGGTTCTTTCATGTCCGAGGACACGCCGGAAAGGAAGGTCGCCCTCGGGCCGGACAGCTAAGACAGCTTACGCGACGGTGTAAACCCAGTTGTGCTTATCCTCAACAGCACCAGACTGGATGCCCGTCAGAGTCTCGCGGAGCTTCTTCATCACAGGACCGATCTCGGTGTAGCCAGCCGGGAAGGTCACAGTCTCGTCGGCACCGTAGACCTTGTTGTCGATCTCGCCGACCGGGGAGATAACGGCAGCGGTGCCGCACAGACCGCACTCAACAAAGGTGCCGGCCTTGACCTCGGCCCACTCGACGGGACGCTGGTCGACGGTCATGCCCAGGTCCTCAGCGACCTGAACGAGCGAACGGCGGGTGATGGAGGGCAGGATGGAGTCGGTGTGCGACTGCGGGACGACAAGCGTGCCGTCCTCCTTCACGAACAGGACGTTGGCGCCACCGGTCTCCTCGACATAGGTGCGGGACTCGGAGTCGAGATACAGGTTCTCGGCATAGCCCTCGCGGTGAGCCTCCATCGTGGGCTTAAGGGACATGGCGTAGTTGAGGCCGGCCTTGATGTTGCCGGTGCCGTGCGGTGCGGCGCGGTCGTACTCGGAAACGCGCAGCTTGACAGGCTTGAGGCCACCCTTAAAGTACGGACCGACCGGGGTCACGAGAATGCGGAACGTGTACTCAGGAGCGGGAGCCACGCCGATAACGTCACCGGAGCCGATCATAAACGGACGCACATACAGGGTTGCGCCAGAGCCGAAGGGCGGAACCCAGGCGGCGTTGGCAGAGACGACCTGTTTGACGGCCTCGACAAACTTGTCCTTGGGGAACGGGGGCATCTCCAGACGCTGGGCGGAGTTGTACATACGCTCAGCGTTCATGTCGGGACGGAAGCAGACGATGCTGCCGTCCTCGGCGGTGTAGGCCTTCAGGCCCTCAAAGACCTCCTGACAGTAGTGGAAGATGCCGCCGCACTCGGAGACATGCAGGGTGTGGTCGGTGGTCAGGCCGCCCTCGTCCCACTCGCCGTCCTTCCAATGAGCCTCGTAGCTGTAATCGGTCTTCATGTAGCCAAAGCCGAGGCTACCCCAATCGATATCCTTCTTCTCGACAGTCATATGTCGCTCCTTACATACACGGTTGCATACTCGCGAACCCGCACGCAAGGACCGAAGCCGGCCGCGTCGCAACGTCGCATACCCGGAAGCGTAGAGCCGGGCAGAACACGCGGGCAGCATCAAAGCCGATGGCGCGTCGATTCGCATGCAGGTGATTGTACTCCCCGCACGCCTTGGATAAAACGCTTTTCTTTAACTAAGTAAAGTATTTTCATTTGCCTTCAACACAAAAGGCCCGCCATCGAATCCGATGACGGGCCTTGGAATTAACGTCCGAAAACAATCTCGGACTAGGCGTTCTTTTTACCGAGCTTAGCCTTAACCAGACCGACCACGGTCGGGATGATCGACACGGCGACAATCCCGATGATCAGCAGCTCAAAGTGCTCCTGCACAAACGGAATGCCACCAAAGAAGTAACCCAGCAGCGTAAAGACCGTCGACCAGGTAATGCCACCCAGCACGTTAAAGACGACAAAGTTGCGCCAGTGCATGCCGCCCATGCCGGCGATAAAAGGCACAAAGGTGCGGATGAACGGGAAGAAGCGGCCGAGGAAGATGGCCAAATGGCCCCATTTATCAAGAAACGCCTCGGACTTCTCGATGCGCTCGGGCGTCATGGCCTTTACCTTGCCCGAGGCAATGATCTTGCGGCCAAAGAAGTGACCGATCATAAAGTTGCACTGATCGCCCAAGATGGCTGCGGCCCATGCGGTGGCCAGAAGCGCAACAATGTTAAAGCCGCCGTTATGGGCAAAGAAGCCCGAGGCAAACAGCAGCGAGTCGCCGGGAAGGAACGGGAAGAACACCACGCCCGTCTCGATAAAGATGATTAGGAACACGCAGCCGTAGGCCATAAGCGGGCCGGCGGCGATCCAGCTGGCGATCGCGGTGCGCGGGTCCTTAAGCAGCTCGGCGATAAAATTGATGAAACCCATGAAGTAAAACCTCTCAGTTGTGGGCGCGGACACGTCCAAGTTGACCAGTATACGGTTGCGATGCGAGCGCGGGCCAAACCCCTCAAAAGTCTTACTTCATTACCAGCAAGTTTGCATAACTGACACTTGTCGCCCAAAGCAAAGCAAGATCGCCCTTCCTAATCCCTAGCGAATCGCTATACTTTATTGAATCGCATTGTCACGGTGCTAAGGGAGGGCGGCCGGTGAGCTTTATCAACACCATTCGTGAGGACATCAAGACCGTCCAGGCGCAAGACCCTGCCGCGCAAAATGCCCTGGTCATCTTCCTTTCCTACCCTGGTCTGCACGCCAAGTGGAACCACGTGCCCGAGCACTGGCTGTGGGAGCACGGCCATCGCTCGCTCGCCCGTGTGCTCTCGCAAATCACCCGCCACATCACCGGCGTTGAGATTCATCCCGCCGCGCAGATCGGCAAGCACTTCTTTATCGACCACGCCATGGGCGTCGTTATTGGCGAGACTGCCATCGTGGGCGACAACTGTGTGCTCTACCAGGGCGTCACGCTCGGCGGCACCGGCAACGAGACCGGCAAGCGCCACCCCACCCTGGGCAACAATGTCACGGTGGGCACGGGCGCCAAGGTGCTTGGCAACATCCACATTGGCAACAACGTCAAGATCGGCGGCAACTCGGTCGTCGTCAAGGACGTGCCCGACAACTGCACCGTCGTGGGCGTGCCCGGGCGCATCATCAAGCGCAACGGCTGCCGCGTGTTCGAGGAGAGCTTCGACGCCAAGCAGCACCGCGAGTATATGCCCGACGATGCCGCCGAGCAGAGCGCCCTCAACCGTCAGGGCATCACCGAAAACGCCCGTCGCGTCAAGGAACTCGAGCAAGAGGTGGCCGAGCTCAAAGCCCTCGTCGCCAAGCTCGTGGACGAGCGCTAGAAGCGGACGGCCACCGACAACATTGACGCCAACACAAAAGGCGCGCCAGGGAATCCGCCCCCGGCGCGCCTTCTTTTCGTTGTGACATGCGGGGCTGCCCCTTTGTCACCTTATGCGAACTGGCTTAGGTAGAGGTCGGCATAAGCGCCCTCGGCAGCCAGCAGCTCCTTGTGCGTACCCTGCTCGATGATATTGCCGTGATCCATGACCAGGATGAGGTCGGCATCGACGATCGTCGACAGACGGTGCGCGATCACAAAGCTCGTGCGCCCGCGCATGAGCGCATCCATGGCGCGGCCGATGGCGAGCTCGGTGCGCGTGTCCACGCTCGACGTCGCCTCGTCCAGGATGAGGATCGCCGGGTTGTTGAGCAGCACGCGCGCGATGGTCAGCAGCTGACGTTGGCCCTGGCTGATGCTCTCGGCATCGTTAGCCACATGCGTGTCGTAGCCCTGCGGCATGGTGCGCACAAAGAAGTCGACCTGAGCGGCACGTGCAGCCGCGACAATCTCCTCGCGCGTCGCCTCGGGACAGCCATAGGCGATGTTCTCGGCAATGGTGCCATCGAACAGCCAGGCGTCCTGCAACACCATGCCAAACTGCTGGCGCAGCTCGCCGCGGTCCATGCGGCTCGTGTCCACACCGTCGAGGGTAATGCGACCACCGTCGATCTCGTAGAAGCGCATGAGCAGATTGATGAGCGTGGTCTTACCCGCACCCGTGGTTCCCACCACTGCGATCTTCTGACCCGGCTCGGCGGTAAACGACACGTCGCGCATAAGCGGCTTGTCGGGCGAATATCCAAAGCGCACATGCTCAAAAGCGACACGGCCCTCCACCTTGCCTGGCAGCTTGGCGGCGTCCGCCGGCAACGGATCGGCTTCCATCTCGGGCTCGTCGAGCAGGTCGAACACGCGCTCGGCGCTCGCCAGCGCGCTCTGCAGCGAGTTAAAGGTAAACGACAGCTGCGTCATGGGCTCGGATGCCTCGTAGATAAACTGGAAGAACGCCTGGAACACGCCGACGGTCATGTGACCGGCAACCAGCATGCTGCAGCCCACCAGCGCAATCACGATCTGCGCCAAGCGGCCGATAAAGCGCACCGCGGGGCCGACGGCGTTAATCATAAAGTCGGCCTTGGTGCTTACGCGCGCCAGCTCCTTCGAAGCCTCGTGTACCTCGGCAGAGCTCTGGCGCTCGCGGTTAAACGCACGGATTACCAGACGGCCCGAGTATCCTTCCTCGACCGCGCTCGTAATCTTGGACACCCACTCCTGGCGCTCGCCCGTCACATCGTGCGTGCGGCGCGAAACGACCTTCGTCACCAGCAGCGAAAGCGCCGTAAAGAACAAAAAGACAAGCGTGAGCGGCACGCTAAACACAAACATCACGCTCACGGCGCCCACCACGGTACCGATCGACACCAGAAGCTGCAGCAAGCCGCGCTGCATGCTCTCGGACATCTTGTCCAAGTCGTTGGTCGCACGGCTGACGACCTCGCCGGGACGATGCGCGTCAAAGTAGGCAAGCGGCAGACGGTTGAGCTTTTGTGCGATGCGGTTGCGCAGGCGCAGGTTGAGGCGCTCGGCAACGCTCGACATCAAAAAGCTCTGGAGTGCGTAGAACGAGGCGGCGGCAGTCCAGATCATAAAGTAGATGAAGATGGTCCTGCCGCAGTTCTCCCAGGTAATGCTGAAGGTAGTGTTGTTGGCAAACGCCAGCTTCATGTGCCCCCACAGCTCATCGATCACGCGGGCGCTGTAAGCCGGCGCCGCGGTGTTAAAGATGACATAGAACACGATGCTCGCGAACACGATATAGAAGCGCCAATGGTCGCCGGCGGCCTCGCTCCACAGGCGGCGCACCGTCGCCCAGGTGTCGCGGGGCGTCTCGTCCTCGTCCTCGTCGTCAACGTCGCGCATACGCTCCGCCTCGGCGCGGGCGCGCTCGTCCTCGGCGCGCTCGTTTTCCTCGTAGAGTGCCTGGCGGCGAGCCTCGCGCTCCGCCGCCTTGGCGGCTTCGTCCAGGCCGGGCGTGGCGCCCGTCTCCTCAACTGTCTCTGCAACCGCGGCATCCTCGGCGATGGCCTGCTTCTTGAGCTCCTCGGTCATGCTACTCACCTCCCTTCATCTGCGATTCCGCGATTGCGCGATACACCTCGCAGGTTTCCATGAGCTCGTCGTGCGTGCCTAGGCCCACGATCTCGCCGTCTTTGAGCACCACGATCTGATCGGCATGCAAAATAGTCGAGATGCGCTGGGCGATGATGAGCACCGCGGCATCGCACGTCTCGTCCTGCAGCGCATGGCGCAGTGCCGCATCGGTCTTAAAGTCCAGGGCCGAAAAACTGTCGTCGAAGATATATAGATCGGCATGCTTCATGAGTGCGCGGGCAATCGCCAGGCGCTGGCGCTGACCACCCGAGAAGTTCGTGCCGCCCTGGGCCACCGGCGTATCGAGCCCCTGGGGCTGGTCGAGCACAAAGGTGCTCTGGGCAACCTCCAGCGCATGGAGCATGTCAGCCTCAGTCGCGTCTTCGTTGCCAAAGCGTAGGTTGCTCGCCACCGTACCCGAGAACAGCCATGCCTTCTGCGGCACATAGGCGATACGCCCGCGGATGTCGTCTTGCGAAAGGTCGCGCAGATCGATGCCATTCAGGCGAATGGCGCCCTTCGTGGCATCGTGGAAGCGAAGCAAGAGCTTGGCCACCGTCGACTTGCCCGAACCCGTCGAGCCTACAATCGCCGTGGTCTGGCCACGGCGACAGGCAAAGCTCAGGTCGCACAGGGTATCCTCGTCGGCATCGTCAAAACGGAACGACATGTGGTCGAACACGGCCACCGCGTCGGCACCGTCAACAGACTCCGCCGTGCACGTGTCCAGCGTGCGCTTGCCGTCCACGATGCTCGGCTCAATCTCCAACACCTGCTGCGCACGGTTCAGGCATGCGGCGGCGCGTGGGAGCGTCAGAATCACCATCTGCGCCGTCATCACAAAGAACAGGATCAGGATCGCGTACTCCAGCACGGCCGAGATGCTACCGATTTGCATGGCGTGGACGCCCACGCGGTTGCCGCCCACCCACAGCACCGCCACCTCGGCGATATTCATCAAAAAGAAGCTGGAGCTGTCGAGACCCACAAACAGGTGGTTGACCTTGATGGCATTGGCCGCGTAATCGCTAAACACCTCGTCCAGGCGCTTCTCCTCGTGGCGTTCCTTGTTAAATGCGCGGATGACGCGCACGCCCACGATGTTCTCGCGCAGCACCACGTTCATGCGGTCGATAAAGCTCTGCAGGCGCATAAAGATCGGCGCGGCGTTGGCAACGGTAAAGACCGCCGCCACCAGCACGATCGCAACCACCACGCCCAGCAGCGTGCCCATGGCGGGATCGATGAACCAAGCAAAAATGATGCCTGCCACGGCCAAGAACGGCACCGGCAGCACCAGCTGAATCGTCTGAAGGACAGCTTGCTGAATCACGTTGATGTCGTTGAGCGAGCGCGTGATCATCGAACCCGTGCCAAAGCGCTCAAAGTCGCTGGCGGACAGCTCGAGCGACTTGTCGTACACGGCATTGCGGATATCGCAGGCCACGTTGGCGGCCAGGCGCGCCGAAAGATAGCAGCCCAGCACCGTGCCGCCGCTGGCCATGCCGGTCGCGATAAGCATGTACAGGCCGTTGCGTAATATATAGTCGACATCGCCCGTGGTAATACCGGTGTTGACCATGTTCGCCAGCATCGTGGGAACCAACAGCGTACCGACGTTATCTATCAGCACCGCAAACAGCGTCACCGCAATCAGACCGCGGTACGGCCTCATAAACCTCATTAAGAGTCGCATGCGTCCCCCTCGCCCTTATCGTCAGTCTCGTTCTCGGCGGCTACCTGCTGTTTAAATGCCTCGCACTCTTCGTTCAGAACATGGGAGAACTTACCGACCAAGCGCATGATCTCGCACTGTTCCCACGGCTCGAGCGCCTCGAATGCCTGTTGCTCGGCTTTTTGCGCCGGCAACGCGTAGCGCTTGGCAAACTGCACGCCTTCTTCGGTCAGTCGCACAACCTTGTTCTTACGACTGCCCTCGGCAAACTCCAACGTCGCAAGCCCTCGCGCCCTAAGCGTCTTAATCGCCGAATTGATGGTCTGTTTGCTGTAGAACCATTCACTCGTCAGCCGACTCACGGCAACGCTTCCGCCCGCTGCACTCGTGTCGACGAGCATCCAGTAGGCGCAGTCCGAAAGACCGCAGGTGCGTGCGAACTCCGAATAGATACGGTCAAGCCCGTTGAGCATCCGGTCGAAATCGACCAAGCTAACTGCACTATTCATCTCTCCCACCATTCGATTGTCCGAGTTTTGACCAATTTATATCTCTACATTAGTCCGAGTTTTGACTATCGTCAATAAGCTCGTTGTTTATGGTCGGCTCTACATAAGCATATCGACAAAAAAGACCGCCGGCGCGGGGGCGGCGCCGGCGGTTGCGAGAGAATATCGATTGTTGGCTGTTAGGCAGCGACGGCCTCGTAGACCGTGGCGCCCGAGAAGCTGTCGTGCAGGCTCTTGCCGCAGATCCACGGCAGTTCGACGACCTCGCAGACCGTGTTGACCAGCTCGGAGCAGTCAGTAAAGTGGCCCTTATCGTTGAGGGCCTCGCAATCCTGAACACGCCAATAGCCATCGGTGTGCGTGATGTAGTACTCGTGATCGTTGATTGACACGAAAGCGCGTGTCTTGGAACGCAGCAGCTTCAGAAATCCTTCGAAGTCGGTCTCGACGACATCTCCAGCCTGGAACATGATGTTACCTCCTGGCCCGGCGCCACCATGGCGCGTTGATAAACGTTGGTGCTCCTTTAGTAAAACCTTTATCAGAGCTTATGCGCGCATCATTTAGGCAAGTGGTAAAAAACCGCAGGGTAGACGGGATAAAACGTTTAACCATCCCACCGGTTTGTCACATTCTGGCTGAAGTTTTATGCAAACCAACTTTTCCACTTAGTAGCTTGCATTGTTTGGGGCCGACTACGCGATTACGGTTTTGGTTCGGCGGGTAAGAACGAGGCATCGAAACCAACGTCAGGAGGACCCATGGAAACCATCGAAGCGCTCATCCACCGCCGCAGCTGCCGCAAATACAGCGATCGCCCTGTCGAGGCCGAGAAGCTCGCACGCATTATCGAAGCCGGCCAGTACGCGCCGAGCGGCATGGGACGCCAGCCGGTCACATTCGTCGCCGTCACCGACCCCGCAACCGTCGAGCGCCTCTCGCAGCTCAACGCCCAAGTTATGGGCAGCGAAGGAGATCCCTTCTACGGCGCCAAGACCGTTGTGGTGGTGCTCGTCGACCGCAGCGTGCCCACGCACCTGGAAGACGGCTCGCTCGCTATGGGCAACCTGCTCAACGCAGCCTATGCGCTGGGCGTCGATTCGTGTTGGATCCACCGCGCGCGCGAGGTCTTTGACTCACCCGAGGGACTGGAACTGCTGGCCAAGTGGGATCTGCCCGCCGACGGAAGCCTGCGCGGTGTGGGCAACTGCATTCTGGGCTATGCCGAGGACACGCTACCCGAGGCAAAGCCGCGCCGCGACAACGTCGTCTACGTAAGGTAATTAGTTCCGCCGTTCTACCGAACGGCGGGCTCGTTGACGCTGCGCGGGCCGCATTCACGCCAATCTGACGTTCAATTTCGAGGGCGCGACCAGAAGGTCAGCGCCCTCTCATTTCACGTCACCTTGGCGCAAATGCGGCTCGCTCGCTTTTGGCGACTGACATCGAATGAGCCACTGTCTTGGGCAGCTAAAAAAGCCCCGTCCCAAATTAGCTACCCCACTCGTAACTTATATTGACATCGCCGTTGTCGTCGTTTCGTTCGTCTGGGCCGTTTCGGCGCCATCGCCCTGTTCGTCCTCGTCCTTTTGCGCATCGGCGATGGTGGAGGCCGCCGCAACGATACCGCGCTGGGGCGCGACGCCCGTCTGGGCCTGAGCGCCCTCGACAACTTCTGTACCTACATGCGCGAGCTCGGGCGATTTAAACATTGCGTCCAAGTTGGCGCCACCGCCGGCGTAGCCAAGCGCAGCGAGCGCGATGACGATCACCGCAACGGCGGCCACGATCGGCACGTAGCGATGCCAGCCGGCGGGATTGAGCCCGCTGCGGCGAGCCGCCCCGCGGCTGATGTAGCCGAGCGTTCCGTCGTGCTTGAGCTTTGAGCCCACCACGCGTTTGCGGCCCCACAGCGAGGACTCTGCCTGCATTGCCAAGCGGGCGCTTGCCGAAGGATAGCCGTATTTAGTGCGCTTGAACGAGCCATCAAACCCCGAGGCGTGTTTGCCCCACGTCACCGATGTCGTGCGTCGGTTAACCGGCGCGGCGCTCCGCCTTCTGCGGCTCGGTTTTGAAGTCTCAGCCATATGCCCTCGCACGCCGTAACCAAATCGAAACAATAACGCTTTGGACTGTAGCACACGCGTCGCGCGCGGTCACGGGCGCCTCGCTCAACGGTCATCGTCCTTCAGCAAGCGCCACAGCGTTGTACGGCTTATGCCCAGCACCTCCGCCGCACGGGTTCGGTTGCCGTGGAGATGGTCTACAACCAGATGCGCGATATCTCGCTCGGTATCGGCCAGCGGTCGCAGGATATACAGGTCACTTTCGAGCGTCGGGGCGCCAAAGGTTGCGGTCTTGATCACGTCCTCTTGGGCGAGCACTTCCTCCGCCACAGCGCGGTCCACCGTGCCCGTCCCCGCCAATATATACAGTCGTTCCGAGACCTCGCGGAGCTGCAGATAATTGCGCGGCCAGCGGTAAGCATCGAGCGTCTTCGTCGCCGCGGCAGACAGCGTGGGTGCTGCCGTCTCAAATGCATCAGCGAGATATTCCAAATAGCGCGCAACCTTCGTCGACGCGGCTCCCTGCTCGGCGACTGCCGGCGCCACGCTCACCGCACAGGCGAAGCGCTCGGTCACAAACGCGGCTTGATCACTTTCGCCGCCGCCCGGCATGTCATTCGCCGTCAGCACCACATGGCAGCGCGTCGCCAACGCGGTGTCGGTCATCGTGGAGACCAGCTCGCGGAGGCGCTGGGGGCCAACCGCATTCCAGCCCTCAATGCAAAGGGTCAGCCCCGTTTGGAACAACGGCGATTCGGCGCTTTTGAGCACATGGCGCCAACCGCGCTCGGTGAGTTCATCAAGCGCAAGGGAAACAAAGGGCTGATCGGCAAAAGGACCGTCCAGATAGAGGCGCTTGGCGATCTCGATCTGACCCGCTCCCAGCTCGCCCTCGAGCATAAGGGGCACACCGCGCGCGTAGCTCTCGGCAACCGGCGCAGCCACCGAGGCCGCCCCCTCAACGATGCCGTACGCGCTCGATTCGTAGCGGGCCTCAACCTCGTCGGCGTTGAGCCACTCGATGCCCGCATGCGCCGCGGCGCCGCGCACCTCGCGGACCACGACGACCCAAAGGCCCCCGCCCTCTTTGTCGGTGGGGCGAACGGTCAGGCTCAGGCGCGTACCCGCACGCCCCATAACCAGACGCGCGCCGTCTCCTATACGGTCGAGGCGCTCAGCGACAAAAGCCGCCACATCCCGCTCGAGCGCCGCGTCATTCATGGTCGAGATCGCGACGTCCCCACGCGCATCGATTGCCAATGCCGAGGCCCCGGCAGCAGCCAGGGCCTCGGTCAAGATGTTCAGCTTGGCATCGCTATCCATGATTTGCCCCTGTCCGCGGCGACATGCAGCCGCCGACGGTCGCACGACCGAGTGTTTCAAAATTGAACGATATTGCTCACCAAACACTATAGGGCAGAAAGCGCCGTCCTGCGAGTATAGGTGTTGCCCCGCATCGCCATCCTGGCGGGGCGATAAGAGCTCTTCGGGACTTATAAACCTGCGGACAAGCCATACCCGCAAGAGCTCCTATCGCTCCACCGTGAGAATGCGCTCACCAGCACGCAGCACGCAAACAAGCTACTTCTCTACCAGATTCCCAGTACGTGTTGCATTCCCAAACTCATGCACGCAATGCCAATCCAGCAGCAAAAGCCCAGCGCGATGGGCTTGCCGCCCTTTTTGACCAGCTCGACGATATCGGTATTAAAACCAATAGCCGCCATGGCCATCACAATAAAGAATTTCGACAGCTCCTTGATGGGCGCCGTGATGGACACGGGAAGCTGAAACACCGTGGTGATCACGCTCGCCAGCACAAAGAACAGCACGAACATGGGAAACGCGCGTTTAAGGGAGAACGTGCTTTTGGCGTCGCCGCCAGCCTTGCGTGCCAGATGCATCTGCCAGCATGCGAGGACCAACGTGATGGGAATAATGGCCAGCGTCCTGGTGAGCTTGACCACTGTGGCGCTCTCGAGCACATTGGCGCCGGGATGCATGCTGTCCCAGGCGCTCGCCGCAGCCGTTACCGACGAGGTGTCGTTGATGGCGGTGCCGGCAAACAGGCCAAAGCCCTCGTTGGTCAGCCCGAGCATGCCGCCGAGCGTCGGAAACACGAGCGCCGCGATAACGTTAAACAGGAAGATGACCGAAATAGCCTGGGCAATCTCGCGATCGTCGGCATCGATGACGGGTGCGGTCGCGGCGATGGCAGAACCGCCGCAAATCGACGAACCCACACCCACAAGCGTCGCGATCTTGCCCGGTACGTTCATGACGCGGCAGAGCACAAAGGCGATGACAAGCGAGGTCGAGATTGTCGCCACGATAATCGGCAGCGACTGGGCGCCCTTGGACAGAATCTGGGAGAGGTTCATGCCAAAGCCAAGCAGGATAACCGCGTACTGCAAGACTTTTTTGGACGTATAGGTAACGCCGGCGGCGAGCTGTTCGCGACGATTCTTGGGAAAGACGAGCGCCAGGACCATGCCAAAGAGGATGGCAAATACCGGACCGCCGACCACCTCAATTTGTTTGCCGAGCAACGTCGCGGGAATGGCGATGATCAGGCAGAACAAGACGCCCTTCCAGCGCTCGCGTACGATATTTGCCAGTTGCATATGAGATTCCTTCTTTCTATTTCACGTTTGCGACGGCTTATGATACGGCAACATTGAGCGCAGCCTTGCGCAAACACAGACTAAGATGCCGCAATGGTTCTCAGGCAACAGCCGAATTACCCACCGCGGAGAGCTGATTCGCGGCATAATTAACAACTGACATATGAGTTTGATAGAACAGTTGCGAGGCGCTATGGAAGAATCGATGCACGTCGGCGAGCAGGAAACGAGCCTACAGGACCAGTCCTACCACACCATTCGACGCAAAATCGTCTACCTGGACTACAAGCCGGGCGAAAAGCTGGGCGTCAAGCAGCTTTGCGATGACCTGGACATGGGTCGCACGCCCGTGCGCGAGGCTTTGGTTCGCTTGGCGCAGGAAGGCCTGGTGCGCACCGTGCCCCAAAGCGGCACCTACGTCTCACCCATCAACCTCACCCTTGCCGAGAGTGCCTGTTACATCCGCGAGCATCTGGAAAAGCAGGTGATCGTGGAGTGCTGTGCTCGCGCCACGTCGGCTGGCATCGAGCAGCTCGACCGCGCCATCGTGCTGCAGGAAAAGGCCATGGCCGAAGAGGATCGCATCGGCTTCTTTTTGAGCGACAACCTCATGCATCACATGATTTTTAGCATCGCATGTCGCAGCACCGTGTGGTCGTGGCTCGAAGAGACCAATGCCGACCTGGAGCGCTTCCGCTGGCTGCGCGCCGCCACGCAGGTTCTCGACAATCAGGACATCGTGAACGAGCACAAGCAGATTCGCCGCGCTATCGCCGGTCGCGACCCCATCGAAGCGAGCTTTTTGGTCAGCAAGCACCTGCACATGATGTTCCGCAATCAAACCGAGGTTCTGGACCAGTTCCCCGAGTACTTCGAGACCAGCAAGCTCCGCTAACCTGCCAAAAAGGGACAGGTTCATTTTGGCAGGTTTTATCCGGGCAAATGAAACAAGGCCCGGCTCCGTCTTGATGCGGAGTCGGGCCTTAGTCGCTAGAACGGCGGAACCAACTACTCTACCGTGACGCTCTTGGCCAGGTTGCGGGGCTGGTCAACGTCGCAACCTCGCAGGATGGCTACCTCGCGAGCGAGCAGCTGCAGCGGGACGCTCGCCGTGATGGGGCTGAACACGTCGCGGACTGCTGGTACGCGGATAATGCAGTCGGCGATCTTGTTGATCTCCTCGTCGCCCTCGGTGGCAACGACGATGACCTTGGCGCCGCGCGCCTTGCACTCCATGAGGTTCGACACGGTCTTGTCGTAGGTGGCACTCTTGGTTGCCACGGCGATGACGGGGAAGCCCGGGTCGATCAGGGCGATGGGGCCGTGCTTCATCTCACCGGCGGCGTAGGCCTCGGCGTGCAGGTAGCTGACCTCTTTGAGCTTGAGCGCGCCCTCGTAGGAAATAGCGGCACCCATGCCGCGGCCCACGAACAGCGCCGACTGCGCGTCCTTGCACAGCAGGGCGGCCTCATGCACGGCCTCGGTCTGGGTATCCAAAATCCACTGGATCTGCTCGGCCGTATCGGAAAGCTCGCGGAACAGCATGCGCGCCTGCTTGGTGGTCAGGCGGTACTTGACCTGCGCCAGCAGCAGAGCCAAAAGCGTGAGGCTCACAACCTGGCCGATAAAGCTCTTGGTCGAGGCGACCGCAATCTCCTTGTTGGCCTTGGTGTAGATGACGCCGTCGCTCTCACGCGCCACGGGGCTGCCCACCACGTTGGTGATGCCGAAGACCTTGGCGCCCTTGATGCGCGCGTCGCGAATGGCAGCAAGGGTATCGGCCGTCTCGCCCGACTGG
>CABVCF010000015.1 GCA_902496775.1 uncultured Collinsella sp.
GACCTCCACCACAGGGACCCGTACCCGTTCTGGCTGGATTAATGGATGGAAACGGGTGTTCTATCGGGACACACATTTTGTCCTATAAGCCCGTATAGGAAACTTTTTCGAAAACTGAATAGAGACCCTTTCCAAAAAGTTAACCACGTGCTAGTTTACTATAGCGAACATAGACGTGGTTAACTTTTATCACGTCGATGTTGAGGACGAACTGACGTTAGGAGCAACTCATGTCTTGCGGACCGCAGATGCCGGCCATGCCGCTTTCGATGGTAAAAGCGGGCGAAACCGTGCGCGTGTCTCGTGTAAAGGGCAATGAGGACATGAAACACCACCTCAAGGACCTCGGCTTTGTCGAGGGCAACGAAATCCACGTGGTGAGCTCGAGTGGCGCCAATATCATCGTCACGGTGCTGGGCGCGCGCTTTGGCATCGATTCCAAGGTGGCCATGCACATCATGACCGTCGGTTAGTCTGCAGCATTTCATAAAAACCGAAAGGGGGACAAGAGGATGAAGACGTTGGGTGACGTTAAGGTGGGCGAGAGCTCCACCATCGTCAAGCTTCACGGTGAGGGTGCGCTTCGCCGCCACCTTATGGACCTGGGGCTCATCAAGGGCACTTCGTTCAAGGTCGTGAAGGTCGCACCGCTCGGTGATCCGGTCGAGATCAACGTGCGCGGCTATGAGCTTTCCATCCGCAAGGAGGAGGCGGCCGTCGTCGAGGTCCAGTAAGGGCTCGCGGCGTATATTTCTGCAGATAAAGTTAGGTATTTCTAACTTAATGCAGCAACTTTGAAGCACATTATCCAGCCCGTGCGGAGAAAGCAGCGCGGGCACACAAGGAAGAAGGATTGAATGGCGGATTCTCAGATCCATGTCGCGCTGGCGGGTAACCCCAACTGCGGCAAGACCACGCTTTTCAACCTGATCACCGGCGCCAACGGCTACGTTGGCAACTGGCCCGGCGTCACGGTTGAGAAAAAGGAGGCCAAGCTCCTAAGCGACAAGAACGTTACCATCACGGACCTCCCCGGCATCTACTCGCTTTCCCCCTACAGCCCCGAGGAGCAATGCTCGCGCGATTACCTCATGAGCGGCGAGCCCGATGTCGTCGTTCAGGTGGTCGATGCCACCAACCTGGAGCGCAATCTATACCTGGCGCTTCAGGTCATCGAGACCGGCCTGCCTGTGGTCGTTGCCCTCAACATGGCCGATCTGGTCGAGAAGAATGGCGACAAGATCGACACCGACAAGCTCTCCAAGAAGCTTGGTTGTCCGGTCATGATGATCTCGGCTCTTAAGAACAAGGGCATCAAGGAGCTCTTCGAGCAGGTCAAAAAGTCCGCTGCTTCTAAGGGTCAGGTGCCGGAGCACAAGTTCGATTCCTCCATCGAGGACGTTCTGGACCACATCGAGAATAACCTGCCGGCGAGCGTTCCCGCCAACAAGCGTCGCTACTACGCGGTCAAACTGTTTGAGCGCGACGCGGACGCCTGCAAGCTCATCAACCTTACCAAGGAGAAGGCCGCTCGCGTGGAGCAGCTGGTCGCCCAGTGCGAGCAGGACTGCGATGACGACGCCGAGTCCATCATCACCGGCGAGCGTTACGGCGTGATTGCCCACATCATTGACGAGTGCCTCACCAAGGCTCCGGCAAAGATGAGCACCTCCGAGAAGATCGACCGCGTGGTTACCAACCGTATCCTGGGCCTGCCGATCTTTGTGGTCATCATGTTCTGCGTGTACTACATCGCCGTTTCCACCCTGGGCGGAACGGTGACCGACTTCACCAACGATCAGCTCTTTGGCACCGACGGTTGGTATGTGCTCGGTCAGGGCCGCGATGCTTACGATGAGGCTGTCGAGGCCGCGGGTGACGACGCCGACTCGGTCGACCCGGCACAGTACGGCCCCTATGTCCCGGGTATCACCACCATGGTCCACGACGCACTTGTGGCGGGTGGCACCGAGGACGGTGGCCTGGTCGATTCGCTGGTCTGCGACGGTATCGTTGGCGGCCTGGGCGCCATCTTCGGCTTTGTGCCGCAGATGTTCCTGCTGTTCGTGATGCTGTCCTTCCTGGAGGACTGCGGCTACATGGCCCGCGTCGCCTTTATCATGGACCGCGTGTTCCGCCGCTTTGGCCTGTCCGGTAAGTCGTTCATCCCCATGCTCGTGTCCTCAGGCTGCGGCGTCCCCGGCGTCATGGCCACCAAGACCATCGAGAACGAGAAGGACCGCCGCATGACGGTCATGACCACCACGTTCATCCCCTGCGGCGCCAAGCTGCCGATCATCGCCCTGCTCATGGGCTCCATCATTGGCGATTCTTCCACCACGGCCGCATGGATCAGCCCGCTTTTCTACTTCCTGGGCGTCTTTGCCGTCATCGCCTCGGGCCTCATGCTCAAGAAGACCAAGCTCTTCGCCGGCCGTCCGACCCCGTTTGTCATGGAGCTTCCTGCCTACCACTTCCCGGCGATCCGTTCCTGGGCGCTGCACGTGTGGGAGCGCTGCTGGGCCTTTATCAAGAAGGCCGGCACGGTCATCTTTGCGTCCACCGTCGTCGTTTGGTTCCTCTCCAACTTTGGTAGCTATAACGGTTCCTTTGGCTTCCTGCCTGCGATGGACGGCATCCCCGAGGAGTTTATGGACTACTCCGTGCTTGCCATGCTGGGCAACCTGGTCGCTTGGATCTTCGCCCCGCTCGGCTTTAGCACCTGGCAGGCCACCGCGCTGACTGTCTCTGGCCTCGTCGCCAAGGAGAACGTCGTCGCCACCGCCGGCTCGCTGCTGTCCGTCGCCGACGCGGGCGAGACCGACCCGAGCCTGTGGACCGCGTTTGCCGGCATGTTCCCCACCATGGGCGCTTGCGTTGCCTTCGGCGCCTTCAACCTGCTGTGCGCTCCGTGCTTTGCCGCCATTGGCACCATCCGCAACCAGATGGATTCCGGCAAGTGGACTGCGATCGCCATCGGCTACGAGTGCGCCTTTGCCTGGGTGATCGGCCTGTTCATCAACCAGTTCTATAACCTGCTTGTTCTTGGGCAGTTTGGTATCTGGACGATTGTGGCCATCGTGCTGCTAGTTGCGATGCTCTTCCAGATCTTCCGTCCCATGCCCAAGCATGTCTGGACCGACGAGGACGAGACCAACACTGCCTCCGCCGCAGTTTCCGCGTAAGTCCGAATAAGGATTAGCCCCTTTCCACGAGCCCGGGTGTCGCAGCGACACTCGGGCTTTTTGGTAGGGGAGATGTGACGTTTCCGCAGATAAAACCGACCAAAATAAACCTGTCCCTTTTTGGTAGGTGGAGAATGGGGTAAAGTAAGTGATGGTTAACTAGAGGAGGCTTGCTATGGCACCTATCGATATTGTTGTACTGGCCGTTATCGGTATTGCGTTTGTCGCGGTATGCGTGCGCATCTACCGCAAGGGCACCTGCGCCGACTGCGCTCAGGGTGGCGTTTGCACGGGGCATTGCTCCAACAAAAAGACGTGCGCTGCACTTAAGGGCGTAGACAAAATCGCCGAAGACTTGGGCCGCGGTATTCATTAGCCGACCGGCGTTTGGGTATGTTTGACTGCGGATGCGGCAGTTGCTGATACGATAAGTACGTTAGCAACTGCCGCCGAGCGGCTTAAACGAAAGGAAGCCTGTATGGAGTCATCCGCCTACCCGATGCTCTTTAGTCCGATCAAGGTCGGTACGACCGAGGTCAAGAACCGCGTCTTTATGCCGCCGGTGTCCACGAACCTGGCCGATCATGGCTATGTGACCGACGACTTGGTCGACCACTACCGCGCCCGCGCCAAGGGTGGTGTGGGCCTCATCATCACCGAGGTCGTGA
Source organism: uncultured Collinsella sp. (assembly GCA_902496775.1). GTDB lineage: Bacteria > Actinomycetota > Coriobacteriia > Coriobacteriales > Coriobacteriaceae > Collinsella. The sequence continues at coordinate 3,854 of CABVCF010000015.1, forward strand.
CGGTCGAGCCCACCTATACCTATCTGCCGGGCGACATGTGCTGTTACGACGACACGTTCATCCCCGGCTGGGAAAAGCTCGCCGCCGCCGTGCATGAGTACGGCTGCAAGATTATGCCGCAGCTCTTCCACCCCGCCTACATGGCCTTCAACATTCCGGGCACGCCGCGCTTGATCGCTCCGTCCTTTGTGGGCCCGTCCTATGCCCGCGAGGCGCCGCGCCCCATCACGGTCGATGAGATTCACGAGCTCACGCATCAGTTTGGCGACGCTGCCGTGCGTATGCAGAAGGCCGGTGTCGATGGCGTCGAGGTCCACGCAGCGCACGCCCACGGCATGCTCGGTGGTTTTTTGACCCCGCTCTACAACAAGCGTACCGATGAGTACGGTGGCTCGCTCGACGCCCGCATGCGCTTCCTGCTCGAGGTCATCGCCGAGATTCGCGAGCGCTGCGGCAAGGACTTTATCATCGACGTCCGTATTTCGGGCGATGAGTACACCGATGGCGGCCTGACCCTCAACGACATGATCTACGTCTCACGTCGCCTGGAGAAGGCCGGCGTCGACATGATTCATGTGTCGGGCGGCACCACCATCAAGCGCGGCTCCGCGATTCCCGCCGCCGGTACCCAGCAGGCGTCGCACGCCGCCTGCTCGCGTGAGATTAAAAAACACGTCAACATTCCCGTCGCCACGGTCGGCCGCATCAACGAGGCCTGGATTGCCGAGGAGCTGATCGAGGACGGCGCTGCCGACATCTGCATGATGGGCCGCGCCAATCTGTGCGATGCCGAGTTCTGCAACAAGGCCGCTGCCGGCAACGCCGACGACATCCGCCCCTGCATCGGCTGCCTGCGCTGCCTGAACGGCATCATGTTCGGCAAGCGCATCTCCTGCACCGTCAACCCGGACGTGGAGCGCGACGAGGCTGGCTACGAGCCTGCCGCCGAGGCTAAGAACGTGCTCGTTGTGGGCGCTGGTCCTGCGGGTATGGAGGCTGCCTACATTGCCGCCAAGCGCGGACACAACGTGGTGCTCGTTGACAAGCAGGATGAGCCGGGTGGCGAGATGCGTATCGCGGCCGTGCCGCCGGCAAAGCAGGAACTCACCCGCGTGATCAAATATCAGTATCGCCGTCTTGCTGAGGCGGGCGTGAAGTGCGTATTTGGCACCGAGCTTACTGCCGAGGACATTCAGCGTGACTACGCGGGCTACGAGGTTGTCCTGGCTTATGGCGCCGAGCCCATCGCTCCGGCCTTCATGCAGGGCTTTAAGCAGGTTATGACGGCCGACGACCTGCTGGGCGGCAAGGCTTTCCCGGGCAAGAAGATCGTCATCGTCGGCGGCGGCACCGTCGGCTGCGAGACGGCCGATTACCTGGCCCCGTTGGTCAATGACCTCTCGCCGGCCAATCGCGATGTCACTGTCATCGAGATGACCAAGACGCTCGCCGCCAACGAGGGTGGTGCCGGTCGCGCGGTGCTTATCACGCGCATGCTCTCCAAGGGCGTTCATGTGCTGACAGAGGCCAAGGTGACCGAGATTACCGAGGACACTATCAGCTACGAAAAGGACGGCGAGGTCCACACCATCACCGGTGCCGATACGCTGGTGCTTGCCATGGGCTATCGTCCCAATACCAAGTTGGCCGACGACCTTGCCGCTGCCGGCGTTACCACCCACGTGCTGGGCGACGCCAACAAGTGCGGCAACATCCGCGATGCCATCGGCGACGGCTACAAGGTTGCCTGCGAGCTCTAGTCAACCCCTTTGCACCAATCGATTGCAAAAAGCGGCGGCTGCCCTGTGTGTTGGGCAGCCGCCGCCTGCGTTTTGCCAAAGAAAGATTATTGTCGGGCCCTAAATGCCTTTTGCTTCTGCTCCCTCCGCAATCATGTTGCGGTTATACACCAGGTGCAGATACATCGCGTCGTGCGCGGCGGTGGGATTGCGCGCGGCGATGGCGTCGGCCACATCGCGGTGCATGCGGATAGTTTCCTCGACGAGCTTTTTGCCGGTCACGTCGATAAAGAGGGGGACGGATGCCTTGAACACGCCCATCAGGCGGGGAACGACGAGGTTTCCGGAGCTCTCGGCAATGGCATTGTGGAACGCGGTGTCGGCGGCGGAGTAATCCTCACCGGCCTCGGCCAGGCGCTCGGATTCGTCGCAGAGCTCTTTGATACAGACGACCTGGTCGTTGGTTGCGTGCTCGGCCGCCATGCGTGCTATCTGCGGCGGTGCCACGGCCCTCTCGCACGTCAACGATGCCGGTTTTTGGATGTGCTCCTCGTTCCTGGAGATTGACGAGAAGACCACCCTCAAGTCCTGGACCGTTATGGAGACGCTCATCGGCCTTTCGGGCCTCGCCTGCGCCCTGGTGATCTCGTTCTTCGCCTAGTTCGCGTAGCTAAGCATCTTCCGCCGAGTGCATCGCTCGGTACCCATTTACACCTGATTCATTAACCAACGATTGGTACAACCGTTCAAATCAAAAGAGGAGAGCATCATGGACGAGAAGACCAAGGTACAGATTCAGCAGGAGGCAGCCGACCTGGTTGCCAAGCTGCAGCCGCGTTCCGGCAAGTTTCGCACCATCAGCCCCGAGATGGACCCGCTGCGCCTGGGCTCTGGCTGGTCCATCGAGGACTTGGACAAGCCGCAGGTCATTATCGAGTCGACGTTTGGCGACTCGCACCCGGGTTCTGCCGGCCTGTTTGAGCTGGTCGAGGAGGTCCGTGCCGGCGTTGCCGAGGCTGGCGGTCACGGTGCCCGTTACTTCTGCACCGATATCTGCGACGGCGAGGCCCAGGGCCACGATGGCATCAACTACTCGCTGCCCAGCCGCGACATGATCGCCAACATGATCGAGATCCATGCCAAGGCCACCCCGTTCGACGCCGGCGTCTTTGTCGCCAGCTGCGATAAGGGCCTGCCTGCGAACCTCATGGCCATGGGCCGCATCAACATCCCCTCCATCGTCGTTACCGGCGGTGTCATGGATGCCGGTCCCGATCTGTTGACCTTGGAGCAGCTCGGCGCGATTTCTGCCCGCTACGAGCGCGGCGAGATCTCCCGCGAGGAGCTTGAGTTTGCCAAGCACAACGCATGCCCCAGCTGCGGCGCCTGCTCGTTTATGGGCACCGCGTCGACCATGCAGGTTACCGCCGAGGCCCTGGGCCTTATGCTCCCCGGCACGGCCCTGTTGCCCGCAACCAGCTTCGATCTGCGTGAGTTTGCGCGCGAGGCCGGCCGTCAGTCCGTGTGGCTCTCCGAGCACAACCTGTGTCCGCGTGACATCGTGACCAAGGAGTCCTTCGAGAACCTCATCATGGTCCACGGCGCCATCTCCGGTTCCACCAACTCGCTGCTGCACATTCCCGCGATCGCCCGCGAGTTTGGCATCGAGATGTCCGCCGACGACTTCGATCGCCTGCACCGTGGCGCCCACTACCTGCTCAACGTCCGTCCCGCAGGCGAGTGGCCGGCGCAGTTCTTCTACTATGCGGGTGGCGTGCCGCGCATCATGGAGGAGATCAAGTCGATGCTTCACCTCGATGTCATGACCGTCACCGGCAAGACCCTCGGCGAAAACCTCGAGGACCTTAAGAACAACGGCTACTACGAGAAGTGCGGTCGTTACCTTGAGAAGTGGAATCTCAAGCGCGAGGACATCATCCGTCCGTTTGACCAGGCCTTCGGCACCGACGGTTCCATCGCCATCCTCCACGGCAATCTTGCTCCCGAGGGCGCGGTCGTCAAACACACGGTTGTTCCGCGCGAGATGTTCCAGGCCACGCTTAAGGCTCGCCCGTTCGATTGTGAGGAGGACGCTATCCACGCCGTCCTAACGCACGAGATCAAGCCCGGCGATGCCGTCATCATTCGTTATGAGGGCCCCAAGGGCTCCGGCATGCCCGAGATGTTCTACACCACCGAGGCTATCGCCAGCGACCCCGAGCTGGGCGCAAGCATTGCCCTGATCACTGACGGCCGCTTCTCCGGCGCCTCCAAGGGCCCGGCTATCGGTCATGTTTCGCCTGAGGCTGCCGTGGGCGGCCCGATTGCCCTGATCGAGGAGGGCGACCTTATCCGGATCAACATCCCCGAGCGCTCGCTTTCTATCGTGGGCATCGCCGGCAAGAAGATGGAGCCGGCCGAGGTCGACGCCGTCCTGGCCGAGCGTCGAGCCGCTTGGAAGCCCAAGGCTAATCGATATACCTCCGGCACGCTCAAGTTCTTTACCGAGCATGCGGTTTCCGCCATTCAGGGTGGCTACATGGAGTAGCGCCCATGCGCATCAAATATCTCCTCTCATAGATGCGCGGCACAAAGAGCCCCGAGCCACGTCACCGGGGCGCGTTGTTCCGCGCCGCCGGGGCGCTCCACTCAAACGACAAGAGACGTCTTACGCAAGCGCCCGCGTCCGTGGATAAAACCACGGGCGTGGGCGCTTCACTTTATTCCCAGCCCTTCCACACGTCAGGCTCGTAGCCAACGGTTGCCTGGCGGCCGTTGCGAACGATGGGCTCACGAAGAATCTGCTGGTTATCGAGCACCTTTTCGAACTTCTGGTCGGCAGCAAGATACTGTACGAGCGCAACCGTGTCGGCATCTTTCGCCTTTGGATCGATCACAGCGTCGATCCCGCCGACGGCGCGCGCCACGCTTTCGAGCTCGCCTTTGCTCATCCCCTTTTCCTTCAAGTCGATGAACTGGAACTTCACACGACGTTCCTTGAAATAGCGCTGCGCCTTCTTAGTATCGAAGCTTTTCTTCGTGCCGAATATCTGGATGTTCATACGTACCGCCTTCGCTCAATTCTCGTCCGTCCATGATACGACAAGGGAGCCGAGCAAAAACAGAGCAGGCGGAGATGGAGGAGGACGGCGACCGACCGTCGGCAAGAGTCGGCCGGATCGGACTGGCGCCCAGCGCGCGCCGGCGACACGCTCGCAGCTGCACACATAGCCGATGTACAAGCTCGCCGCGGCGTTCCCTCGCCCCGCGGTGTGGCGATAGAGAAGCACGCCACCCGTCAACGATGGCGCTTCGGTGAAGAAAATCAACGTCTGGGTTACATCCCTTGAAAGGGGCGAAGACGACTGCTAGAGTACCTCCCCGCTATGAAGGATTTGACCAAAGCATACATCGCAATTCGGCGGCCCCTGGTATACGGGGCCTCTCCTGTTGTTCCCCAAGTGCGCTCTGAGCAGCCGCTTTCTTCCTGTCGTATCTGATGCACGCATAGCACGTGCATGTTATTTCGCCCGTGGGCCGGCGCGCCTTCGGCGAAGAATCGAATAGATACGAAGGAAGCTTATGTCTGATAATTGTACGGTCGCGCCCGCCAATGGGCGCATTACCGGTACCCAGATCCGCATCGTCGCGGTCGTCGTCCTGGGTGCCTTCTTGGCGCTACTGAACCAAACGGTGATGTCGCCTGCGCTGCCGGTCATCATGTCCGATTTCGCCATCGATGCCTCGACTGCCCAGTGGATCATGTCCATATACCCGCTGGTGAGCGGCATCATGGTCCCCGTTTCGGCGTTCCTTATCGACAAGTTCAGCACCCGCGCGCTATTCTTCGGGGCGACGCTGGTGTTCGCGCTGGGCACGCTGCTGTGCGCCGCAGCCCCTGATTTCCTGTTCCTCATCATCGGTCGCGTGTTGCAAGCGGCGGGCTCAGGCGTGCTCATGCCGCTTGTCTCGGTGGTTCCCATGCTGGTGTTCCCCGTCGAGAAACGAGGAACGGCTATGGGCATGGCGGGCATCGTCATGTCGGCGGGTCCCGCGGTCGGCCCCGTCGTAGGCGGCGCGGTGATCGACACGTACGGCTGGCGCACCATGATCGGCGCCATCGTCCCCCTCGCAATTCTCGTGCTGGTGCTGGGCGTGTTCATGCTGAAAAACGTGGGCGAGCTGAAGAACCCCAAGCTCGACCTGCCCTCGGTCGTCCTCTCCACCATCGCCTTCGGCGGACTTCTCTACGGGTTCTCGAGCGCCTCGTCGATGGGTTGGGGCAACCCCGTGGTGCTCGGCTCGATCGTCGCGGGTGTCGTGTGCTTGGTGCTGTTCGTCGTACGCCAGGGCAAAATCGAGGACCCGCTGCTTCAACTGGGCACGCTCAAGACGCGCGAGTTCCGCGTGGCCGCCATCATCGTCACGCTCATCAACGCCGCATGCCTGGTCACCAACACGCTGTTGCCGTTGCTGCTGCAAACCTCGCTTGGCGCTTCGGCCTTCGAAACCGGCATGGCCATGCTTCCCGCCGCGGCGGTGGGCATCATCATCAGCCCTATCTCCGGCGTGGTGTTCGACAAGTTCGGTCCGCGTGCCATCTCGATCGTCGGCCTGGCCCTCATGACCGGCGCCCTGTTCCTGCTCTCGCTTTCGACGGTAAACACGCCCATCTTGGTGGTTGCGCTGTTCTGCATGCTGCAGTCCGCCGGCCAGTCGCTCGCGAACATGCCGGTGAACACATGGGGTGTCAATGCCTTGAAAAATGACATGATCGCCCACGGCAACGCCATCGCGAACACCGGCCGCCAGGTCGCCGGCGGTTTGTGCACGGCGCTCATCATCACGGTCATGACAAGCGTCACCGCGTCGGCCGGCGTCGATGCGAGCATCCAAGTAGCCACCGCCGTGGGCGCGGGCGTCGCTTACAAGGTGTGCGCGGCAATCGGCCTCGTTTCCCTTATCTGCGCCATATTCAGCGTGCGCACCAAGAAAACCGCACCGAAAACGAAGGAGGCATAAGCGATGTCCGAGATTCTGTCCGAGCGCATCCCGCTCGAGCTCGAGGGGACGCCCGTTTCGAGCATCATGATTGAAGAGCCGTTCACCTGCACGCAGGATTGCACGATTTCCGACGTGGTGCGCATGCTCGCCGAAAACGAGGTGAGCAGCATGCCCGTAATCGATGAGCGCAACCAGGTGGTCGGGTTCATCTCCGACGGCGATGTCATGGGAGCCATCGCGCAGCATCGCGCTCACACCATCTTCACGGGCGGCGACGCGTCCATGCTGTACTTCGACGATCAGAGCCTTGAGCAGCGCATCGAAGACCTGAAGGATCGCTGCGTCATGGATTTCGCGACGCGCCAGGTAGTGTGTGCCCGTCCCGAGCAGAGCATCGCCCGCGTCGCCGCGCTGCTGGCGAAGAAGAAGTTCAAGAAGCTTCCTGTGGTTGATGACGAGGGCAAACTCGTGGGGGTCATCCGCCGCTCCGCCATCACCAAATACATCTTCGGCATCCTTTTCCAATAGGGGCAGGTCGCACTTGAGGCGAACATCTCGAGGCATCGAGCCAGCAACTGGACCAGACAACCTTGACACGCACGCGCTTTCCCTCGATGCTTCGGTAAGGGGAGCTGCGAAAATCGCAGCACGGGTGATCGGCGCCGCGCCCCCGAAGGCAAAAGCGAACACGGGAGCGATACGATGGGAAAAGTCCTGGACGAAGATTTGGTTTATGAGATTCTCTCCGTCGTGGCAGAGGTTCCGGCGGGATGCGTCGCCTCGTACGGTCAGATAGCGCGCCTCATCGGCAGGGAGAAAAACTCTCGCCTGGTCGGAGCGGTGCTGAGCGAGGCGGATCGCTACGGCGATTATCCCTGCCACCGCGTCGTCAACCACGCGGGACGCCTCGCGCCAAACTTCCCCGACCAGCGAGCACTACTGACGGAGGAAGGAGTCGCCTTCCGAGACAACGGCTGCGTCGACATGAAAAAGCACCAGTGGAACGAGTAGCCAGGCAGCGTAGCGTCGAAAGGAGCGACGCCACGGGGAACGACCTGCGCCCCGCCGCCGGACAACCTATGGCAAAGTGACACGTCCCACAAAGAGCGGCGCACCAGTACGAGACACGACCGCGACGTAAAAAGACCCTATGATACTCGTAAGCATCTATCTGATTGCCCGCCTCGAGGTACCCAAAGAACGAGAGATGCCGAAACCCCTAGACAAAGAAAAAGGTCGGGAGCTTTTATGCTTCCGACCTGAAGTTTCATGGTCGCGGGGGGCGGATTTGAACCACCGACCTTCGGGTTATGAGGTCGCTACGACGTTGTTTCATTCAGACATTTCGACCCAAATTGAAGTCAATATAACTCCAGGTCATTTGATGTTTTCATAGATTTACGAAAGAAAAGTACGCGGAATAATTCGACCCAAATTCGACCCACAACGAGCTTGAAAGCGGTCAGGCGGAGCATTACCCTTGGGGTGTGACCCCACGCAGGGCCCACCACCAAGGGTAATGCCGCCCCAACCCTTTGCGCCATTCCGCGCAACCGAGCGCGATTCTCAGGCACTTCAGGCAAGGAACACGATGAACGACCGACCTCTCGTCATAGGCAAAGGAACGAAGCAACGCCGCGACAAATACACGTGGCGCTACCGTCACAGCCTCGGCAAGAATCCGGTCACGGGCAAATACCGCTATTCGCCGTGGCAGACCATACATACCACCAAAAGCCGAGAGGTCGACGCCGCACTCGAAGCCTACAAGGCAGAACTCAACAGCGGCACCTACGTCCAAAAATCGAGGGACACCGTCGGCTCGTACGCAAAAAAGTTCCACGACAACCGCGAAGGAACCATCACGCCGCTCGCCTACTCGACATCCTGCTCAATCGAGAACCGGACGCGCACATCACATGCGTGATGCTCATGCTCGACACCGACATGAGAAGGGCAGAAGCCCTCGGGATGACGTGGTCCGATGTCTCCGTCGAGAACAGAAGCATCCTCATTGAGCAGCAGTTCGCGGCCGATCGAAGCGTTCGCTCGCCCAAAAGCAAGAAAAGCGTGCGGAGGATCTCGATAAGCGAGACGCTGACGTCGTATCTCGAATTCTGGAAAAAGGAGCAGGCCCGCGAAATGGAAGCCTTCGGCCTGGAACAAGTCAAAGGCACTCCGCTCGTCCACTCATTCGAACGAACGAACGAAAGACAGGCATCCCCAAGTCAACTTCATGGACCTGAATGGGTTTTCGCGCTGGTTCAGAAACTTCAGCGTCGAGAACGGGTTCGGCAAGTTCGAAGGCGTTCGAACATACCATTATGTGAAGGAAACTGTCGACGGGGAAACGATTTCGAAGCGTTATGAGCATAAAGAGTGGCTCGAATTGAGGGATTACCTCAGGAAGCATCCCAAGGTTCGCGAGGCGAGGCATATCAGCACATATGAGAGCGAGCACCTTCCTTACGGATATTCGGGCCTATCGAGCCACACCGCTACTGCCGCTACTGCCCGCCAGCTTCCGAACCAGCGGGCGGTAGCAGCACCCCGAACATCTCGCCGACAGCGCAGAGAGTCGTCGACCTGGCGGCCAAGGCCGACATCGAGGACGTGATGCTGTGCGACCTGCCCGGCGTCCTGTCCTTCCTAGGGCTGCCACCTGAGACGGAGATGCCGCCGGGCAACAAGGGGAAGACGAAGCTCAAGAAGCTCTACAGGAAGGTGGCGCCGAACAAGGCATACCACTCCGGCGAGCGCGCCAAGGATTTGATCTCGCACCTCGACATGGCAGAGATCAGGGCATCGGCGCCCGTCCAAGAATTGGGATGCAGTTCAATACGAGCTCGGGGCTCTTTTCGTCTAGATTGGGGACGCATGGCCGGACGAAAACAATTTGCGTCTGGTAATAAGCGTACGAAAGCGCAATTTACGTCTTAATTCCGTACGCAAATCAAGACGAAAATCGTTTACGTCTGCTTTAAATCCGTACGAAAACGGTTTTCGTCTTGCAGGGCAGTTGCCGTTTCTACAGTTCAACTTCCAGTTCGGCTTTGTGCTCGTAGAGGTAGTCGCGCATGTAGGGGATGGCAAATGAGACCTTGCCGTACGAGGGAGCCTCGATAATCGATTCTCTTAACAGGCGGCTGCGGACGGAACTCACCTGTTGAGGCGTTTTGTTTAGGGCATCGGCAACCATGCTGGTCGAGCTCGTCTGCCCCAAAGATGCCATGCTCAGCAGATAAGCGATGCACGTGGGCGGAATGCGCTGTAGCGCGGGCTCAATCACCATGGCACAGAAGCGTTCGCGTGCCGTTGCAATGCCGCGCTCGGCTTCTTCTTCTCCAATAATCGGTGTATGTGCGCGTCTTGCCAACTGCCATGCGTAGTATCCAACGAGTTGGATCATGAAAGGATAACCTTGCGTTGCCTCGGCAAGTTGGCCGGCAATACCTGGCTGCAACTCCATGCCAGACGCTTCAATGGTTTCCTCGAGGGAGTACGACACTTCGGTTACTGCCACAGCCTTTAGGTCAAAGGGGAGGGCACGGCGCAAAAACGTAAGTGTCTTTCCGTTGATGATGCTTTCAATCATCGAAGGCAGCCCCGCAAAAACAAAGGCGATATCAAGGTCTTCGCCGATAACCTGCTGAATCGCAATGGAGAGCGTTCGGACCTCATCGAGCTCTGCGTCTTGAACCTCGTCGAGAGTGATGAGCAGGCCATTTTCATTCTTGGATATTGTCTGTCTCATGGCGTCGCGTAGCGATGGACCGATTCGCTCAATGTCTATGCTGCCGATGGATATGCCAGCTACGGTGGGCTCAAATCTGGCGTGTTTGGCCTGGAATTTGGGCTGCAGCTGTTCGAGAATGCGTTGGCAAAGTCCCTCGGTTGCGACCTCTTTTATGACCGTCCAGCCACGGCTTTGCGCCAAACGTGAGCACTCGTCAAGGAGGACCGTCTTGCCCGTTCCACGGACGCCGGCTATGCGCATTAGGCGCCCCGGGGCACCAGGCCCGTTGACGAGGCCCTCATTGAATTCTTCGAGCACATCTTCGCGGCCGATAATCGTGGGAGGTGTTTTACCTGCTGTGGGCTTAAAAGGGTTTGTTTGCATGTGAGCCACCTTTGCTCAAGATATAGCAAGATATAGCAAAGTATAGCAAGATATAGCAAAGTATAGTGAGATATAGCAACGTATAGCGCTGTTCGCGGGTTCTTACGGTGGTGCTATTTTCCGAATGCCGCGCGGATAAAGCGCTGGGCGAACAGCTTGTTGGCAACTCACGAGGGCTCGGGGTGCCAATTTGGGGTGCAGTAGTGCTGCGCCACGAAAAGGGCCTATCTACTACGTTTAAGCCGCAGGGGTCAACCATAGTCGGCTTTTTCGAAAATCGACAAGCTGTCTACCTGCGGTTTTGTTTTCACGGTTTTCGGTATGGCCGAGGCTATCCGTGTTAACGTAGTAGATGGGCCACTTTTGTGGCAAGGGGGCCGATCTGCGGGCCAGGGTAGCTAAAAGAGCCCCGTCCCAAAAAGACTGATTGGGAGCTGGGGCGTGTCGATGCGATAGTATTGCATGGTGGTATTCGACTAACCGAGGGTTTATCCGAGGGCTTTATGGAACAACGCCAGCATAATCAGAGCCTGCAAGACCAGGCATACAACGCATTGCGCTCCAAGATCATCTATGCCGAGCTCAAGCCCGGCACGCGCCTTTCGGCGATTGGGCTGGAAAAGGAGACGGGAATCGGGCGCACGCCCATTCGCGAGTCCTTTGTGCGCCTGCGCGAGCAGGAGCTGGTGGAAACGCGTCCCAAAAGCGGCACCTATGTCTCTAAGATCAGCATGGAACGCGCCGAGAACGCCTGTTTCTTGCGCGAGAAACTCGAGCGAAGCGTGCTCATTAAATGTTGCTCGGCCGCCTCGCCCGAGCAAAAGCATCGGCTTGAGCAGATTCTTGTCGAGTCAGAGTCGCTCGGCCATAGCGAGACGCGTCGCTTTTTTGATCTGGACAACCTGTTCCATGAGACGTGTTTTGCGATTGCCGGCCGTCACATGTTGTGGGATTGGATGAAGAGCGTCAATACGCATTTTGAGCGATACAACTGGTTGCGTATGGTGTCGCAGGATCTGGATTGGGAGCCGATTCGTCGGCAGCATCGCCGAATTCTCGAGGCTATTAAGAGGGGCGATACCGATGCGGCGAGCTATCTGGCAGAGACACACTTGCACCTAATGCCCGAGGAGCAGGGCCCGGTTATTGCCTTACATCCTGACTATTTTGAGCTGTCTAAAGACTCGGCTATCTAGCCCATCATCGCATCTGCTCGAGGCGTAAAAACGATGCTGCTCACCTGCAGCGTTTTGCAACCGAGATTTTTAAAACATGCCTAAAATGGCTCAGACTGCCGACAAATAGGAAACGGGGTGCGCTATGGCGCAGATGAGAATCAAGGACATTGCCGCCGAGGCGGGCGTGAGTCCGGCCACGGTCTCGCGCTATCTCAACAACCGCCCCGGGCAAATGACCGAGGAGACCCGTGCCCGCATTGCCGAGGTCATCGAGCGCACCGGCTATCGCCCGCGTGCCGCTGCGCGCAATCTGCGCAGCTCGCGCACCAATCTCATCGGCGTGATCTTGGCCGACATCGCCAACCCATTCTCGAGCGCCATGCTCGAAGGACTTTCCGCCAGTGCCGCCGCGCGCGGCTGCTCGCTTATGACGGCCATTAGCGGCAACGATCCCGCTAAGGAAGCAGAGTCGCTCACCAGACTTATCGATGCCGGCGCGGACGGCCTGGTCGTCAACACCTGTGGAGGCAACGACGAGGCAATCGCCGCGGCAGCGGGGCGCCTGCCTGTTGTGCTGCTCGACCGCGATGCTGCCGACGGCGGCGTCGATCTGGTGACATCTAACAACCGTGAGCTGGTCGCCGGCTTGGTAGACGAGCTCGCCGCTGCGGGCTGTGAGCGCCTGTGCATGCTCACCGAGGCAAGCGACGACAGCCCCGTGCGTCGAGAGCGCGCCGAGGCTTTTGCCGACGAGCTTTCGCGCCGCGGTCTTGCGGGCGAGGTCGTTACCCTGGCCGATGGCGGTGCCACGGGCGTTGGCCGTTTGGACGAGACCATCCGCGGCTATGCAGGCAAAAAGCTCGGCCTCATTGCCGTCAACGGCCTGGTCTTCCTGCGCCTGACCGAGGCGCTGGCGCAGCTTGGTCCCTCGCTGCCGGCGGGGCTTAAGATCGCGACGTTTGACGACTACCCCTGGAACCACGTGCTCTTTGGCGGTGTGACCACGGCCGCGCAAGACACCCTCACCATTGCCGAGCGCGTGGTCGAGCGCCTCTCCGAGCGCATTGACGTTGTTACCACTACGGTGGGCGAGGCCGCAAAGCTGGCGCCCAAACGCATCGAGATTCCCGGCCACATCGAACATCGCGCATCAACCTCGCGCTAATCGCTCGTTCGCAACGGCCTGTTCGCGCACGTTTTTTGAGCGCTTGATACGCTTTAACCCTGCGGAAACATTTTTCTGCGATAGTATCTGCGATATAGACCAGTCGAAACCCGCCCGAAAGAAAGGGGAGCGACATGAACCAGCAGAACATCGATTACGTACTCCGCTCCGTAGAGCAGCGTGACATCCGCTTTGTGCGTCTGTGGTTTGTCGACATTCTCGGCCGCCTCAAGAACTTTGCCATTAGCCCCGAGGACCTCGAGGTCGCTTTTGAGGAGGGTATTGGCTTTGACGGCTCCGCCATCGAGGGCTTTGCCACGCCCGAGGAAGCCGACATGCTGGCGTTTCCCGATGCTTCGACCTTCCAGATTCTGCCGTGGCGCCCGAGCCACAACGGCGTTGCCCGCGTGTTCTGCGACGTATGCACTCCCGATCGCAAGCCGTTTGCCGGCGACCCGCGCGATGCCCTGCGCCGCATGTTCCGCAAGGCCGAGCAGGCTGGCTATCTGCTCAACGTGGGCGCCGAGCTGGAGTATTACTATTTCCCCGACGAGCACACTCCCGAGCCGCTTGACAACGTGGGCTACTTCGATCTTTCGGTGAGCGATGCCGCTCGCGACCTGCGCCGCAACACGGTCCTCACGCTCGAGAAGATGTCCGTGCCCGTGGAGTACACCTTCCACGCCGCCGGCCGCTCGCAGCACGGCATGAGCCTGCGCCACGCCGAGGCCCTGAGCATGTCCGACGCCATCACCACGGCCAAACTCATCATTAAGCAGCAGGCTTACGAGAGCGGGTGCCACGCCTCCTTTATGCCCAAGCCGTTGGCGGGCGAGGACGGCAGCGCTATGTTCCTGTGCCAGTCGCTATTCGACCACGACGGCAACAACGTCTTTTGGGGCGAGGACGACGAGAAGTACCACCTCTCCGATATCGCCAAGCACTACATGGCCGGCATCTTGGCGCACGCGCGCGAGATCAGCGCCATCACCAACCCCACGGTCAACTCGTACAAGCGCATCACCACGGGCGGAGACTCCGTGCCGCAGTACGCCACGTGGGGCCTGCGCAACCGCGCGAGTATGGTCCGCATTCCGGTCTACAAGCCCGGCAAGCAGCTGTCCACGCGCATCGAGCTTCGCAGCCCCGACCCCATGGCCAACCCGTACCTGGTCAACGCCGTCACGCTGGCGGCTGGTCTGGACGGCATCGAGCGCAAGCTGGAGCTCCCGCCCGAGGCAACGGCTGAGACGCTCAAGCTTACCGACCGTCAGATGGTCGAGGCCGGCTACACGCCGCTGCCGCGCTCGCTCAAAGAGGCGCTCGACGTGTTTGAGGACTCGCAGTTTATGAAGGATGCCCTCGGCGAGCACATCCACAGCTTCTTCCTCAAAAAGAAGCGCGACGAGTGGCATAAGTTTGAGTCTACGATCACCGAGTGGGAGATCAAGCACTACCTGGCGAACTCCTAATCGCGCTGGCTTGTTCCAGTACGATTGAGCTCATTTCCTTGGAGGCCGATATGTCCGAAAAGAGTGCCCTGTTCATGGCGCGCACGACGCGCTTCCACGAGTTTGCCCGCAGCTTGACGACCACCCTGGGTGTCGAGGTGAGCCTGGCAACTCCCGATTCGCCGACCGCGGCGCACGACTTTGACCTGCTGATCCTCGATTCCGATGGCATCCGCAGCGACCGCATCGATCAGATTGCCAAGTGGCTTGACGATCGCGGCGGCGTCCCCATGTTGGTGATCGTCGACGACGAGGCGCTCGGCACCCTGCGCCTGCCCAATCATGCGCATGCCGACTTTGTGTGCCCCACGGCGACGCCCAACGAGCTCAAGGCTCGCGCGCAGCGCTTGATGGGCGAGGAGGAGACCGTTACCGCCGACGATGTGCTCAACATCGATAACCTCGAGATCAACCTGGCTACCTACCAGGTGACGCTCGATGGCGAGCCCATCGACCTGACGCTGATGGAGTACTCGCTGCTGAGCTTTTTGGCGACGCATCCCAACCGTGCCTACAGCCGCGAGGTACTGCTGCACCGCGTGTGGGGCTTTGAGTACTGCGGCGGCACGCGCACCGTCGACGTGCACATCCGACGCATCCGCTCCAAGGTGGGCCCGCAGATCGCGGCACACATCACCACCGTCCGCGGCGTGGGCTATCTGTTTAAGGACTAGATTTCCACCGCAAAGGGGACAGGCACCTTTGTGGTGGTTTTGCCGCATGAGCGGGTTCCTTTCGGGTTTGCAGAAGAACTTAAGCCTTCCTAAAAGATTGCGTTCTCATACACGTTCGCCCGCATATTGGGGTACAACTCAACGTGAACAATGATGGCCCGCCACATGTTTGGCGGGCCTTTGGTTATTTGACGAAAGGATCGCAGCTATGAGCGAGAACGATTCCCAGCGCCCCCAGGATGCGGACCACGCCGGCGAGACTCAGCAGCAGCCGCGCGTGCAGGTGGAGTCGACGCCTGCCGACGGCAACATTCCCTACGTGCAGGCCTTCGACACGCAGACCGGCAAGCCGCTGGGCGGCCAACAGGTTGTAAACAAGCACACGGTGGTCAAGACCAAGACCAAAAAGCTGCCGATCTTTATTACGGCGCTTGCCGGCTGTGCCTGCGGAGCCCTGCTGGTCATTGCGCTCATTATGAGCGGCACGCTCGATATCGGTGGCGGAAAGAATGCCGTGACGGCGGGTGCTTCGGGTTCGTCGACGCAAAAGATTACGATCGACTCCGAGGACACCACGCTGGCCGAGGCCGTTTCTGCCAAGGCATTGCCCTCCGTGGTTTCCATTACCGCCACTTCGAGCGGCAGCCAGAATGGCTCGCTTTCGCAGTCTGCTGACGAGTCGGATGGCTCGGGCAGCGTCGGTTCGGGCGTGGTGCTCGATACCGAGGGCCACATCCTCACCAACAACCACGTGGTCGATGGTTACGACCAGTACGTGGTGACCATGGACGACGGCACCACCTATGAGGCCGAGTTCGTGGGCAACGATGCTTCGAGCGACCTGGCCGTCATCAAGCTCAAGGACGCCGACGCCTCCAAGCTCACGCCGATCGAGATCGGTGATTCCTCCAAGCTCAACGTGGGCGAGTGGGTCATGGCGATCGGTTCGCCGTTTGGCAACGAGCAGTCTGTCTCTACGGGCATTGTGTCGGCGCTGTATCGCTCCACGGCCATGAGCTCTACCAGCGGCAACACCATCTATGCCAACATGATCCAGACCGATGCCGCCATCAACCCGGGCAACTCCGGCGGCGCGCTCGTCAATGACAACGGCGAGCTCGTGGGCATCAACTCGCTCATCGAGAGCTACTCGGGCTCCAGCTCGGGCGTGGGCTTTGCTATTCCCGTTAACTACGCCAAGAACATTGCCGACCAGATTATCGACGGCAAGACGCCGGTGCATCCGTACATGGGCGCTACGCTTTCGAGCGTCAATGCGCTTAACGCCCGCACTAACAAGCTGAGCACCGATAGCGGCGCGTATGTGGCGAGCGTCGTTGAGGATGGTCCTGCTGCCAAGGCCGGCATCCAGGAGGGCGACGTCATCACCAAGCTGGGCGACGACGAGATCACGAGCGCCGATGGCCTGATCATCGCGCTGCGCAGCCACGAGGTGGGCGAGAAGGTCGAGATCACGCTCATGCGCGGCAAGGAAGAGAAAAAGGTTACCGTCGAGCTGGGCTCCGACGAGGAGCTGCAGAACCAGCAGCAGGACGACAGCGCGACCGACACCGGCAACGGCGGTATTACCGACGAGCAGCTGCGCCAGTACCTGGAGGAGCTGCTGGGCCAGCAGGGCCAGGGTCAAGGCTACGGCCAGGGCTACTAGCGAGCCGTTTCGCTCATACCGATGCCAGAGGGGCTGTCCCATCAACGCGGGACAGCCCCTCTTTTCTTGTTGATCCGTTGGGGACGGAGGAAAACGGATCACTTGGGGCTGACAAGAGGCCTGGTTCGTAATGGTCTGGACAGTTAGTTCAGATACGTATAAATCTGGGGCAGCTTGGGATGCGTTTTGAGCAATTTTTGATTGGGATGGGGCTCGAATGGGTGTTTGGAAGGGAGAGTGGGACGTTTACATGGTCTCGAGGAGCACAAATTAGTTGAAACAGGGGTGTTCGTGCCTGATTCAGCTCTAGGATTTATACGTATCTGAACTAACTGTCCGCCCCGGTCTGGTGGCTGCCGATTCGGTGCGGTTCGAAAGGGTTATTCGGCCCCGTTGCGACCGGTGGTACTCTAGTATCCGTTTGAAATCGAGCGAAGGAGTGCCGCTATGGAGCAATCGAGCCTGTTTGGTGACGGTGTGGACATCGATACCGAAACTCCCGCGAGTGCGGATGCCGCTGCACCGGCCGATGCCCGTGCCCAGGCGGCAGCGCGCGCGGCCGAGCTGCGCCACGAGCTCGACTACCACGCCTATCGCTACTACATGCTCGATGCACCCGAGATCACGGACGCCGCCTTTGACAAAATGCTTGTTGAGCTGCAGGAAATCGAGGCGACCTACCCCGACCTGGTGACGCCCGACAGCTATACTCAGCGCGTGGGCGGCTACGTGAGCGAGCAGTTTACGCCGGTCACGCACATGGCGCGCATGTATTCCATGGATGATGCCATGGACCTGGACGAACTCGACGCATGGCTCCAGCGCACCGAGGATGCGCTCGGTGCCGGCAGCGTCACCTATACCTGCGAGCTTAAGATCGACGGTCTGGGCGTGGCCCTTACCTACCAAAACGGCACCTTCGTACGCGCAGCCACACGCGGCGACGGCACCACGGGCGAGGACGTGTCGCTCAACGTCCGTACCATCAAGGATGTGCCCATGCACCTGTCCGAGCCGGCGCTCGCCCACATGGGTGCCGACCGCGAGCGCACCATCGAGGTGCGTGGAGAGGTCTATATGCCCAAGGGCAGCTTTGTTCGTCTGAACGACGAGGCCGATGCCGAGGGTCGCGACCCCTTCGCCAACCCGCGCAACGCTGCCGCCGGCAGCCTGCGCCAAAAGGACCCCAAGATCACGGCACGCCGCGATCTTGCCACCTTTATCTATGCCATCGCCGATACCGATCCGCTGCACGTCCACAGCCAGCGCGAGTTCCTCGACTGGCTGCGCAACGCTGGCTTTAGCGTCAACCCTAACGTTGCCCGTTGCGCCACGCCCGCCGAGGTCCACGAGTTCTGTGCCCAGGCGCTTGAGCACCGCGGTGACCTGGACTACGACATCGACGGCGTGGTCGTAAAGGTCGACAGCTTCCAGCAGCAGCTCGACCTGGGCTTTACTGCCCGCGCGCCGCGCTGGGCCATTGCCTTTAAGTTTCCGCCCGAGGAAAAGCAGACCATCCTGCGCGAAATCCGCATCCAGGTGGGCCGCACCGGTGTGCTCACGCCGGTCGCCGAGTTCGACCCGGTGACGGTTGCCGGCTCCACCATCGCGCGCGCCACGCTGCACAATATCGACGAGATCCGTCGCAAAAACGTGCGCGAGGGCGACACCATCATCGTGCACAAGGCGGGTGACGTGATCCCGGAGGTCGTAGGCCCGGTGCTCGATAAGCGTCCGGCCGATTCGGTCGACTGGCACATGCCCGAGGTCTGCCCCGTGTGCGGCAGCCCCGTGGTCCACGAGGATGGCGAGGTGGCCTACCGCTGCGTCTCCATCGACTGCCCCGCGCAGCTCAAGGAGCGACTGCTTCACTGGGTGAGCCGCGGCTGCATGGACGTCGACGGCCTGGGCGACGAGATTGTCGACAAGATGATCGCCGCCGGGCTGATTCACGATGTTGCGGACTTCTACCAGCTCACGGTCGACGACATCGCCGGCTTGGACACGGGGCGCACCTATGCCAGCTCCAACAGCAAAAAGGGCGTCAAGAAGGGCGACCCCATTCCGGTGGGCCTCAAGACGGCCGAGAAAATCATCGCCGAGCTCAACAAGTCCAAGAGTCAGCCGCTCGGTCGCGTGCTGTTTGCCCTGGGTATACGCCACGTGGGCAAGAGCGTGGGCGAGGTCATCGCCGAACGATTCCTGTCGATTGACAAACTTATCTTGGCGAGCGAAGAGGACATCGCCGAGTGCGAGGGCATCGGTCCCAAGATCGCGGCGAGCGTCAAGCAGTTCCTGGCCGTACCCGAAAACCTTGCCGTGCTAGAGCGCCTGCGCCAGGCGGGCCTGTCGCTCGAAGTCGATTTGGGCGCCGCACACGCGCAAGCTGCAGCCGACGCTGGCGTGGCAGGCGAGCTCGCCGACGCACAACCGCTTGCGGGTCTGACCTTCGTGCTCACCGGCACGCTTGTCAACCGCACCCGCGACGAGGCGGGCGCGGCGCTCAAAGTGCTCGGCGCCAAAGTTTCGGGCAGCGTGTCAAAGAAGACGAGTTATCTGGTTGCCGGTCCCAAAGCGGGCTCCAAGCTCACCAAGGCCGAGCAGCTGGGTGTACCCGTGCTGGACGAGGACGCGCTCGAGCAGATCTTGGCTACTGGTGAGGTGCCGGAGGCGTAATGGATATAGAGAATCGCAATTGCTCGCAGGCGGAAGGGCGCACGAAGCACGCCCAAGGGCAGGCAAAAGAGCACCTGATGGCGCGAATTCGCATTGCGGAACGTGAGCGCTTGGCAGGTGCGTCTCGCGATGCTTTTGAGGCGTTGACCGAGCTAGAGACGAGGTTCGGTCTAGCCTAGCGATACGGGCACCGTGATTTGCGTCACGTAGGTCGCCGGGTCGTCGCTGATGATGTCATCGATAAGGGCGATCTCGCGCGAAGGCCCGGCGGGTGTCAGGCAGTGCTCGCGCATATAGCCGAGCAGCTGCTCGTAGCGCGGACCCGCTTGCCCGTGCGTGCCGCGGAAGCTTATAGTCAGGCAGCGTGCGGCGGGCCGTGTCTCGACATCGCCCAGGTATTCATCGGTATCGTCGAGCAGCAGAAAGACCTCGTCGTAGCCATCAAAGTCGCCGGCGGCCAGACGCTCGGCGCCAATCCCAACGCCCAAGTTGCCCAGGAAGACAAAGGTCTCGTGCTGGCCCTTCTGCAATTGACGAATCTGCCACTCCAGCGCATAGGCGTCGGTAGGGTTGACGCGTTCGCGCAGCACGGCGCAGCGAAGTTCGGGCGCATCGATTGTGCAAATGGTATCGAGCTTGGTGTTCAAGGCATCGTGCAGCAGCGCAAGCCGGTTATCGACCTTGCGCGACACGCGCTCCAGCTCGCGGCGCTTGCGCTCGATGAGCTCCTGCTGCTGAGCTAGCTGCCGCTGCATGAGGTCCACATCGCGCGTGGTCACGAACTCGCGAATCTGCGCCAACGGCAAGTCGAGAACACGCAGGTGGCTGATGGTGTTGAGGGTGGAGAGCTGCCGCGATCCGTAGTAGCGGTACCCGCTCGCCGGATCGATGTGCGCCGGGTCCAGCAAGCCCATCTGCTCGTAATGGCGCAGCGTGCCCACACTCAGATTAAACAGGCGTGCAACTTCGCCAATGCGGAGCAGGCCCTCAGTATGTTCACTTGGCGTGTCGGTCACAGGACCGCTCCTTTCAATAGGGTCGGGGAGAGGTGCCAGGCTCGCGTCGCCCCGCTACGCCATCAGTTTGTCAAAAGCTCCGCGGCGGTTGAGTACGGTAAATGCGACAACACAGATGACTGCCGACAAAATCGATCCGCACGGCGAGGCGATGCCCATGGGAAACAACGTATCGGAATAGGCGTTCGACAGCAGCCAGGCGCCGGGCACGCGAATGAGCGCCACCGCCAGCACGTTGTGCGCAAAGCCGATGTAACTCTTGCCGTATGCAGCGAAAAAGCCGCTAAAGCAAATGTGGATGCCGGCAAAAATCGCGTCGAAAATGTAGCTGCGCATATAGCCGGTGCCGGCGGCGACCACCGCGGCGTCCTTGGCAAAAAAGCCGATAAACGCCGGCGCCACCAGCCACATCAGCACCGTGATCAGGCAACCGTACTCCACCGAGATCGTCATGGCGTCCTTGAGCACCTGACGCGCGCGGTCGCCCTTGCCCGCGCCGGCGTTTTGCGCCGTGAGCGCGCTGACGGTGGCGCCCATGGAACTCGGTACAATGAACAAAAAGCTGATCATCTTCTCGACCAGGCCCACGGCGGCGGCGTCGACGAGCCCTCGGTGGTTGGCGATGACGGTGATAAACATAAACGCCACCTGGATGCAGCCGTCCTGCACAGCCACGGGCACGCCGATCTTAAGAATGCTGCCGAGCACCTCGGGCTGGGGGCGCAGGTCGCTGCGCTTTACGTGGATGTTCGTGCGGCGGCTCTTGAGCCACACGAGTGCGAGGGCAACGCTGGCCGTCTGGGCGGTCACTGTGCCGAGCGCCGCACCCACGGGGCCGAGCCCCATGTGGCCGATAAACAGAAAGTCGAGCGCGATGTTGATGATGCATGCCACGCCGATCACGTACATAGGCGAGCGCGAATCGCCCAGGCCGCGAAAGATGGCCGAAAGGATGTTGTACGCGGCGATAAAGGGAATGCCGACAAAGCAGATACGCAGGTAGGCGGAGGTACCTTCGACTGCCTCGGCCGGCGTGCCAATAAGCGCCACGATTTGCGGGCACAGCGCAAGCAGGACAGCGGCCAGCACCACCGAGACGCCCATAAAGAGCGTAATGGTGTTGCCGATGGCGGTCTCGGCGCGGTCAAACCGGCGCGAACCCACGGCGTGGCCGACGATGACCGTCGTTCCCATGGCCAGACCCACGAGCGTCACGGTAATGATATAGAGCGTCTGCGCGCCATTGCCCACGGCGGTGATGCCGGCGGCGCCGCTAAACTGCCCCATCATGTACAGGTCGGCCATGCCGTAGAGCATCTGTAAAAAGTACGAGAGCATATAAGGCAGGGCAAAGACCGCGATGGTCTTAAGGACATTGCCGCGTGTGAGGTCGTGTTCCATAGGTGGGGCTTTCTGGCTGGGTTTGTTTACGTACCAGTGTAGTGAAAACCCTACAACGATTGTAGAGTCAAGGTTTGTGTCGGCAGTGGGGCGAAAAAAATCGCGCGCACCATTATTCCGAGTGAATATGGACACACGTCACGAGAACTCGCCGCCGTCGCTAACCTTGCAGAAAACGATTTCGGAATACTTGACACCATTATTCGGCGCGCAATAATACGTGCGTTTGCGAACAACGTTTGATGGGGGTTGAACCTGCGTGCGCAATCTCAAAATACTGTTTTCCTACCTAGGGGCATACCGTCGCGATGCCATCCTCGGCGTGTTCTTTGTGTCGGTCGAGACGGTGCTCGAGCTGTTTATCCCGGTCATCATGGCCAACATCATCGATGTGGGCGTGCCTGCGGGTGATATCAACTACATGCTGCTACAGGGCGCGTACATGTTGGTGTGCGCTGCGCTTTCGCTGGTACTGGGCTTGGGTTATGCCCGCACGTCTGCCCGCGTTGCCTCGGGCCTAGGCGCTAACCTGCGCGAGGCCGAGTACAAAAAGATTCAGACGCTCGCTTTTGGTAACCTGGACAACTACGACGCCAGCTCGCTCGTCACCCGCATGACCACGGACATCACCGTTATCCAAAATGCTGTGGGCAACGGCTTTCGCCCTATGGTGCGCGGCCCGGTGACGCTTATCATCGGCCTTATCTACGCGCTGATGCTGTCGCGCCCGCTCGCCACCGTCTTTGCGATCATCTTGCCCGTGCTGGCAATCGTGCTGGGCGTCATCACCTATCGCGTGAGCCCGCTCTACCGCCAACTCCAGACCTCGATGGACCACCTCAACGGCGTGGTACAGGAAGACCTCACCGCCGTGCGTGCCGTCAAGGCCTACGTTCGTACCGAGCACGAGGAGGCCAAGTTCGACACCGTCAATACCGAGCTCGCGCGCACTGCGACAAAGACCTTTGGCAGCGCGGTGCTCAACCTGCCGGTGTTTCAGCTGTCGATGTACGTGGCTGCGCTCTCCATCCTGTGGATTGGCGGCCGCATGATTCTCGCCGGCAAGCTGGGCGTGGGCTCGCTCACGGGCTTTATGAGCTACGTGCTGCTGATCATGAATTCGCTCATGATGATTTCCAACGTGTTTTTGCTGCTCACGCGCGCTCTTACGAGTGTGGGCCGTATCGCCGAGGTGCTCGATGAGGAGCCCTTTATCGCCAACCCCGCGGGAGACCTCGCGATTGCGGCGCCAGCGGACGGCAGTATCGTGTTTCGCGACGTTTCCTTTAAATACCGCGCGGATGCAGCCGAGGATGTGCTCGAGCATATCGACCTTCGCATCGAGAGCGGCTCGACGGTGGGCATCCTCGGCGGCACGGGCTCGGGCAAGAGCTCACTTGTGCAGCTGATTGCGCGCCTGTACGACGCTACCGAGGGCGCCGTGCTTGTGGGCGGACGTGACGTGCGTGACTACGACCTCGCGACCCTACGCGACGCCGTGGGCATTGTGCTGCAAAAGAACGTGCTGTTTACGGGCACCGTGCGCGAGAATTTGCAGTGGGGCAATCCGCAGGCGTCGGACGATGAGCTCCTCGCGGCTTGCCGCGCGGCGTGCGTGGACGAGTTCCTTGATCGCATCGGCGGGCTGGACGGCGAGTTGGGCCAAGGCGGCGCCGGTGTCTCGGGTGGCCAGAAGCAACGCCTGTGCATCGCGCGCACGCTGCTCAAGCATCCGCGCGTGCTCATTTTTGATGACTCCACCAGCGCGGTCGATATGGCGACCGACGCAAAGATTCGCGAGCACATCGCTCGGATTCCCGATGCGACCGTGCTCATCATCGCCCAGCGCATCGCGAGTGTCATGGATGCCGATCGCATTGTGGTGCTGGACGACGGTCGTGTCCACGGCGTGGGCACGCACGAGGAACTGCTAGCGGGCGACAACATATACCAGGAGATTTACGCCTCGCAGATGGAGTTTGCGGGGAACGCGGACGCCGGCGATGGCAACGACGGTGGCTGCGCGAAGGATCCGTTTTCCTCCGTCGCATGCGGATCACCCTTGGAAGGGGGTGAGCGCCATGCCTAAGACCGCAGCCCAAGCACGCCCGGCCGACCTCAAGCGCACTGTACGCCGCTTGCTCTCCTACATGGGGCATGCCAAGTTCTCGTTGCTCGCGGTGGGCGTGCTCGCCTCCGTCGCCGCCATCGCGAGCCTCGCCGGCACCTACATGGTGCGCCCCATCGTTAACGGTTTGGCCACGGGCGGGGAGGAACTGCTTGCCAGGCAGGTCATCCTGACGGCGATCATCTACGCCGCGGGCGTGCTCTCGGCCCTGGGCTACTCACAGATCATGGTGCGTGCGGCCCAACGCGTGGTGTCCGATATTCGCCGCGACCTGTTCGCGCACATCCAGACGCTGCCGCTCAGTTATTTTGACAGCACGCGCTCGGGCGACATCATGAGTTTTTTCACCAACGACGTCGACACCGTCTCCGAGGCGCTCAACAACAGCTTTGCCAACGTGATTCAGGCCGCCATTCAGGTTGTGGGCACCACGGCTATGCTCATCATCCTTAACTGGCAGCTCACGATTATCACACTCGTGTGCGATGCGGCCATTGTGCTGTATGCGCGCTACTCGGGCGCGCGCTCTAAGCGTTTCTTTGCTGCCCAGCAGGCATCGCTTGGCGACCTGGACGGATATATCGAAGAAATGGTCTCGGGCCAAAAGGTCATCAAGGTCTTTAACCGTGAGGCAGCGAATGTCGCCGGCTTCACCTGCCGCAACGACGAGCTTCGCCGCACCGGTACCGCCGCCGTGAGCTATGCCAACTCCATGGTGCCCATGACCGTCGTGATTGGCTACGTCAACTATGCCATCGTCGCCGTGGCGGGCGGCATGCTCTGCATCAAGGGGCTCGCCGATGTGGGCGCACTTGCAAGCTACCTGGTCTTTGTGCGCCAGGCCGCCATGCCCATCAACCAGTTTACGCAGCTCGGCAACTTCTTGCTCAACGCGTTGGCCGGTGCCGAGCGCCTGTTTGCGGCTATGGACCTTGAGCCCGAGGTGGACGAGGGCTGCGTGGAGCTGGTGCAGACGGGCGACGCGGCGTGGGCGTGGAAGATTCCCGAGGGCCAGGGTGTGGGCACGTACGGACATCTGCACGACGTGGCCGCCGTTGATGAATCGGGTCGTGCGGTGGCGGCCGATGGTACCGAGCTTGTTACCGGTCTGGTCCCGCTCGCCGGCGACGTGCGCTTCCATGCCGTGGACTTTTCCTACGTGCCGGGCACGCGTGTGCTCACGGATCTCAACCTGTTCGCCAAGCCGGGGCAAAAGATCGCCTTTGTTGGCTCGACGGGCGCCGGAAAGACGACCATCACTAACCTCATCAACCGCTTCTACGAGGTCGATGACGGCGAGATCACGTACGACGGCATCGACGTCAAGCACATTGCCAAGGCCAGCCTGCGCGGGTCGCTCGGCATTGTGCTACAGGATACGCACCTGTTTAGCGGCACCATTGCGCAGAACATCCGCTTTGGCAAGCTCGACGCGACCGACGAGGAGGTGCGCGCCGCTGCCGAGGCAGCCTGCGCCGACTCGTTTATCCGTCGCCTGCCGCAAGGCTACGACACGCCG